>JBLFZD010000139.1:0-8422 GCA_047610085.1 Ilumatobacter sp. | reverse complement strand
GAGTCGCCGGGCCGTTCCAAGATTATTCGCAGGGTCGGTCCGACGGCGGAGGAGGCTCAGTCGAAGGAGAATGCGACGGGGAGGTGGGGCAAGCTTCGCGGCGTTGTAGACAAATCGAGGTCCTTCAACGAAGGAACCACCCCAACAACCCGTCCAGAGGACTCCGAGGAAACGACCACCGCTGGCGGTGCGTGGCTGGCGAGTCAGGTTGGTTCGAAAGAGAAGATCGGGTCCGTTGACGAGTACATGGGATCGAAGGACGACGCTGAGTCCCAACAGTCCAAGCATCTTGAGCAGTTCCTTGCTGGCGCTCATGCGTTCATTTCGGTCAGGGCTCACAAGAACATCTTCAACTTGAACGAAGGCGGCACGGGATGGGGCGCTTGGGGATCCGATGCAAACTTTGTGGCGCCGCTGGCATCAGCCGACGGCCTGCTCGCCCAAGCCGCAGCTCCTGGAGCACGCGGACTCTGGGATCTTGAAGTGGCGCTCGGCGTTGCTCCCGGAGACTGGGTGAGGGATTGTGCTCCGAGCTACAGCATTTTCCGGTACATCGTCCACGACCCTGCGGCGTTGAATCTGCGTATTCCGTCTGGGAACGAGAACCAGGCCTACTCGTCTTGGTGGAAGGGTGAGGAATATCAAGCAGGCCGATGGGAGCCGAAGGGTAAAACCGAAGGTGGGGCATCCGAAGCCGTCATCGACAACATCTCGCTGGCCAAACTGGAGACGCTAGGTAAGGACGTTCTTGAAATTGTCGAGGACACCTCGCTCGCAGCAAACACGCAGCGCGTCGTCGACGAAAATGCGGGGAGCTGACCCCTCAGGATCGCCAATCGGCGACGAATGTCAGCGGCGTGAAGCGCTTGCCGAGGACCGACGATATTTCCTCGCCAATGCTGAGAATCTTGTGAGCTGACCACGTCGGGCCAATCAGTTGCATGCCGACGGGAAGGCCTTGCGCAGTGTGGCCAATCGGTATGGCGACCGAGGGCAGATGGGGCATCGTTGCAAGACCCGCCCAGAACAGGATGTCTCGGTATGGCGCATCTGAACCATCCACGATCATCACATCAATGTTTTCGAACACGTCAGCCCGGGCGTGCTGTGCATGGGGTCGCTGCTCATTCGTCGCCAGCTAATGGCGATGCGCCAGGGCAGAATCGCGAGCGAACATGACCGACTCGTCGTTCGTGTGTTGCGTGCTTCCGACCGCCTTCGCGACGAGGCCATCCCACAGGTCATCGGGGATCATCGACGACATCGAAGAGTTGAGGAGCGTCATGTAGTTGCGATGGAGGTCGGAGGACGCGATCACCGGTCGGATGTCGCTGTCGACGTGTGCACCCTCTGCGCCGAGCCGCCGAGCCCGAGTTGGTCAACACTTCGAGCAGGATTCGCAGATCGCCATACGATCAGCCGAGCGGGCCGAAAACCCCGAGGTCGGCAGCGGCCAACGAACCCCTCGGCCCGGGAATGTGCCCGTGTCCCGAGACCAATCCGTGGGTTGTCTTGAGCCCGAAGATCCCGTTCAGTCCGGCTGGTTGACGGATCGAGTTGTCGATGTCGCTGCCAATCTCAGCAGTAGTGAAACCACAGGCGACGGCTACGACCGCACCACCCGATGATCCGCCCGAGGTCCGAGAGTGGTGAGACGATGGACGTTGGTATCGACACGTGCTCGCCGGCTGGTCCGTGCCCGCATCATTTCGCCTTCACTGGAGTACTGGACCGTAGCGAGATCGATCTCCGGCTAGAGCTCTCTGCTGATGAACACGATGCGGTCGCCGACGGCCAGGTGCGCGGAGCGCTCCGTCAGCAGTGATATCTCTCGACGGTGTAGGGGATTATCCCGGATTGTTTCCTCGGAAACCAGCGTGTCGGCATGGCGGCGTGAATGCAGAGATCCCAGGATCGAGATGAGTGGACTCTGGACGTCGTTGGTCCCGCTCATCGTGGGCAGCGCCATCGTTCCGATTCAGATTGCCGTGACGATCCTGCTGCTCCGAAGGTCCCGACTCACCGCGTTGGCCTGGGTCGCGGGCATGTCCACCGTGCTCTTCTTGTGACTGCCGTGGGTCAGTTCCCCGGCGAGGACGACCCCGATGCACCCCCACCTCAATGGATGGCGACGGTCGACGGGATCAACCCGCTCAAGGCGTTCCTTACCGGCGCCGGGTTGCTGGTCGTCGGAGCCAAGTTCTGGATCTTCACACTCAGCGCTCTGGCTGCGATTGGCGACGCCGACCTCGGTCAACCGGGGGCAACGATCTTGTTCGTGTTGTTCGTCGTGCTCGACGAATCGATCCACCTTGCTCTCATCGGCATTTCGTTCGTGATGCCATTCAAGTCCGAAGTGGTCCTGGACTCGACGTCGCAATGGCTCATTAGCCACAACCGGATCATCATGATCGTGCTCGGTTCCGTCTTCGGCACGTGGTTCATGGTGAAGGCCCTCGACGGATTTGGTGTGATCTGATCGAGAAGGTTCGCGCTCTGCTCTGGTCTTGAAGTGACAGCCTGAGGCAGAATGGGCACGATGAAGCAGCTGAAGTCACTCCCGATCGACGTCGTCGACCTCCTGTCGTTGCCGACGTTCATCGCCACAATGATCTGGGAATCACGCGGGCTTGCCAAACGTGAACTTCGCGACGAGGGCGACCTCAACGACGCCACCCGAGAGGAACTTTGCGACCCGACGCTGCCTGCGGACGCCCTCGTCCCCGTTGGCTACGAACCGCGGGATACCAAAGCCAGCCTTACCATGTTGGGCGGCAACATCGTGGTGAACCTCGCCTTGGTCGGCGCTGTTGGCGTGATGAACAAGTTTGTGTTCAAGCGGCGGGTGGCCGATATCGGTGCAACCAAGTGGTCGTTGCCCGTCGCAATGGTCACATGGGACTTTCTGTACTACTGGGACCATCGCTGGATGCACGAGGTTCGGCTGTTTTGGGCGAACCACGTGACGCACCACTCGAGCGAGCGCTACAACCTCTCGACGGCACTTCGCCAACCTTGGTCCGGGTTCCTCATGTCGTGGGTGTTCCTCCCGATGCCGCTCATTGGTATTCCCACCAACCACGTGGCCAAGGCGGCACAACTCAATCTTCTGTACCAGTACTGGATCCACACCGAACTCGTCGACAAGCTGCCCAAGCCGATCGAGGCGGTGTTCAATACGGCCTCGCACCACCGGGTGCATCACGGCGCCAACCCGCAGTATCTCGACAAGAACTATGGCGGAATCCTCATTATCTGGGATCGAATGTTCGGCACCTTCGAGCCGGAGGTTCGTCGGATCAAGTACGGACTGACGAAGAACATCAAGACGTTCAACCCGATGCGGATCGGCTACCACGAGTTCATCGATATTGCCCGCGATGTGCGGGCAGCGACCGGCCTAAAAAACAAGCTTGGCCACGTGTTTGGCCGCCCCGGCTGGCAGCCGTCAGCGGCCTGACGCCGTACCATCGTTCGTATGGCGGACCGCAGCGAATGGACGAGGATCATCGAAGAGGATCCGGAGCATTCGCAACGGTATATCCAACGGTTCCGGGATCTTGCCATACAAGGGTTCGATCTCGGCGGCGAGGCGCGGCTTGTCGATGCGATGGTCGGGCGCAATGCCCGCATCTTGGATGCTGGTTGTGGTCCCGGTCGCGTGGGTGCCATTTTGTTCGGCCATGGACACAACGTCGTCGGCGTCGACGGTGATCCGGAATTGATCGCAGCGGCCGTGGATGACCACCCCGGGCCGACCTGGCTCGTCGGCGATCTTGCTGAGCTCGACCTGCCAGAGAGCGGCGTCGCTGAACCTTTCGACCTTATTGTGTGTGCGGGCAATGTGATGGCCTTCCTTGCCGTCAGTACCCGACGCCTGGTGCTCGAACGCTTGGGAGCGCATCTCGCAGACGGCGGACGCCTCGTGACCGGTTTCGGATCCGGTCGTGGCTACGAATTCGACGGCTTCTTCGACGACGCCGCAGCGACAGGGCTCCGGGTCGATTTGAGCGCTTCGTCGTGGGACCTCCGCGGCTTCAACGAGGAATCGGACTTCCTCGTTGCCGTGCTCTCGCGGGCGTAAGAGTTGGAGTGCGCTGTGAGTTCAGTCGTTGCGGCTGGTGAAAGCGAGTGGAACGATCATGATCAAGTGTGCCGCAGCCACCATGATCCAGACATTTCGCGCGCCCCCGAGGAGCTCGGTCCCGCTCGCCTCGCCCAGCAGTGTCGCCATTAGCGCCAGCCCGAAACTCGAGGCCATCCGCCGAGCGGTCTGATGGGCGGCATAGGCCATTCCTTGATCGTCATCAGACACCGACCGCAGTGCCATGCCCGTTGTGAGGATGCCGCAAATCCCTCCGCCGAGGCCGAAGAGCACCGCGCCGGGGAGGTACACGGTCCAGAACGATGGCTCGGTGTCGAATGAGTACGCCCAATACAGCGGACCCGCAGCAGCCACCACGGCGCCAACGACGGTTGGCCAGAACATGCCGAAGCGAGCCCCAGCCTTGCCGCCTGCCCACCCGGTAATCGCTGAGAAGAAGAACGTCACGCTGATTGCCTGACCCGTTTCACGCACCGACCACCCCCAGATCTCGCTGAGCACAAACGAGGTCGAGAAGAACCATGAGAAGAAGCCGAGCTGTTGAAGCGCTGCCGAAATCGTCGGTCCTGTGTATCGGGGGATACGCAGGAGATGGAGCCCGAGTAGGGGGTTGTCGTGACGTCGCGACCTATCGAGAAACAGCGTGAACGCAATCAGGCCGAACGCAAATGCAGCCCACGTCTTTGCATCACCCCACCCCCAGATCCGGCTCTGTGAGAGACCCAGCGAGACCGCACCGATACCGAGGGTTGCGAGCAACACACTGGGTGGGTCGAGGCGGCGTGGAGCGTTGGTGTCGGTCGACTCGTGAAGCAGTCGGCGCCCAGCTAGGTAGCTAACGAGAGCAATGGGCCCAATAGATGCAAGAGCCAAACGCCAGCCGGTGGCATCGAGGATCTCTGCCCCGAGCGTCGGGCCGAGCATGGCGGCGACAGAACCAATCGATCCCCAGATCCCGACGGCCAACGCCCGCCGATGTGGCGGAATATCAGGGAGCGCCAACGTCAAACCGGTGGCACTCACGAGTGCACCGCCAACGCCCTGCACCATTCGTGACCCGATCAACAGCCCGACCGACGGAGCCAACCCCGAAGCGATCGAGCCGATTCCGAGGATGAGCATCCCGATCAAGAAGATGCGCTTGCGACCAAATGCGTCGCCGAGTCGGCCGGCCACAAGAAGCAGGCCCGCAACGGTGACCAGATAACCAGTACTCACCCACGAGATCGTCGCCCGACTTGAATCCGGGAATGTTTGGGCGATCTCGGGGAGCGACACCGACAGCAAACCGGCATCGAGTACGAACAGAAATATGCTTGTCGAGGCGACCGCAAAAGCACGCCAGGCTCGCTTCGACTCAACGGCCGATATCGAATCCGTTTGAGGCGCTTGATCAGCGTTGAGTGCTAGCCCAGCCACGGTGTCACGGCCTTCTTGTCTCGATCACTTTACGAAGGTAGCCCGCGGCGCTTTACAGATGGCCGTCGAACGGTTCTCCGCGGTGTTGCGGCCTGCAGTGCGCGCTGGCCGACGGCCCTCGCGACGACCAGCGGTTTGTCGGGTCAGTCGGGGCGCGCTGGACGGGGCGAAAGACCAACTTCGCAGTAACGGGAGAGTCAGCGTGGTAACCCGGCGGCGCGTGTCCGATGACGATGTTCAGACCGAGGTGTTCGTCGCAGCCCCGCGTGGAGGACTCATCCTCGAGGGCGCAACCTGAGATGAGGTCAGTACCCGACCGCACGGCGATCATCGGTGACGACCATCGTCTCGCTGTGCCGAAATGATGGTGATTGCCAGAGGCCGAGTGTCAACAGTCTGTTGAGGTCGCTCGGGTCGGCGACTCGACCGATCACCAGCAGGTCCCACCGCCCGGTCACGACGAGTACCTCGTCGATTTCGGGCGCCGCAAGGAGCTCGTCGAGCGTGGTGTCGAGTGCTGCGCCCTGAGCAATTTCGAGCCCGACGACAAAACCTAGCGATCGTCCCATGGCCCCGGGCTCTACTTCAGCCCGGTACCCGCGAATGACGCCGGTTTCCTCGAGTCGCCGGACGCGCGATCCGATTGTTCCGGCGGCCACACCGAGACGGCGGCCGAGTTCGCGCGCTGATAGGCGAGCATCCTCCCTCAAGAGTTCGAGGATCTGCCGGTCGGTTTCATCGAGTTCGCGCACATAGGTCGTCTACCTCTTGTGATCACAGATATCAATTAATTCTGTTCAATTGAACAGTTACGACTAACCAACTGTTCATTCGAAGATGGCAATAGTGATTGTTTGCGCAGCCGACCTTCTGCATCTTGACCTCCCCGTCACCGAGGGCCAGGATTGAACGGTATGGACACTGACAGCGCCGAACAGCACGGGCCGCTTCAACTCCGAATTCCGGAGCCGAAGCGGGATCCTGAAGCGGATGATCCGGGAACGATGTTCCTGAGCGCTGCCGGAGAGATGCAGCGGCCTGACCTCGACGAGAAGGTGGAACGTGTTGCGTTGATGCGCAAGCAAATGGTTCGCGTCCTCGATGATGACGGCAACGCCGTTGGACCGTGGGCACCCAACCTGTCCGTCGAACACATGACCGCTGGCCTGAGGGACATGATGCTCGTCCGCCAACTCGATGCGCGCATGTTGCGCGCTCATCGACAAGGCAAGATCTCGTTCTACATGCAGTGTCTGGGCGAGGAGGCGATTGCCTGTTCGCAGTACAAGGCGCTGCGTAGCGGTGACATGCACTTTCCGACGTATCGGCAGCAGGGCTTACTCGTCACCGGCGGCTACCCGATCGTCGACATGATGAACCAAGTGATGTCAAACAGCCACGATCCGCTTCACGGCCGTCAGCTGCCAGTGATGTATTCGTCGAAAGCATGGAACTTCTTCTCGATCTCGGGAAACCTCGCCACGCAATACGTGCAGGCGGTCGGCTGGGCAATGGCATCTGCACTGCGCGGCGGGACGGACATCGCGTCGGCGTGGATCGGCGAGGGAGCCACAGCCGAATCGGATTTCCACTCGGCGTTGGTGTTCGCCTCGACCTACCAGGCGCCGGTCATCTTGAACATCGTCAACAATCACTGGGCGATCTCGACGCCGGAGGATTTCGCTCGCGGTGCTTCCGCGACGTTCGCGGACCGGGGTTTCGGCTTCGGCATTGTCGCGCTACGTGTCGACGGCAACGACTACCTCGCCGGTCATGCGGCGTCGACGTGGGCCGCTGAGCGTGCGCGCCGGAACCTCGGTCCGACACTGATCGAGTGGGTCACGATGCGAGTCGGAGCGCACTCCACCTCCGACGACCCGTCGGCGTATCGGCCGGACAGCGCAGCAACTGCGTTCCCACTGGGCGACCCAATCGCGCGTCTTCGACAGCACCTCGTCGCCATCGGCGTTTGGGATGAAAGCCGCGATGAAACACTCCGCGAGGAAGTGAACGAAGTGATCGAAGTGGCCTTCCAGGAAGCCGACTCGCATGGATCGGCAAAGACCGGGGCCACGAGTGAGGCAGCCTCGATGTTCGAAGACGTGTACGCGGTTCCGCCACGACACCTCATCGAACAGTCGGAACAGGTGGTGGGTTGAGGATGCCTGCGATGACAATGATCGAAGCGATCCGAGACGCCCACGTGGTCGCGATGGAACGGGACGACAACGTCGTCGTGTTCGGTCAGGACGTCGGGTATTTCGGTGGCGTCTTCCGCTGCACACACGGCCTGCAGGAGCGATTCGGCGTGCATCGCTGCTTCGACTCACCGATCAACGAGGCCGGCATCGTCGGCGCAGCAGTCGGCATGGCTGCGTATGGCCTGCGTCCGTGCGTCGAGATTCAGTTCGCCGACTACATGTATCCCGCCTACGACCAGATCGTGTCCGAGGCAGCTCGTCTGCGGTATCGATCAGCCGGAGATTTCACCGCGCCGATCACGATACGCATGCCCACCGGCGGCGGGATCTACGGGGGCCAGACGCACTCGCAGAGCCCCGAAGCACTCTTTACCCACGTCGCCGGATTGAAGACCGTGGTGGTCTCGAACCCGTATGACGCCAAGGGGCTCCTACTGGCCGCCATCGAGGACCCCGATCCCGTGGTCTTCCTGGAGCCCAAACGGGTGTACAACGGTCCGTTTGACGGCCATCACGATCAGCCACTCACACCTTGGTCTCAGCATCCGCTCGGCGAGGTGCCCGACGGCTTTTACACGATCGAGCTGGGCAAGGCGCGGATTCACCGGGAGGGCTCCGACCTGACGGTGCTGGCCTATGGCACGCTCGTCCACGTTGCTCAAGCTGCCGCCGAAGAATACGGGGTGGATGCGGAGAT
>JBLFZD010000138.1:0-8464 GCA_047610085.1 Ilumatobacter sp. | reverse complement strand
AAGAGGTCATCGGGACCCTCGCACCAATGCCGGGTGCACGCAAGTTCCTCGACGCGCTGCGAGAGCGCACCCAGGTGATCATCTTGTCCGACACGTTCGAACAGTTCGCTACACCGTTCATGGCCCAGCTCGGGTGGCCAACGATCATGTGCCACCGGCTCATCGTCGACGGTGACACGATCACCAACTATGAGCTCCGTCAGCAGGACCAGAAACGAAAGGCCGTCGAAGCCTTCCAGTCGTTGAACTTCCAGGTCATCGCATCAGGCGATTCCTATAACGACACCTCAATGCTTGGCGCCGCTGAGGTTGGCTTCCTGTTCAGGTCACCCGACAACGTGATCGCCCAATTCCCCCAATTCACCGCCTTCACCGAGTTCGACGAGCTTCTCGGTGCCATCACCAACGAGCTCTGAGTCGCTCCGTCGAGATCGCCAAGCTCGGCGCACGCCTTCGTCAATCAGCCACGACAACCCGACCAGTCCGATTGCGACGAACCCGTCCAGCCACCAGTGATGCCCTGTTGCGGCCACGACGAGGAATGTAACCGGTAGGTGTGCGGCAAACAGCCACTTCCACCCACTGGAGCTCGCTCCCACGATGCCGAATCCAATCACTGCCGCCCAGGCGACGTGAATCGACGGCATCGCCACGAACTGACCGGACACCCCCGTGCCCACCGGCCCATACACCGACAGGTCGTACACCTCGGACAGGTCCTGATAACCAAGGTCGGTCAGGAACCGCGGCGGCGCCACATGCCAGAAACGGATGGCAAGGCATCCCGCCGTTGTCATCGCGAGAACATTGCGCCACCGGCCGTAGTGATCGCGGTGCCGCCAGAACATCCACGCGAGGAACACGAACAGCGACGGCACGTGCATCACGATGTAATACACAGCCGACATCGCGCCCAGCGGGTCGTAGCGAACCACAAACTCTTGCACGCTCAGCTCGGTGGGCAAGAAGATCGCCTCTTGGAAGTCAACAATCGAACGGGCTCGTTCGAGCGCCCCCTCGGACTGGTCCAGCGGCAGCTTCTTGGCGGTGCGCCAAAGCCCGTAGAGGCCCGTCAAGACAGCGAGCTCGTACAGCGTCGGAAGCGCAAACTCGGTCACGCGTGATGGCCGGGTGCGCCGCACCATCAAGTAAAACACGATGCAGATGACTGTCGTGATCCAGGCCTGCTGCCAGGTCGGCCATTTCTGGATCCCTGCTGCGACCACAGCAATATTCATCGGCGCTTCCACCAGCGCCGCTTCGAGCCCGCTGCGACCTGTCCGCCCATCGGCGCGCATCCCCAGCCGTCGTACTCTGCGCCATGACGCTCGGCGATCAGCCGGACGGTCCAGGTATCGGACGTAATCTCGGCCGGGTCGGCAGCGTGTGAAAGCGTCCATCTGCCTCGTTGGGCGTCATGCTCAGATTCGACCGGGCCCAGCACACTCGTCACTGCAGCGAGGAAGCTCTGTGCGACGTCGGCACTGAGGCCGACGACAACATGATCGATTCGCCGCACGCCCCCGCGATCGCCCGCGGCGTGCAACTGCGACATGACGCGCAGGTCGAGCATCGATTGTGCCTCCATGTCAATCGGTCGCACACGCTCGAAGATGTTCCACTCGGGGTCGACCGTCGGCGCAACGCTGATCGATGCGCCTGACGGCAGCGGGATCTCCGCGAACCGGCTTGCGAATTCGTCGGTTGGCAGGTGGATGAGTGTCCAGAGTTTCGTCTCCGCGCGAACCGTCCCGGCAACACGACCGCCGAGTTGCTCAGTGACCGCATCAATCGCTGACTCAGTGCGTCCCAGAACACCAGGCAACGTCGACGGGGCCTCGATGAGCACCTCGACGGCGATGGGTAAACCTGCAATCGGTGCAGCCTCGAGCATGTCGCCGTCGACTCCGACCATCTCAAATCCTTCGGCTGCATCACGACGGAACAGATCCCAACCCATGGCCCCACGCTACGAACCGTTCCGGTGCTGGCCACCACGCACTCAGCGACCCCCTCGAGGCCGAACCCACCTATGGGGTGTAGGTGCCGAAGACCTCACGCAAACAATCGCTGATCTCACCCAGGGTGCAATCGGCGCGAAGCGCCTCCTTCATCGGGTAAAGAAGATTGTCACTCGACTCTGCTGTCGACTTCAGCGCGGCAAGTTTCGACTCGACCACCGCTGGGTCACGATCAGCCTTGTAGGCCTTCGTCCGAGCAATTTGATCGACTTCAAGCTGTGGGTCGATCGGGAAGGGCTCGGGCTCGGTGTCGTCATCGGTCGTGAACTTGTTGACGCCCACGATCACACGCTCGTTGTCGTCGATCGACTTCGTGTACGCGTACGCGGCCTCCATGATCTCGTCCATCTGGTAGCCCTGCTCGATGGCGGCGACGGCGCCGCCCTTCTCATCGATGGTCTCGATGTACTCCCAGGCGAGCCGTTCAATCTCATCGGTCATCGACTCCACGAAATACGATCCGGCGAGCGGGTCGACCGTGTCGGTCACGCCTGACTCGTAGCCAATGATCTGCTGCGTGCGCAGCGCAATACGCGCAGCGGTTTCGGTCGGCAGGCTGAGTGCCTCGTCGTAGCCATTGGTGTGGAGCGACTGCGTACCACCGAGAACCGCAGCCATTGACTGAATGGCCACACGCACGACGTTGTTGATCGGCTGCTGAGCGGTGAGCGTTGATCCACCGGTCTGGGTGTGGAAGCGCAGCATGGTCGACTTCGGATTCTTGGCATCGAACCGCTCGGTCATGATCTTGTGCCACATCCGCCGACTGGCACGAAACTTCGCAGCCTCTTCGAAGAAGTTGTTGTGTCCGTTCCAGAAGAAGCTCAGCCGCGGTGCGAAGTCATCGACGTCGAGGCCAGCATCAACGGCCGCCTGAACGTATGCGATTGCATTCGCCAGCGTGAAGGCGATCTCTTGCACCGCTGTCGACCCGGCTTCACGGATGTGATATCCCGAGATCGAAATGGTATTCCACGAAGGGATGTGGTTCGAGCAGTACTCGAAGATGTCGGTGATGATCCGCATCGATGGTCGCGGCGGGAAAATATACGTACCACGGGCGATGTACTCCTTGAGGAGGTCGTTCTGGATCGTGCCATTGATCTGGTCTGGCGAAATGCCCTGCTCTTCAGCCACCAGCTCATACATCAGCAACAAAATGGCACCCGTCGAGTTGATGGTCATCGACGTCGAGACCTTGTCGAGCGGCAAATCAGCGAGCAACAACCGCATGTCGGCCATGGTGTCGATGGCAACGCCGACCTTGCCGACCTCACCTTCGGCGCGCTCAGCGTCTGAGTCGTACCCCATCTGCGTGGGCAGGTCGAATGCGCAGCTCAACCCGGTCTGGCCGGCATCGAGCAGGAACTTGAAGCGCAGGTTCGTGTTCTCCGCCGAACCGAAACCCGAGTACTGACGCATCGTCCAGAGGCGGCTCGTATACATCGACGGGTAGACGCCACGCGTAAAAGGGGCCTGGCCGGGAAGCCCCAGGCGCTGTTCAGCGTTCCATTCGGCAAGGGCCTCGCCGGTGTAGATCTTTTCGATCGGGATACCCGAGTCGGTTGTCGGCAATTCAGCAGCGTCAGCCATGACTCGGATCGTACGCGGCTGCGCCCCGGACCACCCAGCGGTGAGGCCAGACCGGGGTCCCACCACACTGCTCTACCGCGGAGCGATCAAATCTCGCCGCGTCGTTCCATCCAGACAAAGGTTGCCCATCCGGGTGCCATCGGAAGCCAGAAGGTGGCGAGTCGGAATGTGAGTACCGCGGAGATCGCGATTGCAGCGTCGAGGCCAAATCCGGACAACGCCGCGATCATCGCTGCCTCCAGCGGGCCGATCCCGCCCGGCGTCGGTGCGATGTTAGCGATCGCTGCGGCGCCAAGGTAGGCCGCTCCGATCTGTGCCACCGTGAGACCACCACCAAACGCCTCGACCGAGAACACGAGCGCCAGCAGGTAGCTCAGCGTGATCAGCGATGAGCCACCCAGGAGCGCCACCACGCGCAGCGGACTGCGGATCACCTGGGCCACGTAGCCCGCAGCCGTGCGAATCCCATCAACGATGGGTCGAAACACGGTTCGACGAACCGTCCGGAACAGTGAGGCGATGGCAAGAGCCGCCACCGATACCGCCGCCACGAGGACCAGGGTCCCAACACTTGGCAGCGAAACACCCCCAACGTCGGCACCGCCGGCCCACGCAAAAAATCCCGCCATCAACAACAGATGGGTCATCAGACCCGCGATCGCGTTCAGAGCCACCGACGCGCTCGCCTCAGCGGACGTCAGGCCGTTGCGTTGCAGAAAGCGTCCAGCCAGCGCCATTTTGCCAGAGCTGGCCGGCCCGACCAACTGAGCAAATGACCCGGCGACCTGGCTGCGCGCCGACGCAGCGATCGGCATCGGCTGTGCGACCGATCCCAGGAATGAAATCGTGGCGAACACGAAATAGGCCAACGCCGCAGCCATGACCGCGGGGAGCCACTCCCACCGCGCATCACCAAACGCATCGACGGTGTCACCGAGGTTGCCGAACTGCGGAAGCAGTGAGTAAAACGCCAAGGCACCGGCAACGATCATCAACAGCGTTCTCGGCTGGACGCGTGCCAGCCGCTCCAGCTGCACGTCATCGGCACCTGTGCGCTCGTGCATCTCGTGACGAAGTAGATCGAGAAGGTCACGCTGGTCTTTGATGGACTTGCCGAGTGATCGACTCAACGCCAGAGGCTGCACCAAGGGCAACGCACCGGCAACCGCGTCGGCGCCGAGCTCTTCAACGCCGAGTGCCACGCTGCGCTCCGGCCCCGCGACCAGCCCCATTGCCACCAGCACTTCAGCGATGTCGCGTGAAATTTCTCGCTCGCTGGCGGCGAGCTCCGCGTCGTCGTAGTCGACCAACCACACCTCGCCGTCATCGCCGAGGAGCATGTTCTCCAAGGTGAGCGCATGGTGCGCCGTCCGAGTCGAGTGGACCGAACGGACGCCGCGAAACACCGATCGAACGATTTCATCGTTGATCTCGCTGGGAGCAATCTGACTGAGTCGTCGACCCGACACTTGCTCCTCAACAAGGAATGCGGCGCCCTCGTCGGTGACTCCAATAGCGAAGACCTTGGGGCTGCGGGTTCCGGCGTCGCACACGGTGCGCATCACGAGGGCTTCGTGTTCGACGCGACGCTTGAGCGTGCTGTATGGCCGCCCAACCTCCGATGACCGCAGGCGGAGCATGCGATAGATCCGATTGAGAAGGTCCCAACTCCGGTCCTCCAGTGTGCGGAGCTTGACAAATCGGTGGCTCCCGTCGCGTTCGTCGGTCTCGTAGACAGCACCGTTACTGACGTTGTCGAGTTGGTCCAGCCGATCGATCCGCACGGGGTCCAACCCGACCTGGCGGAAGGCAACGAGAACTTCCTCAGGACTCGGTTCCAGGTTCGGTGAACCGAAGAGCAGTAAGACGATCGACCCAACGACGACCCCGAGCGAAACGGCCAACCAGAGGTCAAGAGGTGGTTGACCGGGTCCGAGTAGCCGCAGCAATGTGAGGAGCACGATCCACGACCACATCGCCCTGCGCCATCGGCGCGGCACGTGGGCCACGCCAACGATGACCACCGCAACCGCAGATGCGAGAAATTCGGTCGTCGGGAAGGCGGACGCAATCAGCGTCGCTCCGCTGGAGCTCCGCTCTGCGAGCGTGGCAACGACACTGCGATCGCCCAACACCGCTGTCAATGCCAACAACGTGGCACCACCAACAGCCGAAGCCAACCACAGCATCAGCAACAGCCGCCAACGCCGTTTCCACACCACGACGCCAAGCCCAATAAGTGGAACGAACGTCGCAATGATCTGTGCTGCGCCAAGGACCACCTGCTCGACCTGATCGGGAATTCGGCCGATGGCGTCCAAGACGTCGCTCTCGACACCCGAGATGGTGGACTCGGCAAATGATGCCGCCACGATCCCGATGCCAACAGCGCCGAGCCCGATCAGAAGGCGGATGATCTGCCCGGGCGCCCACCGCTGCTGCGCCTTTGGTGGCGGGAACAGCACAACGGGGTCGACCCCAACGTTGTGGCCCTCATCGTCACTCCGCTTCATTACATGACGACGATAGGTCCACCGAAGCAACTCGCGGGCGACTTCAGAACACGTCCAACCGTTCCCGATAGCTCGCACCGTGGGCCACACCCATGGCGAATACACCGGGCCCCTTCATGAATGCCCCAGAGCGGTCCGAACTCTTCTTCATGCTCAGGCCCTCGCTGCCGGGGGTAAATCAGGATGACAGCTCGGGGTCGATCCCCTTGAGCGAGTTCGCTGCGATGACTGCGACTTCCATTCGCCACGCTGGCTGGGCCAGCGCTGGCACCGTCACGAGCGTCGACGCCGCCAGGTGGCCATCGAGGAAACGATCTCGGGAGGCCATCACCGGGCCAAGCCGCTCCCCCACCACCGCATAGGTAACGACCGACACGATGTCGCTCGGCAACATGTCGGCGTCGGCGAGCATCGCAGCGATATTCGACCAGACCACATCTGCTTGTTCACCGACATCGTCGGGTGTCGAGCCATCAGGCGCCACCGGCACCACCCCCGAGGTGTGCAGCCAACGGTTTGGCTGCTCGCTCAGCATCGCGTGGGCATAGTTGGCGGCCGGAGCCGAAATCGAGGACGGATTGATCTGTCGGTTCACCGACATGATGATGCCAGCTCAGCGCTTCCGACGACAGTCCGCTGCCGATAGTGGCCAACATGCGGGTTGATCGACACCGGGCCCTTGCGATCGGTCCTAGCCTCACTCGACGTGGGAGCGCACTCGAGTACCGAACGCAGCTCGATGTCTCGCGTACTCACCACCACACCGCCCGAGGCGCTCTTCGTGGTCTCAGGTATTGCCCAATACGTCGGGGCGGTCATCGCCGTCAAGCTGTTCGAAGGAACCATTGGTGGAACCGACGGGCTTGAGCCGCAGACCGTCGCCTGGTTTCGGGCGATCGGTGCTGCTGTTGCACTCCTCGCAGTGTCCCGCGGTTGGCGTCGAGGTTGGACCAAGAAACAACTGATCGGGGTCGCCTTCTTCGGCATCACCACCGTGCTGATGAACGTGTTCTTCTATTTGGCGATTGAACGCATCGACCTTGGCAAAGGGGTGACGATCGAGTTCATCGGCCCGATTACGGTTGCGGCGATTTCGACTCGCAGCACTCGCAATGCAATCGCACTTGGCTTCGCCATTGTCGGCGTGGTCGTGCTCGGCGGCGCCGAAGTCGACGAGAACCTGGCCGGCCTCATCTTCATCCTGATCGCCTCAGCCCTGTGGGCCGGATACATCGTGATTGGAACACGAGTGGCCAAGGTCGATCGCGGCGTTGCCGGACTCGGTCTCGGGCTCGCCATCGGAGCGATCGTCACCACCCCGATCGGGGCCCCATGGAGCGGCGAGGTCTGGTTCAGCCCTTGGCTCCTCGTGCTGTGCCTGGCCGTCGGTGTGTTCTCAAACGCAATCGGCTACGGCATCGACCAGTTCACGATGCGACGAATCCCGATTCGCCGATTCTCACTCCTACTCGCCTTACTTCCGGTGATCAGCGCCCTGCTCGGGTGGCTGGTGCTTGACCAGCAGCCATCGGGTCTCGACATCTTCGGGATCGCGCTCGTCCTCGTCGGTGTCGCCGTGCAAGAACGAGACGAGATCGAACGAGTCGAGGTCGTCGTTCGTACCGACCCTGCCTGAACGCCCGCAGCGACGAGCGACTACGTTGGATTCATCGCATTCGACGAACAACGGGAGCCGATCATGGCGAACACCATCGATGAACAACTCGCAGAACTCGAGAAGGAAGCGACCGCCTCGAAGGTCGACTTCGCGGCCGAGCGCCTCCATCGCAAGCAGCGCCTCGCTGCGGGCCTGCGCACGATGGGCCGCCTCCACCTGGCCGAAGGGGTCCCCGGGCACGTCACCGTGCGCGACCCCGAGCACCTTGACCGCTTCTGGGTGAACCCATTCGGCACCAACTTCAAGCTGATGACCGTCAGTGACCTCATCTGCGTGAACCACGAAGGCGAAGTCGTCGAAGGTAACGGCCCCCTCAACGGTGCCGCATTCGCCATCCACGGCCAGATCCACCAGGCCCGCCCCGACGTGATCGCCGCTGCACACTCGCACTCGATGTACGGCAAGACGTTCTCAACACTGGGCAAGCCGCTCAAGATGATCACCCAAGACTCGACGATGTTCTACAACGACGTCGCCCTCTGCAACGACGGCTCCGGTGCCGTGGTTCTCAGCGAAGAGATCGGCCAGAAGATGGCTGCAGCCCTCGGTGACAAGAAGGCCATGATCCATCAGAACCACGGCCTGATCACCACGGGCGGCTCGGTCGATGCTGCCGTCTGGTGGTTCATCGCCCTTGAGCGCGCCTGCCAAAGCCAGCT
>JBLFZD010000137.1:0-8470 GCA_047610085.1 Ilumatobacter sp. | reverse complement strand
GTGCAGACGCCTTCGAATTCGCCAGCCGATGAGAACTCCTGATTGAGGGTTTCGTTCGCGCCCACAAACCATGGGCCAACGTTGTGCCCACGGTCGTCCTCGTTGACGATGCGGATGGTTTCGCCCACATTGGTGATCAGCTCACCGGGAAGGATCTCGAGCGGCGTGCCCCTGTCGAGCGCTTCTCCAGCACCCATCGGAATCGTGTACTCGTAGGTCGCTGCACCTGCGGTCTCGGTCGGCGTGAGGCCAGGCCCCCTGGCGGTCCCATCCTCGCCGGCGCAGGCTCCAAGCAGCATTACCCCAGTGAAGACCACTGCTACCAGCCGGCTCGCAGCGCTCATGCCGTGGACCGGCCAAGCAGCAGAGCCAAGTCGGCTGCAATGTCCTCGGAGCTCGCTCCGAACTGCCACGTCAACACGAGCTGACCTTGGTCATCAACGACGTACAGGAAGGGCGAGTGGTCGACTTCGATGGTGCCGTCGTCGAGCGTGCGCACGTCGTAACTCACACCGAACGGCTCGGCAGCCGACGCCAAAACCACTTCATCTGCAGTGCCTCCAGCGATCGCGTCCGAGATGAAACTTGTTGCATAGGCGGGGAGGAGTTCGAGGTCTCGCCCAGGGTCGACCGTGACGACCACTGTCTCGACCCGGCCCGACCAACCGGGCTCGTCGACGTCCAACTTGCGCAGGGCAACGGTGAGGTCAACAAGAGTCGTCGGGCAAATGTCCGGGCAGTTGGTGAACCCGAAATACACGACCTGGATCTCGCCCGATGCCGCCTTGAACTCGATGTTCTCGCCCGGTCTGGTGAGCGATGGCATCAGCGTCGCGTTCACGACCGGAAACGGCTCTCGGATAATTCCCGACAGCGTGTCTGGATCTCGTTCCGGTTGATCGTCGGGGATCGTCGACTCGCCGCCGCCCGTCCGTCCGGCTGCGTCAGAACCACCACACGCTGCGAACAGGAGTGCGCCCGCACCCACGATCCCGATCAGACGCCGACGCGAGATATCAGCCGCTTTCATCAGTCGTCAACTCCTTAATGTAAGCAACGATGTCCTGAGCTTCTGCTTCACTCACGCCGTTCGTGGGCATCTTCAACGAGTAACCCTCAACTTCCTCAGCCTGTGGATCGAGTATCGCGCGGATCAGGTACGCATCATCGGCAACGATCGTTCGGCCGTCTTTCAACTCGCGGTCGCTTCCCGCCAGGTCAATCCAGCTTGGTCCCACACCACCCTGGCCGTTCGAACCGTGACACGATGCACACCCATTACTCGTCGACGTGGACTTGCCACGCTGTGCGAGTTCCGAAAGATCGCTACCGCCACCGCCACAGCTCGCAGCGCCAACCGCCACCGCCAACGTCGCAATACTCGCCAACGCGAGGCGCGCTGGTACTGATCGAGGGGATCGTTTTTTCACAAGAGTTAGGTCGCTCGGCGAAGTCGACCGGTTCCCGACTCACCATCGAGTCCTGATGTGGCATCGGTCATCAACTCGACAAGGTCAAGGCGGGCTCGAGCGACTCGCGAGCGAATCGTTCCTACGGGCACGCCAATCACGTCGGCGGCCTCGTCATAGTGAAAACCCAGCACCTGTGTGAGCACAAACGCTGCCTTGCGATCATCGGAAAGCTCATCGAGTACTGCGTCGACTGCAATGCGTTCCGCCCCATCGGTCGACGTGAGTGTTCCGGTTCCATCGCCGGCAACAGCGTCGTTGTAAACCGCCGCGTCGCGACGGCGGCGTCGCACCGCTCGACGAGTGTGGTCCACGCACACTCGACGGGCAATCGTCATGAGCCAACCACGAGCAGGCCCTTCGGCTCGATAGCGATGCACCGACGAAATCGCCCGCTCGTAGGTCTCCTGCGCCAAGTCATCGGCGTCGCGAGCATCGCCCAAATACCGGCAGAGCTTCCACACATCGGCTTGGGTCTCGGCCACGAAGCGTTCGAGCGCGCAACGATCACCATCGCGGGCGTCTATGAGCAATCGAGTTAAGTGGTCCACCTTTCAACATTCTCGCATCCGCGGAACCGAATGCCCGGGACTTTCGACCTGATGTTTCGTGGAACGTCATGTGCCAATCGACACCCCGCCATCGCCAGAACCTGGCCCAATCACCTGTGACGAAGCGCGCGAACTGATCTCGGTCGTCGCTGACGGTGAGTCAACGCGCCTCGAACAGTCGACGATCGATGTGCACCTCGACGGGTGTCTGGAGTGCCGCGCGCTGTCCCAACGGATGGCGATCGTCAACCGTCAGTTCCGGTTCCGTCCGACCGAACCGGTTCCCGATCTTGTCGGTGTGGTGACCGCTCGCGCCCGCCCCGCCATCCTCGGACGCGGCGGATGGATACGCCCTGCCCTGGCCTGGGTTGCCGTCGTCTTGTTCGCTCAGAACATCATGCCGCTCGTGCTCGGCGAGGTGGACGGTGCTGAAACACATCTCGCACGGCACCTCGGAGCATTCGGAGTGGCCCTGGCCATCGGTTTCGCGTATGCGGTATTCCGGCCACACCGGGCTTTCGGCATGCTCCCCTTCGTCGCCGCACTCGTCGTAACGATGTTGGCAAGTGCGGGCTTCGATCTGCTCGACGGCGGGCGGTCAGCCGTCGCCGAGGCGACACACATTGCTGAACTCCTCGGGCTGACGCTGCTCTGGATGATCGCCGGGTCACCGGGTTGGAACGGCTGGCAGCCTGTGGCCCGCCGATTCGCCCGCTCGTAGAGGCGGTTGGCCGACCGAAATCAGTGAATGGCGGTCAAGAACGCGTTGACGTTGGCCCCGATGGCATCGCCCGCATACCCACCTTCTTGCACTACAACGGTCGGCACACCAAGCAGTCCAATTTCATTGCCAACCCGCCCAAAGTCAGGCGTGGTCAGCTGGAACGTGCCCAACGGGTCGTCCTCGTAGGCATCGACGCCCAACGACACGACCAGCGCATCAAGGTCCGCATTGGAAAGAAACTCAAGCGCAGTGGCGAGCGCCGCAAACCAGGACCCACTGTCAGCACCCTTCGGCAGTGGCACGTTCAGGTTGGCACCGGCACCGTCGCCATCCCCGGTCTCGTCGGCGAACCCCGCAAACCATGGGAACTCCTCATCGGGAGACGCATGGATCGATGTGAAGACGATGTCTGATCGCTCATACAAAATCGACTGCGTCCCGTTGCCGTGATGGTAATCGACGTCGATCACACCGACTCGCGCCATCCCCCGGTCACGCAGTCGCTGCGCAGCAATCGCCGCATTGTTCAAGAAGCAGTAGCCACCGAACTGGTCGGCTGTCGCATGATGACCGGGAGGCCTGCACAACCCATACGTCGTCTGACCACCGTCGACGAGCCGATCGGCAGCAGTCATCGCGATCGCCGCGCTGGACACCACCGCGTCGTAGGTGCCCGGCACGATCGACGAATCGGCCGTAAAGCTGTAGTACCCGAGTTGACCAACGATGTCCGATGGACATTGCGCCCTGAAGCCCCGGGCCGGCCAGATGAAGCCCATCGCCGCCGCCGCCTGCTCCCCCGCCGCAACCCAGCGTTCCCATGCTGTCGCGAGGAAGTCGACATAGTCAGCGTCGTGGACTCGACGAAGCAGGTCCAGATCGATCTCGGAGGGTTCCATAAACTCATGCCCAGCTGATCGAAGTGCCTCGGCAATCAGGTCCGCGCGCTCCGGGCTTTCTGACGAATCGACCATCACCCCGTTGTCGAGTTCCAGCATCCGATGCGCCCGATGCCGGTCTGAAGCAACGATCAACATGTCCCGAATCGTAAACCCCTGTTGCCCGAACCGGGTTCGAGCAACACAAGTTCACCGCCGAGGCTGATGTACCAGGCCGCGATCACGCCCGATTTTGAATCCGATCGACCAACGGCTTCCACCACGCCAAGCACCTGGCCTGATCTTCGTCAGTGAGCCCATACGCGACATCGACGAGTCGACCGCAGGCCACAACGTCACCCGCTCGAAGCGCTCCGACCGCTGAGGTCAACGACCCGCTCGGCCACGGCAACTCGGCCAGCATCGTTGGGCCGACCCTGATCGTGTTTGGTGACAAGCCAGTTCCGCCACGCTGGTGCCAAGCCCACACCGAGACCGCCGGCGCTGAAAGCACCGCCGCGATCTCCCAGGCACATTGCACCACATCGGGTGTCCCCTCCGGGTACGCCGCAACCACCGGCACCCCGGGCAACCAATCACCCCCCGGGTCACAGACCGCTTCGATGATCGGTGTCTGGTTCGCGATGAGCACCTTGGGGACCAAACGCTTCTTCGCCCAAGCCGGCATCTTGCCCTCAAGCAGGGTCAGGTCGATACGAGGCGCACGGAATCGCTGTTTGGCAAACCGAACGTCGCGCTCACCCCACAGGCATCGACCCGGATCGATCAGGCCGCTGGTCACCAGTGGCGGTCCCTCCGCATGATCCCCGACAGCGGGAATCATGCCGTAGTACTCGTCACGAAAGTTTGCGTTGAGCCGGGCTCTGTCACCGAGCCGACCGGCAGCGGGATGTGGGTCATCGAACAACTCGGGCATGGCTGGCACTCCAGAGCGGCTCGTCACCACGTGTGACCAGTTTCCGCCCATTGATGCCGCTGCAGTACCAAATTCGAACGCGACCGCGCACGTGACCACCTGAGCATCAAAGTCACGCTCTCCCGTCCATGCCGACCAGAACATCGTGGCCCGAGCGTCGACCGCTGTGCGTACCGCGCTGGCGTCTCGCGCGGACAAGATTGACTGCGGCAAGACGAACGCCAACCGGCCGCCATCTGAACGCACAAGGTCAGCACCAAGCGCCACGAAGTCAACCGCCGCGTCGGCGTACGGCCCACCGCCTCGCTCGCTCGAACCGCCTCGGGTGGTCGACGCCGCCATCTGCGACAAATACGGAGGGTTGCCGATGACCAGATCAAACGACGCTGCTTCGGCGACCAGCCGATCGGAGCTCAACGCATCAGCACATAGCGTTTCGATGCCTGAACGATCGCTGATCGAATCGATCGTGGCTCGGTCAATGTCGACGCCAACGAGGTCGGCGCTCCCTCTGAATGACTCGATCGCAGCACCTGCAGCCAGCAGAAACCGGCCGTCGCCACAGGCCGGGTCGAGGACTCGGATGCTGCGCCCAGCCCGAATGGACACAAATTCCTCATCGACGACGGCGGCCACAACAGACTGAACCAGGTGGTCTGGGGTGAACCAAGCGCCGCGCTGCTTTCGGTCGATGTCGGGCGTTGGCATCTCGGAAGGCTACGACGCGGGCCTGGCCGTCTACAGTTCGGCGGGTGACCGACGCCTCCCAGTCGACGCCGCCCGCACACGTCTTCACCGATGAATCGCGCCATCTCTCGTTTACGCGAGACGACTGGGCCGATCTTCGCGCCGCCACACCAATGACCCTGCGCGAGCCCGAACTCGACCGGCTCCGCGGCATCAACGAGCGCATCGACCTCGAAGAAGTCGCCGCCGTCTACCTCCCCTTGAGCCGCTTGTTGAACCTGTACGTCAGCGCCACGCAGAATCTGCACAAGGTGTCGGCGACCTTCCTCGGCGCCCGAGCGCCAAAGGTTCCCTACGTGATCGGCGTGGCCGGGTCCGTCGCAGTCGGCAAGAGCACCTTTGCTCGAATCCTCCAAGCCCTCCTCGCGCAATGGCCCGACCACCCCAAGATCGACCTGATAACCACCGACGGTTTCTTGCACCCCAACCACGTGCTCGAGGAACGCGGGATCATGTCCCGCAAGGGGTTCCCCGAGTCATACGACACCCGCGAGTTGCTGCGAGTCCTCCGCGAGATCAAGAGTGGCAAGCCGCGTGTTGACGCCCCCGTCTATAGCCACGTCGTGTACGACATCGTCGACAACGAACAGGTCGTGATCGAACAGCCCGACATTGTGATTCTCGAAGGCCTCAACGTATTGCAGACCGGCGAGGCCGCCACCGAGTTCGTGAGCGACTACTTCGACTTCTCGATCTACATCGATGCTGCTGAGTCAGACATCGAACAGTGGTACGTCGAACGATTCCTCACGCTGCGCGAGTCGGTGTTCCAAGACCCTGACAGCTTCTTTCGGAACTACGCCGACCTCACCGACACCCAAGCCGTCGACACGGCCCGCGCCATCTGGCGCGAGATCAATGGCCGCAACCTACGCGAAAACATCGCACCCACACGCAACCGCGCGTCACTCATCTTGCGTAAGCGCAAGGACCATCGCGTCGACCGCGTCCAACTCCGCCGGCTCTAAACGTCGTCAACGTCTCGCACGCGTCGTCCGACATCCGGTATCAGACGCCCGTTGTCGGCTCAGCCGAGGCCGAGCCAGGTGGGGAGGTCGGCCAACGAAGTGAGTTCGACCACATCTTCGGTGTGGTCGTCGACCTTCTCGAGCTCCCAGGTGAGGTGGTATGGCACGTGGACCGCATGGCCGCCGATGGCCATGACGGGCAAAATGTCACTGCGCACCGAGTTGCCGACCATGCAGAACCGATCGGGCTCCACACCGAAACGCTCGAGCAGCTTGGCGTAGATCGGCGGGTCCTTCTCGAGCACAATCTCGATGTCGGTGAAGTGATGTTCAAGCCCTGACGTCGTGACCTTACGGGTCTGGTGCACCAGGTCGCCCTTGGTGATCAGCACCAGGCGCGTCTCCTTGCCGACCCGTTCGAGAACCTCAGGTACGTGTGCGAGCAGGTGCACCGGCTCAACGAGCATCGCTGCGCCCAGGTCGACCAGCTGGCGGATCACCTCGGTTGATACCGCACCGTCGGTCATCGAGATCGCCGCTCGGACCATCGACAAGGTGAAGGCCTTGACGCCGTAGCCCTGATTCGCAATGTCGAGGCGTTCAGTCGCGTGGAGTGCGTCGAGCACATCAATTCCGGTCGGCGCATATGGGCCGACAAGTTCAGCGAAACGCTCCTCGGTCGCTCGGAAGCCGTCCTCGCTTTTCCAGAGGGTGTCGTCGGCGTCAAATCCCACGACGTCAAACTGATCGATTCGCCGCGATGCCTGCTGTTCGCTCATGACTTCAGGCTACGAAGGTCTTGTGCGACGACGCGCCGGTCGCTGCTGTCGCGTGGGAAATCACAGCAGCGACCGGGTCCGGCGCTCTCTCGAGGTGTCAGGCAGCGCCACCGAGACCAAGCACGGTCCGCACACCGATCGCTCGGTCGGTGCAGTCTTTGCCCGCTGCTTCGAACGCTGTATTTAGCTTGGCGAGCGCACCTTTGAAGTTGGTATCCCACTCGGTCTTGAACGCGTCCTTGGCCGGGCCGGTCCACACGATCGAATTGAGGGGGGAGTCGACGTCTTTGATCATCTGCTCGACGATCCCGATCTGATTCTTGAGTGTCGTACCGAGGCCTTCGAGTTCGTCGGGGTTTGCTGCGTGGGTCATGTCTGTGCTCCTTGTGATGGCGGCGATGCGCCGGATGAATCGAGTGCGGCGTGTCTGCCATCTCTTCACTGGGTGACCAACATCGAGAACGGGAATTTTCTTTTCGCTACGGTCGGTTCATGACCCATGACCAGCGCGATGGCAACCCCCAAATCGATTCGGTTCGCGAACACGCCGCAGAGCATCTTGAACGTGCGACCGCGATGCGTCGTCGACTTCACGAGTGGCCAGAGATCGGCAATGACTTGCCGCACACTCGCGACGAGCTACTCGAGTCGATCGAAGACCTTCCCGTCGACGTCACATTGCATCAGACCACGAGCGGTGTCACCGCACTCCTCGAAGGCTCCCGACCTGGCCCCACGCTCATTCTGCGAGCCGACATGGATGCGCTCCCGATGCCCGAAGACACGGGCCTCGAATTCGGTTCGCGTATCGACGGCTGCATGCATGCGTGTGGCCACGACCTCCACACAGCGATGTTGTCGTCAGCTGCACGAGTCCTCTCCGAGCGACGCGACGAAATCGCCGGCCGCGTGCTGTTCATGTTTCAGCCTGGCGAAGAGGGCCACCACGGGGCCAAACACATGCTCGACGAAGGTTTGCTCGACGTTCCCAATTTCTCGGACGGCTCCGAGTCACCGGTGACCGGCGCGTTCGCGATCCATTCGACTTCGGCCCTGCCGACCGGATGGGTGTCGACCCGACCTGGTGCTGTGATGGCCTCGGCAGACGTGTTGCACGTGACGGTCACCGGAAAGGGAGGCCACGCCAGTGAGCCGCATCGAGCGATCGACCCGGTGCCCGTCGCATGCGAGATCGTCACCGCTCTCAATCAGATGATCACTCGCACGATCGACGTCTTCGACCCGGCGGTGCTGACCGTGGGACGTATCCACGCCGGCACCACCAACAACGTCATCCCCGAAACAGCGATCATCGAAGGCACCATCCGCGCCGTGAGCGAATCAACGCGCAAAAAAGTGCACGACGGGGTCCGGCGGGTGGCCAACGGCATTGCCGCAGCTCACAACTGCGGGGTCG
>JBLFZD010000136.1:0-8496 GCA_047610085.1 Ilumatobacter sp. | reverse complement strand
TCGGTAATGTTCGCGTTATGGACAAGATTCTCGAAGCGATCCAGGCCGGCGCGAGTGGCGAAGAAATCGCCAACATTCCGATTCCCGAGAGTTATCGGGCGGCCTACGTTCAGCGTGACGAAGCCGCGATGTTCGAGGGCGTCGATTCGTGGGATAAGGACCCCCGCAAATCGCTGCACGTCGACGAAGTGCGTACGCCTGAGCTTGCTCCTGATGAGGTGTACATCGCTGTGATGGCCTCGAGCATCAACTTCAATACGGTCTGGACGTCGATCTTCGAACCGCTCCCGACGTTTGGTTTCCTCGACCGGATGGGCCGCGACAGCGAGTACGGCGCCCGTCATGCACGTGACGAGCACATCGTTGGCTCCGATGCCTCGGGCGTCGTGCTGCGTATCGGCGCCGCTGTCCGCAACTGGAAGCCGGGCGACCGTGTCACCGTGCAGTGCAACTACGTCGACGACCAGGACCCGAGCGCCCACAACGACTCGATGCTCGCGTCCAACCAGAAGATCTGGGGCTTCGAAACCAACTTCGGAGCCCTTGCCGACCTCTCGGTTGTCAAGGCCAACCAGTTGATGCCTAAGCCGACCCACCTCTCGTGGGAAGAGTCCGCGGTCAACGGACTCTGCAGCGCTACGTCGTATCGCATGCTCGTCAGTGACAACGGGGCTCGCATGAAGCAGGGTGACAGTGTTCTGATCTGGGGAGCAACAGGCGGCATCGGCGGCTACGCCGTGCAGTACGTCCTCAACGGCGGTGGAACACCGATTGGTGTCGTCTCCTCGCCCGAGCGTGCCGAAATCCTCAATCGCATGGGCTGTGAAGCTGTCATCGATCGCAAGGCTGCGAATTACCAGTTCTGGTCCGATGAGCACACACAGGACGAAACCGAATGGCGTCGCTTCGGCAAGGACATCCGTCAGGTCAACAGCGGTGAAGACGTCGACATTGTGTTCGAGCACCCCGGCCGCTCCACTATGGGCGCCTCGGTCTTCGCTGCCAAGCGCGGCGGCACAATCGTCACGTGCGCAGCAACGTCGGGGTACATGGTCGAGTTCGACAACCGCCACTTCTGGATGAAGCTCAAGCAGCTCAAGTCGTCGCACTTCGCGAACTACGCCGAGAGTTGGGCTGCGAACAAGTTGCTCTGCGAGGGCAAAATCCAACCGCTCCTCACCGACACCTACAGCCTCGACCAGGTCGGCGAGGCGTCGCTTGCTGTGCACCACAACAAGGCCGAAGGCAAGCTTGGCGTGCTGTGTCTGTCGCCCGGCGAAGGCCAAGGTATTGACGACCCTGAGCGTCGCGAGTCCATCGGCGAAGACAAGATCACGATCTTCCGCGGCTGACTGTTACCCGGCGTGACGGTCGGTTTCCGTCGACGGTCCTGCCACACTCGCGACCATGACCACGCCGGCCGCACTGCTCATCGATATGGACGGGACGATCGTCGACTCTGAGCCCTATTGGATAGCGACCGAGTACGAACTGGTCAAAGAATTTGGGGGCACGTGGGGTCCGGAGGACGCACACTCGATCATCGGCTTCGACCTGCTTGATGCCGCGGCCGAATTGCGTGATCGAGGTGGTGTGCAGCTCGAGCCGCATGCGATTGTCGACCGGCTTCTCGATGGTGTCGTCGCCAAGTGTCAGGTTGACCTGCCGTGGCGCCCGGGTGCTCGCGATCTGTTGATCGAAGCGCGTGACGCCGGAATTCCGTGTGTCCTGGTCACGATGTCGTGGAGGCGGTTCGCCGATGCAGTCTTGGCCGAAGCCCCGGCCGGAGTCTTCGTTGGGTCGGTCACCGGCGATGAAGTAAGCGCTGGTAAGCCCGGGCCTGACCCGTACCTCGCCGCGGCGAAGCTGGTCGGCTTTGCCCCCGGTAATTGTGTTGCGATCGAAGACTCCCCGACGGGTGTGCAGTCGGCGCTCGCGGCTGGCTGCCGCACGATCGCTGTTCCCCATGTCGTTGCTGTCGAAGAGCGGTCGGGGCTGACCGTCTGGCCGACGCTCGCGGGACGAACGCTGGCCGACTTCGCCTCCGTCTAACCTGGAGGGTCGCCGTGATGGACGGCCACGTTGGCGGGGTAACTGCGTCGAAAATAGTTCCACAGCTGTTCGCCGTATGTCGAGGGCCCAACGTTGTTCGCCATGTCGCTCACTCCAGCGTCGGTCTGCTCGGAGCTTGCCATGAACCCTGCTTGTCGGTGCCGTTCGCTGCGGGCCACGGCATCGTGGAATCGTTGCGGCAGGTCGATCTGGGTGAGTTGGGTATCGAGTGACGGCCCGTGAAAGTAGGCCGTTGAAAGGCGCTCATCACGCGTGATCACCCGGTGCGCCGTTGCCACGAAGTAGTTCGAGGTCATCGCCTGCAACATCTCGCCCAGGTTGACCACGAGACCACCCGGAACCGATGGCACGTTGATCCATTCCTCGTCGGTGTTCAACACCTGGAGACCCGCCGTTGGCCCCGGTGCAAGCAAGGTCAGGAACCCGGTGTCGTGGTGAGCGTTGACGCCCGCTTTGTCCACCGGGGTTGGCGGATAGTGGATCGTCTTGGTCAGTGACATCGGCTGGTCACCGAACAGTCTGGTGAAGTAGGAACTGTCGAGGCCGAGCCCAATCGCAAGGAGGCCGAGTAATTCGTCTGCGAGACGACCCAGCTCGGTCATCCAGCGCAGGGTGATGTCGCGGTGTCCGGCCAAGATGCCGTCTGGCATCCATTGGTTGGGGCCAAGGAGCCGGTTATGGACGGGGGCAGTTGCGTTAGCAACGGGCCATTCGGTCCACAGATCGATCTGCTCGCGAACATCGATGCGATTGTTGGTGAGTTCCGACCCAACTTTCCCACCCGCGGAATTGCGGCGACGTGACTTTGTCAATGAGGCGCTTATCGCCCTCATTGAGGGAAAAGAACCGTTCCATAAGGTCGAACACGTCATCGATGAGTTCGGGGTCGATGCCGTGGTTGGTGACGACCAAGAAGCCGACCTCGTGGCAGACCGCCGAGAGCCGGTGAGCCAGCGACGTCCGCTCACGCTCGTCGTGCCGCTGCGACAGGTCGATGAGCGGGATCGAGTCGAAGCTCATCGTGTTCAGTTGTACTGGTCGAGGATTGCGGTCTCGGTTACTCGGGTGAGCGTCTCGCGAACCTCGGCCGCAGTATTGGAGTCGATCCCGTCAACCTCTGAGAGGTCGGCGATGGTTGCACGTTGGAGCTTCGCGAGACCGTCGAAGTGGTCAGCGATCGCAGTGGCTGACTCAGGAGTCAGCCGGTTCGTCCGATGGAGTAACCGGAGGCCGCGCGAAGCGACTGATTGACCGAGGTCGTCGGGGTCGGCACTGCGATGGAGCGCCCGGGCAGCGAGCCGAAGGTCGTGGATCTCGTCGTCGGTGAGGTGCGACATCTCGGTCAGCGTCTCGGTCGCGGTGCGGTCGTCTGCGACATAGTCCGCAACGACCAATTCGAGCTCGTCGTCGATCTCGCCGTACAACTCGTCAAGCTGGAGTCGCAGCAGTCGTGCGTCGACCCCGAGCTCGACGATCATCGTTTCGATTTCATCGGCGATTCGATGCACCATTTCGCCGCGCTGGACGACCGCGGCGACGTCGCGCAACGTTGCGACGTCTTCGACCTCAACAGCAGTGAGGTTCGCGATGGCATCGTCGAGCCGAGTTTTATAGCGCTCGAGGGTTTGGAGGGCCTGGTTGGCGCGCTCGAGGAGGCGCCCGATTTCTTGCAGTTGACGCTTCCCGCCGCCGGCGTAGACGTTGATGACGCCCATCTCTTCGCTTGCCGACACGACCGGAACGCCGAGTGATCGGGCGACGCGCTCGGCGGTTCGGTGGCGGGTGCCGGTTTCGCTGGTGGGGACCGTTGGGTCCGGCACGAGGTGCACGTTGGCGCGGGCGATGCGACCGCCATCAAGCGAAATAATGATTGCGCCGTCCATCTTTGCCAACTCAGACAAACGTTGTGGGCTGTACGGAGCGTCGACGAGGAAGCCACCTGAACAGATCGAGAGCACATCGGGACCGTCGTCGAGGACGAGGAGCGCTCCGGCCTGGGCGCGAACCACACGCTCGATGCCATCACGGAGCGGTGTACCAGGCGCAACGCGAGCAAGTGCGTCACGCATTTGCTCGTTGACGCTGCCATACCGGATCTGCATGACCGGAGTCTAGAGGTTGACGAGAGATCGTGATCGGTGGATTGCGATGAGGTTCGGTTCGATCAGTCGTCGCTCGGGAACCCGGGGATGCCGTCGTCGAGCCGTACGCCTGTGCTGTTCAAGAACCCTGAGACGAGTCGATAAAAGCCAGCAACCACGAGGAGTTCGACCATTTCAGTGTCGTTCCAGCGGGTCGACAGTGCCGCCCAGGTGGCGTCACTCGCACAATCGTCGATGTGGAGGTCATCAGCAAGAGCGATGAGGGCCAGATCATCACCTGCCCAATCGTGGGCATCGGGAGCCTGCGTGAGGGCGGAGATTTCGGCATCGGTCAGACCGCACTGGAGGCCGATCACGGTGTGCTGCCCAAACTCGTACTCGGCACGGGCATTTGCTCCGACCCGCAAGATCACCAGCTCACGTTCGCGTGGAGGGAGCACTCCCTTGTTCAAGATGAACCCACCGAGCAGGTTGAAGCGTTTGAGCAGTTTCGGGTGATGGCCGAGGGTGCCAAAGATGTTCAACGGTGCTCCGTCGTGAGTGAGTGCCGTTGAGAGAATCTCGGCGAGTTCATCATCGAACTCGACGATTGGTTCGATTCGTGGTTCGGACGGACGGTCGGGGTGCTGGCTCACACGGTGACCGTACCGAGGTACTGCGACTCGATAAGCAGTGGCCCGTTTAGGTGAGCCCGGCCTCGCGGAGGGCTTCAACGAGTGTTGATACACGAAGCAATCTGACGCTGCCGCCAACATCGTCGTCAGGTTCGGGCGACTTGGCCGGAAGGATGATCCGACGGAAACCGAGGCGAGCTGCTTCGGTGACTCGACGGGGCGCGTGACTCACCTGGCGGATCTCGCCGCCCAAGCCAACTTCGCCGAACACGGCCATGTCGGCGGGGAGCGGCTGATCGTTCATCGCGCTTGCGACAGCGAGACAGATGCCGAGGTCGAGCCCCGGCTCGGTGAGCTTGGCCCCGCCCGCCGCAGACGCGTACACGTCTTGGTCGCCGACTTTAACGCGGCCGCGCTGACCGAGCACGGCCATCAGCATCGACAGCCGGCCACCGTCGATTCCCTGAGCGCTGCGTCGTTTCGGCACGTTCTCTAACCCGGGGGAGGTCAGGGCCTGGAGCTCGACCACGATTGGTCGGCGGCCTTCCATCGTGGGCACGACTGCTGAGCCGGCAACACCGGTTCGCCGATCGGCCAGGAACATGGTGGATGGGTCAGGAACCGCCACGAGGCCGGCTCCAACCATTTCGAAGAGCCCCAGCTCGTTGGTCGGGCCGAACCGGTGCTTCACGGCGCGGAGGAGTCGTAGTGCGTGGTGCCGGTCTCCCTCGAACTGCAGCACCGTGTCGACCACATGCTCGAGCACGCGTGGTCCAGCGAGGTTGCCATCTTTGGTGACGTGTCCGACGAGAACGATGGCGATATTGCGTTCTTTGGCCTCGTTGACCAAGCGATGGGCGCAGCCGCGAACTTGACCGACCGACCCGGGTGCCGACGACAATTCAGGATCGACCATGGCTTGGATCGAGTCGATGACCACGAGCTTGGGTTGGGTGTCGTCGATCGCTTTCAGAACGTGGGGGAGTGAGGTTTCGGAGTGCAGCCAGAGATCGGGCCGAACCGCATCGAGCCGCTCGGCGCGCAGCCGCACTTGCGTGGCGCTCTCCTCGGCACTGACGTAGAGCGTGGTGTCATCGCGTGCAGCGAGAAGCTGGAGCAGCAGCGTGCTCTTGCCGATGCCCGGTTCACCACCGAGCAACGTGACCGACCCGGGCACGAGTCCGCCGCCGAGCACGGTGTCGAGTTCATCGATGCCCGTCGAGATCGGCAGGGAGCCATCGGTTCGCACCTCACCGATCCGGCTGGGGCCAGACCGGTTGGTCGGAGCGAGCGGCACGTCGGACTTGGTGCCGGTGCCGCCAACGATCTCCTCAACGAGAGTGTTCCAATCACCGCACTCGCTGCACCGTCCGGCCCATTTGGGAGCTTGGGCCCCGCACTGGGTGCAGCAGAACAGTGTTTTGATCTTCGAGGACTTCGGGGCCATGCCCCCATCATGACGGAGGGGTACCTCAGAGTCGTTTGTCCTGATCCCGATCGCTCACTGGATTGTGCAGCAGACACCCGTTGTCCGAAATTCGTTGTCTGACAACCATTGTGGATCAGGCGACGCTGTTGGCACCGACGGGTTGTTGTTGATTGGCTTCGAAGCGTCGGAGGCTGCGCATCGCGGGAATCGCCAGGAGCATGACGACCAACGAGGTCACGGTGGCTGCGGTAAACCCGTCACGAACCGCAGCGGCAACTTGGGGGCCAGCTTCGAGCTCCTCGCCAGCCAAAAGCTTGCGGATTGGGTCGACGGAGCCGATCTGGCGATCAACGACAAACAACAGGATTGCTCCGCCGGCAGCTGCCCCGAGGGTAAATCCTTGGCTGCGTGCGAATTGGTTGGCTGCGCTCGCCCGGCCGATCTGGGCAGCAGGAGTCTCGGCGCGCAACACGACCAGGCTCGCGTTCGTGTTTAGGCCGATCCCGACGCCCAGGACTAACAATCCGATGAACGCAATCGGGAGCGGGCCATTGCCGGCAACCCCCGCGACGACGGTTGCGATGCCACCGATGCCCATCGCCAGCCCGATGGTCATCACCGCGGCCGGACTCGACCGATTCATTATTGCGCTCGACACATTGGCGCCGATCGTCCAGCCGATGGTGAAGAAGAGCACGGAGAACGCAGCCACACCGTTCGATACATCTCGACCCGCGGCCACGTAGACGGTCACGTAGATGTTGGTCGTGAATGCGGCGGTCAACATGAGCGATGGCACGATTGCGAGGCTTCGATACGGCTGTTCCGCAATGTGTTTGATCAAGATGACGGGGCGTTCCGTGCGGCGAGCATGCCAGGCGTAGCCAACGATCGACCCGGCTGCGATGGCGGCAAAGATCAGCGAACGGAGTCCGAGTTGGTCCACAGCGGCGATCGACGAAAGTGTAAACAACGCAGCAAAACCTGCGCCCCGGAGGTCGATCGATACCGGCTCAGCGTCGGGTTGGCGACCGGGCATTGCTCGCCGCCCAGCGAGTATGGCGATCGCGCCGAGGGGAAGGTTGACGAAGAAGATCCACCGCCACGACGCCACGCTCAGCATCAGTGCAGCGATTGCGGGAGCGGCGGCGCCCATCGCTCCCCAGATCGTCGAGTTCGCGGCGAAGGCGCGAGCTGTGAGGCCAGGCGGGAAGCCGAGATTCACCGCGGCGAGCGTGGCGCCGAAAAGAACCCCGGCGGTTGCGCCCTGTACGAGGCGGATGGCGATCAGCGCGTCAAGCGTGGGCGCCAGGCCAGCGACGAATCCGCTGGCGGCAAATCCGAGGGCCGACCAGAAAAAGAGGAGCTTTGACCCGAGCGCATCAACGAGGGGTCCCGCCATCACGGTGGAGAGTCCAAGCGCGAAGAGAAATGCGGTGATCACCCACGGCAAACGACCCACATCGCCAAGGTCGGCAGCCAACTCGGGAAGTGCCGCAGCGACCGACGTTCCCTCGAACGCAATGAGAGCGATCGTGGTGTAGATCGCGATCGACAGGCTTCGGTGCTCCGCCGACAACAGGCCGGCTGTTTGCGTCTTCCTCTCAGCCATTCGTCCAGCGTACGAAGCGACGGACCCTCTAGTGCGGGCGCTGCAACGAAGGAGACGGGATGAGGCGGTTTCCAATCGTGTGCGGAACTCTTTGGGTGGCATGGCGATTATGTGACCAGATCGTCAGTGGCGCGTTCCGTTGCTAATCGGGGGAACCCGAGCATTGCGCCAAGCTCCCCGAAGTACTGGCCGGGCCCGAGGGTTGCGAGGAGCTCCTACTGGTCATTGATGAGCTCGCGCACGATTCCAATGTGGTTGGACTCGATGGCAGACACGTAGTCTTGGTGATCTTCTTGTTGCAAAATGGTTGCGCCGCGAGCGAAGCGAACTTCATGTCAGCCTTGGTCGGGCTCGATGCCTTCGGGCGTCATCCGAACGACCCGGTCAGCAACGGGGATCAGCCATGCGTCGCGCGTTGACACCTCCATAATTCGTCCCCGAGAGTGCAGTTCACGGAACAGCGCAATGACGGCTTGTGGTTGGTCTTGTCACCGAGCTCGACGCGATCAAGAATTTCGTCGGCCTTGGAAAACGCTTCTGGCCGCGACATCGTCTTTGTCGCGAACGGCGACGTTCTCGCGTGCATTGAGTGATGGAATGAGATTGAAGCCCTGCAAGACGAACCCGACGTACCCGACGTACCCGTGACATCGAGGTAGATCGATC
>JBLFZD010000135.1:0-8506 GCA_047610085.1 Ilumatobacter sp. | reverse complement strand
GGAACCTCAACGCCGATCGCTGAGCGCCCCGGAATCGGCGCCAGGATGCGCACGTCGGTTGCGGCCATCGCGTAGGCGATGTCTTTCTGAAGGTTCGTGACCTTCGAGACCTTCACGCCCAATCCGAGTTCGAGTTCGTAGCGGGTCACGGTCGGACCAACGGTCATCCCGATCAGCTCCGTCTCGACGTTGTGCGACTCAAGCGATTCCTGCAGCGTGACGCCACGCTTTTCGATCGCCTTGAGGTCGACCTTCTGCTCGCCCGGCTGCAGCAGGAAATTGAGCGGTGGCAACACCCATTCACCTACTTGCTTCCCATCAGAGCTCACTACTCCGGGCTTGGACCCCGTGCTGATCGTCGGCTTCGACGCTGCTCGTTTGCGTTTCGGCTTCGCCCCACCTGAATCACCATCCGCCTCGAAGTCGTACACAGCGGGCAACCCCGGCGTCGCTGCAGGCAGCGCCTCACCCGGAACCTGCTGGGGTCCATCGAGTTCAGCTTGGTCAAACACTGCGGTGGCATCAAGCTCGCGGCTGTCGTCACGATCGCTCGAGAGCGTGGTGATATTGCCCAAGCCAGAGCGCGCAGCACGGCCCAACGGCCGAGCGACAGCGTTCAAGAATCCGCCGGTTTGTTCGGCCATGGTGCGCAACGAGGTCCGGGTGATGATCATCAGCCCACCGATGATCAGCGCGACCATCACCACTACCGCTCCGGGTATGTCGATGCCCGCCATGAGCGGTTCGGAAACAGCCGCACCGGTGAGCCCGCCCCAGTCACCAAATCGGCTCAGCCCTTCGGCCTCATCGTTACGCCGGACGATGTGGACCAGGCCAAGCACCGATACCACGACGACGGTCGAGGCCAGAGCGATGCGAATCGGGCCAGATGAGCGACCGCGTCGAACGAAAGCGATGCCGACACCTGCAAGCACCAACGGGACAGCAAACCGACCAACGCCAAAGATCCAGCCCACGAGCGTTTCGACACCGCTGCCGACCGGACCCGCAAGGTCAAGGTAAATCGCGAGACCCACCAGGATCGCTACACCGATGAGGCCCAACCCAATGAACTCGTCTTCTCGCCGACCGAACCGTTCGGCGCCGCCGCTCGGGTCGGAACGCTCGAGATCTGGTGGCGTTGCGTCACTCACTGCACCCGTACCGGACGACCCACGCGAGGTCCGAGTAGTCCGAGCTTTTGGGTCGACCTTGGTCGACCGTTTGCCCGATGGCTTTTTCGCCTGCTTTTTGCCCGATGGGCCCCACGTAGACATGACTTGACCCACCGTACCAATCGGGTACCCCCCAGATGTGGAGCCTCGTCGCGCGAACGTTCGCTCACCGCCGTGCCGAGCTGGATCAGACCGGGTCAACGGAGAAGACTTGACCGTCTGACCCAACGACGATGTCGAGGAACCCACCGCCGGGAGACGTGGCTGAAAGCACGTAGGTCGCCCCCGCCGCATTCCCGACGACGCTCACGGAGTCGACGGTGGATTCAGGGAGTTGCGTCTGGGCCACACTCACCACCCGGTCGGGATCAAAGTCGATGTCGTCCGCCACGAAGGTTTCACCTGACGCTCCCTGCTGCTTCGGAGCCGGCGCAAGGAGTTTGCCGTCTGCAAAGATGTAGGCAACGACCGCGCTCGCATCATCGACGGCAACAAAGACTCTCGCAACCTGGGCGTTTGCTGTGACCTCAAAGTACTGCTGAGGCCCACCGAGTTCAATCTCTACCGCGTCGACGGCGGCGAATACGTCATTCGCGAATGCCGGGGCCTCAGCGAGCACAACGCCCGAGTCAACTTCGGTCGTACCGGTTTGGACCCCGCTGCTGCCGCCCGAACACGCACCTGCGACGACGATCGACGCAACAACCACTGCGACGACGTGAACACGTGGGCGACTCACTTCCCGAGCATCGAAGGCCCCCTTCTTTGTCAACATTTGCACCAGCACGTCAATGATCGGGTTCCTCGACTCGGGTGTAGCGCGGCGTATCAGACCGCCAAGCATGTCCAGAAGTCCCATTTGCGCAGGCTATGACCGAACGGCGAGGCCAAGCCGCAACACGATGCTCGTGATCAATCCCGGGAGACTCGACCGCTCCGGCTCCTGCCCCCGGTTCAGGCCTCCATGACGACGGGAACAATCATCGGCCGGCGCTTGGTTCGATCGCTCACGAACTTGCCCGTCGCCTTGCGTGCGTCACGCTCTAGCTGTTCCACGTCGCGTACTCCGTCAGCGAGCGCCTTCTCCAGTGCTCGCGCCACGGTGTCGCACGCTTCGTCGAGGAGATCTTCCGCTTCAGGTGCGTACACCCATCCACGCGTGATGATCTCTGGCTGCACGAGCACCTTGCCGGTCTGCATGTCGACGGTCGACACGACGACAACAACGCCTTCTTCGGCGAGCTTGCGGCGGTCACGCAGGACGCCGTTGCCGACATCGCCCACGATTCCGTCGACATAGAGATAGCCCGCAGGCACGCGACCGGCCGGTTCGAGCCCGTTGGAGGTGAGTTCAAGCACATCACCGTCCTCGCACTGGATGACCCGGTCAGCGTGGACGCCCATCAGTTCACCGAGCTTGGCGTTGGCGACCATGTGGCGGTACTCACCGTGAATTGGCACGAACCATTCGGGGTTCACTATCGACAGGTAGGTCTTGATGTCATCGGCCTTGGCGTGCCCGGTGGCGTGCACGTCCATGATTCCAGAGTGCACAACCTCGGCGCCAAGGCGCAGAATGCCGTCGATCACTTTGTTCACGCTGCCCTCGTTGCCCGGGATCGCATGGCTGGACAACACGACGGTGTCGTTATCGGTCAACTTCAGGAACCGGTTCTCACCGCGCGCCATGAGGCCGAGTGCCGACATCGGCTCGCCCTGCGAACCGGTCGAGATGATGCAGATGTCACCCGGGTCGTACTTGTCGACCTCGGAAATGTCGATCAATGATGACTCAGGAATCTTGAACACCCCAAGGTCAAGACCGAGGCGAATGTTCTTCTTCATGCTCAGCCCGAGCGTTGCAACTTTGCGACCCTCACCGACCGCAGCGTCGGCAATCTGTTGTATGCGGTGGAGGTGGCTGGCGAAACTGGCCGTGATGATTCGTCGACCACGCTGCTGCGCAAACAGGCCGCGCAGCACGCCACCGACGTTCGTTTCACTCGATGCGTAGCCAGGCTCCTCTGCATTCGTGGAGTCCGACATCAATAGTCGGATGCCTTCATTCTTGGCGAGTTGGCCGATACGAGCAAGGTCAGCACGCCGATCGTCGACGGGCGTCAGATCGATCTTGAAGTCGCCAGAGTGCAACACCACACCCTGCGCTGTGTGCACGGCGATGGCGTGGGCATGAGGCACTGAGTGCGTCACCGGGATGAACTCAACGAGCAATGAGCCGACGTCGATCTGCTGGCCGTCCTGCACAGGCCGCATATCGATTTTGCCCATGAGGCCAGCTTCTTCGATCCGGTTCTTGGCGAGACCGAGAGCGAGTGCCGACCCGTAGACCGGCAGCTTTTCCTTGCGGAGGTCGCCGATGCCGTCACCGTTGCGCATCAGATACTGAATGGCGCCGATGTGGTCCTCGTGGCCGTGCGTGAGCACGATCGCGTTAATCCGCTTCGCATTCTCCTTCAGGTAGGTGAAGTCTGGAAGGATCAGGTCGACGCCGTGGTGGTGAGCATCGGGGAACATCAGACCGCAATCGATGAGCATCATCGTGCGGTTGGGGTCATCAGCGACTCCTTGCTCGATGACCATGCAGTTGCGCCCAATCTCACCAAGCCCTCCGAGGAAGACAATTCTGACGGGGACCGCCGGGTCAAGCTGCGCGCTCAAAGGCTGTGGGTGAGTTGTTTTAGGCACGTGAGGCCACCAATCGTTCGTAAACGCCGCGAGCTGCGGCTTCGGTTGCGGTAGGTGCGGGTCCCATAGGAAGGCGGCATTCGCCCACGCCATGTCCGAGGACCTGCATCATCACCTTGGGCTGCACCGGGTTCGGTGCATCGTCATTGCCTTCAAATTCGTAACTCTCGATGAGGCGCCGGTTGTGGCCCTGCGCTGCGGCAATGTCACCGGCAGCCCAGGAGTTAAGCATCTGCACATGGTCCGGAGCTGCCCAGTGGGTTGAAACACCAATCACGCCGACGGCACCGACGGCCATGAGCGGCATGTTCATCGGCGAGTCACCTGAGTAGACCTCAAAATCCGACGGGCTGTTGGCGATGACCTTTGCGGTTTCACCCGGATCGCCGGCGGCGTCCTTCAAGCCGACAATGTTCGAAACGTTGTTGGCGAGCCCGATCATCGTGTCGGTGCTGACCTTGCGCCCTGTGCGCTTCGGAATGTCGTACAACACGACCGGCAAGTCGGTCGACGAAGCAATGGCCCGAAAGTGCAGCTCGAAGCCCGTCTGCGACGGACGGTTGTAATACGGCGCAACCGCCAGGACTCCGGCGATACCCAACTTGCTTGCCTCGGCTGTGAGGCCCATGTCCTGACGAGTGTTGTTTCCGGTGGTACCAGCAAGGATCGGCACGGTGACGGCACTCGAGATCGTCTCGAACAAGGTCAACTTCTCGTCGATCGTCAGCGTGGCTGACTCCCCGGTGGTTCCAGCAACCACGAGGCCTTCGTTCCCTTCGGTCACAAGAAACTTGGCGAGTGCGACGGCAGCATCAACATCGAGATCGCCGTTCGCATCAAACGGGGTGACCATTGCAGTCGCAACACGACCGAAGTGCGCCATCAGCGGGATTCCGTGCTCATCGTCAACATCACGGCTGCAAATCTACGAGGTCTGCGCCAAGATGGGGCGCTCCGATGCGCGACTCCTTCGCTCAAAAACTGCCTTCGGCCGCTCGGTCGATGCCTTGGGTGAGAATGAGGTCTTCGTGCAGTTCCATCCACACGTCATGGAAGCTCCCGCACATCACACCGGTGAACATGCTGTTCTCCCCCGCCTGGACGCGGGTCAGCGTCGCCTCGAGGCGGGGCGCGTAGGGCGATAACCGGTCAATCTCCACACCCATCGCCGCCACCACGGGCTGAGCAGCAGCGTTCAATTCAGCAAGGCGAGCAACCACACCGGCGTCATATTCGGCATCGGAGTGATCGTTGGGAGCCCCATCTCGCAGCTGCCATTCGCTGCACAGCTCCTTGAATCCGACGTTGATCTCAACGAACGGTTCGTAGTGAGTGCCCAACACTTGCGCAGCTTCGATGCCCGCCAGGTCAGCGGCAAGTAAATCCGTGTGCGCAGCGCGCCCATCGGGCGTCAACTGCCACAGGCCACGGTTCTCTCGGAACTGGACCTGACTTGACTCAGCGAACGAACCAAGCTGGGCCTCGACCTCACTCTTCGGCTGTGTGGTCATCTCGACCAAGGTGTCAACGGTCGCGAACCCTTTGATGCGCAGTGCGTGAAACGTCTGAAACTCTGGTGTCGATGCGTGCCCCATAGGCCGACAGTCTGACCGATGACGCCGCCTCGGAACGACTTCGAGACACTCGCCAACCGGTCCAAAGGATCGCACCGAAAGCGATGGGAAGCACATAGGTGAGGAATCGATAGACCAGCACCGCTGCGAGGGCAGGCGTGGTGGCGACCCCAGCGGCCATAAGCGCACCGGTCATCCCCGCTTCGACCACGCCCACTCCCCCCGGGGTCGGGGCGAAGGTGCCCAGCAGGTGGGCGATAAAATACACTCGAAAGAATTCAGTGAGCCCGAGTTCGTCTCCGACTCCCAGCGATCGCAACGCAACCAACAAGATCAACGCGCCACCCATTTGAGCGGAACCGGTCCGCAGTAACAATGGGGCTGGCCTGCGAGCGATCTCCAGGAGTTCACAGCGAACACCTGCGATGCCCGCGGCCGGATCAAGCGCGTCGAGTGTTGGAACCTTGCGAGCAATCCGCCGCCACACACTTCGGGTTCTCTTGGCGCTCCATGCCTCGAGCCGTTCGGAACGCAACGTGATCGACCAGAAGACGGCCGACGCCACCACGACCACGGCGATCCCAACAAGGATCAGAACATCGGTCATTTCGGCCGACCGCTGCGTCAAGTCAACCAACAAGGCCGCAAACGGAAGTAGCCACGACACGAACGTCGCGGCAATGCCGTAGCCGATGAGCATCGTGGCAAACCTGGTCGGGCCGACTCCGCACTGACGAGCGATCGACCATCGCATCGCTGTGCCGAGCGCTCCGCCAAGCGGCACGCCCTTGCTCACCGCCGTGCCAACATCGTGGATGACGACGGCCTGGCCACTTCCAACCGGTTCACCAAGAAGCCGACGAACGATGTCGGCACGCGACCATCGCTCGTACACCGTGAGAATGCCGAGAAGCACGAGTGCCCCAGCGGAAAGGTTTCTGATCTCGCGAAGTGCACCGGTGACCGTGTCGCGTTGGAACCAGACCGCCACCGCAAGGGCTGCCACGAGGGCCACGGCCGCAACGACACGCCAGCTACCGCGACTCGACCCCACCCCCTCGATTGGTTCATTTGCAACGTCTAACACTTCTAAACGCTACGTCTGAGCCACGTTGGCTGCGTTGTGCAGCCCCGGGTTCAGCCAATCGTCACACGTTCGCAATTCGTAGGATCAAGCTGGGCGGCAAACGCCATCGGCGACCGCTGCTGCCGCAACAGCTTTCGCCACGGCGATCGAGACATGGCGGTCGAACACCGACGGCATGATGTTCGTCTCGGAGAGATCCTCGTCACTCACCGATTCGGCGATCGCCTTCGCTGCAGCCAGCTTCATACCCTCGGTGATATCTGTCGCCCGCGCATCGAGCGCGCCACGGAAAATGCCCGGGAAGGCCAACACATTGTTGATCTGGTTCGGGTAGTCGCTTCGACCCGTTCCCATCACGCGGACGAGGTCGCCGACCAACTCAGGCCGAATCTCGGGGTCAGGATTCGCCATAGCAAAAACGATCGGATCGCTGTTCATATTCGCAATGTCCTCAACGGTCAAAATGTCTGGTGCGCTGACGCCGATGAACACATCGACTCCCGGCATCACATCGCTCAGCGCACCTCGCTTGCCATCGGGGTTCGTGTTCTCAGCAAACCATTGCTTCCAGGCGTTCAGACCATCGCGACCGTCATAGACGGCGCCCTTGCTGTCGACGCCAACAATCTTGGTTGCGCCCGCTCCCAGCAGAATCTTGCCGATCGCTACGCCTGCGGCGCCAACGCCTGAAATCACGATCGAGAGATCTTCCATTTTCTTGCCGACGATGCGAAGGGCATTCTCTACGGCTGCAAGCGTGACCACAGCGGTGCCGTGCTGGTCGTCGTGGAAGACCGGAATATCGAGTGCTTCCTTCAGTGCTTCTTCGACTTGGAATGCCCCGGGAGCGGCGATGTCTTCGAGGTTGATACCACCGAAGGTCGGTGCGAGCCGGATGACGGTTTCAATGATCTCTTCAGGCGAAGACACGTCGAGGCAGATCGGGAAAGCATCAACGCCACCGAACTCTTTGAAAAGCAGCGCCTTGCCCTCCATCACCGGCATCGCGCCCTTCGGGCCAATATCGCCGAGACCGAGCACGGCCGAGCCATCCGAGACGATCGCGACCGTGTTCTTACGGATCGTGTACTCGTCCGCGAGCGATTGATTCTCGGCAATTGCAGTACACACGCGGGCCACGCCGGGCGTATACGCCATCGAGAGGTCGTCCATGTCACCAACCGGGCACAGGGAGAGCACCTCGATCTTGCCGCCCTCGTGCATCCGGAAAGTTCGGTCGTGCCATTCTTCGAGGGATACGCCCTCGACTGCCTCGACAGCGGCAACAACGTCGGCCTGGTGTGCGACGCTGCCGCAATTCACCACGATGTCGCGTTCGAGCTCGCGGCCCTTTGCGACAAATCCTTCGATAGCGAAAATGTTTCCGCCAGCTTCGCCAATCGCGGTACACAGGCGACCGAGGACACCGGGAACGTTGTTGAGGGTGACATCGAGCGAGATCGAGTACTGCGTGGCTGGAGGCTTCGACATAAGCATCAAAAGTTACTCGCCGAATGACCATTCTCCCATGATCATTCCAAACCAGCCCGTTAGATTTCCACGGACGTGAACACCTTTCATCAGGAGAACCCAATGAGAACATCCATTACCCGACGGGCCGTACCCGCCATCACCATTGCCGCACTCGTCCTCGCCTCCTGTGGCAGCGACGCCGCCGAAGAGGTCGTCGAAACCGACGAAGAAGCCGTTGCTGAGACCGTCGTGGAGACGACCGAAGAAGCAGCCGCCGACGCCTGTTCGAACACGATCGAAGACGGCGTCCTCACCGCAGCGACCGGCAACCCGGCGTTCTTCCCCTGGGTCATCGACGATGCCCCCGAGTCCGGCGAAGGATTCGAGGCCGCCGTTGTGCGCGCCGTTGCCGACGAAATGGGCTTCGAAGGCGACGCCCTGTCCTGGGTCCGAGCAGACTTCGACGCCGCCATCGAGCCCGGCGCCAAGGA
>JBLFZD010000134.1:0-8547 GCA_047610085.1 Ilumatobacter sp. | reverse complement strand
GAAAACCCTTGCATTCGAGTGGGGCCCGACCGTGCGAATCAACTGTGTGGCGCCGGGTGCGTTCCACACCGACGGCTGGGAAGCGACGTACGACCCCGAGGTTGGAGACATGAACGGTGTGCCCCTTCCGTATGCCGGACGACCGTCCGACATCGCCAACGCTGCGGTGTTTTTGGCATCGCCGGCCTCGTCGTTCGTGACGGGCGAGTGCCTGTACGTCGATGGTGGTCACGCCCTCCACGGAACCATCAGCGCGCTCCCGCCCGGCAGCTACCCCGAGCGCAACCTCCCGCCCGTCCACTAACCCGACATCCGGCGTCGCACGTGGGTCAGGGAGACCGCCTGCGTTCGATTCGCGAGGACTGTCTCTCGTACGGTTGGGGATGGCAACCTTGCTGGTTCACATCACGGTCAAACCGGGTTCAGAGGCCCGCTTCGAACACGTCGCGCGAACTCTCTTCAAGGAGACCCACGCGCTCGAGGAGGATGTCCGTCGGTATGAGTATTGGCGCGGTTCCGAACCACGTAGCTACTACTCGTTGTTATCGTTCGACGACCACAGCGCGTTCATCGTCCATCAAACAAGCGATCACCACGAGGTTGCCTCACCCCAGATAGGGGAGGTCGTCGAATCGATCCGACTTGAATGGGTCGACCCGATCGGCGGCGCGAGCGGACTCTCCCCGACCAACACGTCGACCGCACCTGCTGACGCCGACGCGCTTGTCGCGAAGTACACCGAGCGCTATGCCGCCCACGTCGCCAACTGGTGGCTCGCTCTGCGCTGACTCTGGCTGCGACCGACGGCCGGCACCGGATGTCTGACATCCGGTGTCTGACACCGGATGTCGTTACTTGGGCTCTCGGCTCCAGAGGACATCGAAGTCGCGGGCGACGTCGAGTACCTGGAAGGCTCGGCCGATACCCACGCAGAATCCGCAGGTGATCGTCAGTTCAAGGATCTCGGTGTCGGTGAACAGTTCGTGGAGATTGGCCCACATCTTGTCGTCGATCGCCGTGTGATCGATTGCGTACTGCTCGGCAAATGCTGCCGCCAGTTTCTCCTGGGGTGTGAACTCTGGGTTGTCGCGGAATTCGTGGACGTGCTGATAGAGCTCGTCGGTCATGCCTTGCTGCATCGCCGATGCAGCGCGTGTGTTCAGTCAAACGTGGCATTCGTTGAGCTGGGCGATGCGCATGCGTGCGACCTCACGGACGCGGATGTCGAGACTGGACTTCTCGTACACCGCTTCACTCATCGCGTGGAGCCCGGCGCCCATGTGTGGCGCAAGCTGCCAGATGCGCGAGGCCTCGCGTCCTTCACCTTCGGGAATGTCGATGCGTGCCATCAGGACTCCTTGTTGTTTTCTGTTGGGTTGACCGAAACAGGCGTGTCGCCAATGAGGTCGTCGACCCATCGGTGGAACATTTGGTTACCTGGCTCATTGCGCCCGAACACGAACTCGGTGTTGGCGCCCGAGGACAAGCCCGCTTGGATGCCGAGGCCCGTCTTGTAGTCCTCCTCGTTCACGACCCACTCGAGGAAGTCCGCGCGCTTGATGGTTTGGGCACGTTCCTCGTCGGTTGCGTCCTTGGCGATCACGTGGGTTTGCACGGTGATGGACCGGTCCGGGGTTGGCCCCGGAATAAGCTGGCTGATCATGGCGCCGCGGCCACCGTTGCCAGCGACCGAAACGTGCGGGAACACGGTGTGAACAAAGCCAACGTGTTTTGCTGGGTCCCATTCCGTTTCCGGGATGTCGCGTAGTTCGTGGGTGACATGGCGGGCGAATGCGACGCGTTGGTGTGGACCCCACGCGTCCCACGTCATCACGTTGCCCATCGTGTCGACACCGAGGGTGTCTTTGTGGAGGATGTCGAGGTGGTAGCCGTCGACGTAGCCATCGAACGCGATCTTCCAGTTGGGCCCGACGAGTCGACGCTCGTCGAGGAACTCCATGTTGGCCAGGTTCAGTGCGTCAAGAGCGCCGTCGTAGCCGCCGAGCCAGTTGTCGAGATCGATGTCGATACCCGGCGTGAGTACGGTGAAGACCATGCCGCTCACCTCAGCGCACGCAAGTTCGGTGAGCCCCCGGGTGTCGGTGTCGATGTCGCCAAACTTGTTGCGCCCTGAGATGCCGACGAGTGCGCCAGCGTTGTCGTAGTTCCATCCGTGGTAGGGGCACGTGAACCGGCGGGTATTCCCGCAACCGTGTTCGACGACCATTGCGCCGCGATGACGGCACGCGTTGATGAATGCTTTCACCCCTCCACCGGCCTGACGCACCGTGAGTACCGGGACTCCTGCGATCTCGATCGATCGATACGAACCGGGTTCGGGGAGGTGGGCACTGAGCGCCGAAACGATCGGCTTGGTCCGAAACAGCACGTCGACTTCGCGTTCCCAGCGATCAGGGTCGAGGTAATCGGCAACGGGAACGGTCAGGGTGTCGTCGAGCGAATCGGTGGTGTTCTCGTCGAGATGGGTGAGGAGCCGCCCGGCAACCTCGTGCCAATCGTGGGACCAGTCTGTCCCGCGACGGTCGTGGACCGTCGGCTGGCCGAAGCGCGTGTACGTCCGCTGTTCGTCGACGCTCATACCCCTATCGTTTCATTGGTCGGCGCCTTGGCAACCGCAACGGGGATCGCACTCGAGACGACCATGCCGGTGACCGGGTCGTGGCCGACATCGGCTGATACGAGCCGACTGGTTGGCGAGCCAATGTCACGAACCTTCTCGTCGGTCAGCGAGCTGCCACCCCACGAGTGGGCCATCGAGATGACACCGCGCTTCACGTCGTCGGACCCTTTGACAACGCCCCAGAGCGAGGCCTTCGGCGAGCTGATCTCGATGATCTCGTCGTCGACCAATCCGAGTCCGACGAGGTCGTCGGGGTGCATGTAGGCCGGGTTGGTCGTGCCCTTGCGCGCCAACTTCGGTAGCTCGGTGCCGGTGGAGTTGAGGACATGTTTGAGGCGGCGGCTCACGAGGCGGAACGGGAACGCTGATACGTCGGTACCAGCGAAGGTGTCGGGCGTTTCGGCGAGCACCACGGCGAGTTCGGCCATGAGGTCATCGGGCGCTGGTGTGAACTTGGCGCTGGCGCCTTCTTCTGCTGGCTCAACGGTGCGGCGCTTGTCCGGGTGGGTGACGCGCAGGTTCGCGCGCACCTCGTCGAGTGGCATCCTCGAACCGTGGTACGAGCGGTCGATGATCTCGTCGGTCTCGGGTCGCTTGGTCATGTCAGGAGAACCGCCCGGAAGCGGCAGGGTGCTGCCGAGGCGTGAAGCGAGCTCCCAGAAGACTTCCCACTCGTTGAGTACGTCGCCGTCTCGTTCCACGACGGCCTCGGTGTAGTTGGTGTACGGCTCACGGAACCAGCGATCCATAAGGTGGGGAACGTCGGCCCGTTCGAGCGGCAAGGTCGGCGCAATGACGTAGTCGGCGAACTCGGCTGTTGCGGTCATTCGGTAGTCGACCACGACCAAGAGTTCGAGGTCGTCGAGTGCCTTCATCGTGAGTTCGTGGTCGGGGAACGCCACCGCAGGGTTGCCGCCACTGACAATCAGCGCACGGATCCGCCCGTCGCCAGGTGTGAGGATCTCTTCGGAAAGCGTCGCTGCAGGCATCTCGCCGCGGTATCCGCGCAATTCGCGGATACGTGCTTCGGGTCCGTTGGCCGGGGGTCGAGGCGCCACAGCCTGTGCCCGAACGGGTGTTTCTGGGTAGAGCAGGAGCCCGTTTTCGAGCTGGTCACCCTCACGATTGACGCGGCCGAGGATCGTGTTGAGCGTGACCACCATGTGCTCGGAGAGGCTTGAGTGGGCTGCCATGTTCGGACCGGTTCCGGTGCCAGCGGTACCGCGTGGGCCAGCAGCGAACATGCGAGTGGCAGCGAGGATGTCATCGGGGTCGAGCTGGCAACGCTCGGCGACCACGTCGAGCGTGAAACCGGAGACGGCGGCTTCAAGTTCACCCATCTGGCTCATCCAACGCTCGCAGAACTCGTGGTCCTGCAAACCTTCTTCGAGCACGATGCGAATCATTCCTGCCATCAGCACGGAATCCTGGCCCGGACGAATCTGCAAGTGGATGTCGGCGAAGGTTGCGAGTTCGGTGCGGCGAGGGTCGATGACGATCAGTTTCATACCCTCCTCTTTTCGGCGGCGCATCACCACGAACGGGTTCGTGCCTTGCAGCCCACCGAGTGGTGCGTATGACGAGACCATCGAGTTGTACCCGATGGCCATGTGGACGTCGGCGTCGGTGAAGGAGTCGTAGCCCGCTTCCCAACCGCCGAGCCGAAGCATTGCCAAACCCTTTGCCGGCTGGTCGATTGTGACCGAGGTATAGAACGACACGGAGTCGATGCCCTGGTGGAAGGCGCGAGCAGTGGGTACGGCAACCGAGTTTTGGTAGCCGCCGGTGCCGGTGTATGACGCAACGGCGCGAGGCCCGTAGGTGTCGATGATGTTGCGGAGCTTGGCCGCAATGTCGTCGAGGGCCTCGACGCTTGTGGTTTCCTCGAAGGTGCCATCGGGGCGCCGGACGAGGGGAGCGCGAAGTCGCTTCGGGTCAGACATCTGATCAGGGATCTGGCGACCCTTGATGCACGTGTATCCCTCGAAGAGCGGATCGTCCATGACGCCGCGGACCGCGATGACGCGGTTATCGACGATGTCAACCTCCATCGGGCAACTCGCGTGGCACACCCGACAGAACGTTGTCTTGGTAGTGGTTTCGGTTTCGTGGTCGATCGTCATGGCGGCCTCCATCAGGGTCGGGATCGAACCAATTTCTCGGTCCGGTACTTTCCGTACGTCTGTAAATTAACTCGTCGGCTAGTTTCTCGTCGCACCGGGAAACCACCGCTGACTTATAACGACTGGGGGGTCGCACGACATGACGACACGACCACTGCGATTCGGGCTGCAGAGCTTCGCAGCAAAATCGCCTGCCGACTGGCGTGAGCAGGCGCGACGTGCGGAGTCGCTGGGATTCAGCACATTCAGTGTTGCCGACCACGTGATCGGGCCGGGCCCCGCGCTTACTGCCACAAATCATCCTGTTCAGAACGTCGCAGCCGTCCCCGCCATGGCCGTAGCGATCGAAGCGACGAGCACAATCAACGTTGGAGCACGTGTTTTTTGCACCGACTATCGCCAGCCCGTCGTGTTCGCCAAGGAACTCGCAACGCTCGATTTCTTCTCTGAAGGTCGGCTCGAACTTGGCCTCGGGGCAGGCTGGCTCCAGGGCGAGTACGAGGCAATGGGTGTGCCGTGGGACCGTGCGGGAGTGCGCATCGATCGTTTCGAAGAAACCCTCAAGCTGATTCGCCAACACTTCGGCGACGGTGAGGTCAACATCGCCGGTGAGCACGTGAATGTCAGCGGCTTCGAAGGCGTCCCCAAGCCGCATGACGGCATGCCGCCGATCATGATCGGTGGAGGTGCCAAGCGGGTACTCGGCATCGCCGGTCGAGAAGCCGACATCGTGAGCCTGAACTTCAACAACAGCTCCGGCAAGATCGGTCCCGAAGGTGTCGGCAGCTCGACGGCTGAACTCACTGCACAGAAGATCGACTGGATCCGGGCGGGCGCCTCAACCCGGACCGATGGCCGAGGGTTCGATGACATCGAAGTCGAGATCGGCGCGTACTTCACCGTGGTGACCGACCAGCGCACGGCAACGCTCGGACAGATGGCGCCGATGTTTCAACTCGAACCTCAACAGTTCGCCGAGCATCCGCACGCACTCATCGGGTCGGTCGATTCGATCTGCGAACAGATTCTTGAACGCCGCGAGACCTACGGCATTTCCTACATCACCTTCAGCGCGTCGGCCGGTGAGTCGGTGGCACCGATCATCGAGCGCCTCGCAGGGACCTAACCCAATGTTCTTCGTCACCGAACACGAAAGAGACACGCCATGAAAGTTGGAATCAACCTCCCGTCGCAGTTTCCGTGGGAGAGCACTGCGGCCATGCTCGAGGTGTACGAGCAGGTTGGCTTCGATTCGTATTGGTCGCCCGACCACATCCTTGGCGTGTTCCACCCCGAACTGTGGAGCGAGACGCCATTGTCAGCGCTCGCTGCCGACCCCGACGCGTTCTACGACCCGTTTGTGTACGGCGCAAAGGTCGGCACGATGACCGACCTCCCATTTGGAATCTCGGTCACCGATGCCACACGTCGTGGTGCAGCCGACCTCGCACGAACGGCGCTCACCCTCAACGACCTCAACCCGGGCGGCTTTATTCTCGGCATCGGCTCGGGTGAGGCCGAGAGCCTGCTCCCGTTCGGCTACCCGTTCGACAAGCCCGTCGGAGTTCTCGAAGATGTGCTGCGCGATCTGCGCTCGCTGCTCGACACCGGCAAAATGGCCGATGGCGGCGTCGGCCGCATGGGTCTGCCGCTCCAGGCCGAAGGTCGTGGATCCCCGCCCGTTTGGGTGGCGGGTCACGGGCCGCGCATGTTGCGCCTTACGGGTCAGTACGGCGACGGCTGGATTCCGGCCTGGTGGATGAGCCCTGAGCAATACGGTGCCAAGAGCAAGGTCATTGCCGGATACGCGGCCGAAGCCGGCCGGCCGGCCCCCGAGAATGCATTGCTCCCGTTCGTACTGTTCTCCGAAAGTCAGGACAAGGCCGCCGAGATGTTCGATGCCGAGCCGCTGGGTAAACTCTTTGGCCTGTTCGCCCATGGGCACATCTGGGAAAAGTTCGGTCTCGAGCATCCGCTGGGCAACGATTCGCAGGGATTCGTCGACGTGATCATTCACGACCTCGACGCTGGTGACCTGCGCGACCTTGCCGACACCATCCCGTTCGAAATGGTGAAAGAAGTGCTCTTCATTGGCAACTCTGAAGAACTCGCCTCGCAATTCGAGGGCTACGCAAAGAACGGCCTCGAGCACATCGTCCTGGCCAACATCACCGGAGTGGTCGGCGGCATGGACGAAATCATGGCGCGCGGCATGGAACTCCCGACACTGAAAGCAACCCTCTCCGAACTCTGATTCCCTGTCGATCGGGTGGCAAACACCTGATTGACTCCACCGACTACCGACAAAGCAAGGAAGCTGAGATGACCAGTCTCGACACGTTCAACCCATTCGACCCGGCGACGCTGCAATGCCCGTTCCCGCACTACGCACAAATGCGCACCGAGCAACCCGTCTTGCATCTGGAGAAGATGGGGATGTTCCTCGTCACCCGGCATGACCTCGTGCTGAAGATCATTCGTGACGTGGAGACCTATTCGTCTCGATTCGGCGGAGCGAGCATGCCATTGCCGCCCGAGGACCGAGCCAAGCTCGATGAGGTGATGGCCGAAGGGATGCCGCGCCTCCCGACGATGCTGACCGCAGATATGCCCGACCACACCCGCTACCGGCGGTTGATCTCGAAGGCATTCACTCCCAAGGTGATCGCGGCGCTCGAGCCAAAGGTGCGCGAAATCACGACGCGGCTCATCGACGCATTCATCGACAAGAAGTCGATCGAATTTGTCGAAGAGTTCGGCGTGCCGCTGCCGGTTGAGGTTATTGCGTACGCCCTCAACGTGCCCGATGATCGTCTCGCCGACTTCAAGCGCTGGTCTGACGACTCGATCGCTGGCATCGGAACCAGCATCTCGATCGATAAGCGGGTTGAAGCAGAACGGGGAGTGAACGAGTACCAGCGGTATTTCGCTGCCGAGATCGAGAAGCGCAAGACCGAGCCCCAGGATGATCTCCTCACCAATCTGTTGAATGCTCGTATCGATGACGACGACCCCGAGATCACCGACAAGCGTGAACTTGACATGCCCGAGATGTTGAGCATGGTCCAGCAGCTTTTGGTGGCGGGCAACGAGACGACGACGAAGTTGCTGACCGAGTCGATGCGACTGCTTGCGGAGAATCCCGAGCAGTGGCAGATGCTCCGTGACGACCCGGACCGCGCACCGAAGGTCATTGAAGAAGCCCTCCGGTTGTCGACACCGACGCAGGGGATGTTCCGCATCGCCACCAAGGACCACGATCTTGAAGGGGTGCACATTCCCAAGGGGTCCCGCATCGTGATCGTGTTCGCTTCGGCCAACCGCGATGAAACGATCTTCGGTGAAGCCGATGAGTTCAACCCGGACCGCGACAATCTGCGTGATCACCTGGCATTTGGCAAGGGGATTCACTTCTGCCTCGGGGCCGCGCTCTCACGGCTTGAAGGCAAGGTGGCGCTTGAGGAACTTTCGAAACGAATCGAATCGTTCACGCTGCCGGAGTCGAATGAGTTTGAGTATTTCCCAAGTTTCTTATTGCGCGGCCTCACCGGGCTCAGCGTTGACCTCGTAAAGGCGGGCAACTGATGGCTGGCGAACTGACGGGCAAGATTGCCTGCGTGACAGGATCGAGCCGAGGTATCGGCCGCGGCATTGCTATTGCACTCGGTGAGATGGGTGCGACCGTGTACATCACCGGACGTTCCACGGGCGATGGCGAGCTCACGATCGATCGCAGCGCTGCGCTCGTCGACGAGGCGGGCGGCGTCGGAATTCCGGTGCAAG
>JBLFZD010000133.1:0-8550 GCA_047610085.1 Ilumatobacter sp. | reverse complement strand
ATGGAGACTTTTCGGAAAGCGTCGCACGAGGTGTGGAAATCCGGCTCGGCCAGAAAATTGAAGCGTTTCGTCTTCGGACAGACCAGCCACGTCAGCGACTGCACGGACAATCCTGGTCCAATCGTCATCGGGATAGTCCCCGAGCGATGTTTAGGCGACGCTGACAGCGGCATTGTTGATCGCATCGTCCCAAGCATCGGCTGACAACGCCGCGGTCACGTCGTGTTCAACAACGTTGAACACGACACCCTTCATAGTTCGACTCCTCTAGGGCGCACAGCGAACTGTTGCACCACTAGACTGCTTGATCCGTCGGTGTGGGGTCAAGCTTCTGTGGTGTCGCGCTGAGCGACGCCATGAGCGCAGTGAGCTCGGCCATTATTGCCTCGGAGACGTCGTCACGCCCGCTGCTACCTACCTCGGTTTCGGCGTAGAGCTCGCGTTCAGCACCGAATCGCTCAGGAGCTCTCGATGGTGCAGGTCGGATCCAACTGGCGCGGCACGTGAAGATCCCGTCTGAATCATCGGGATGAACCCCCCGGTTCAGCGGCCTTGCGGCCAAGCGGCAAGAGAACTATTGCTCGCGTGGTCGCTTCGTCGCTTTCCAACTTGAGTGAGCCGAGCCCACCCTCTGCAAGTCGCTGAGCAATCGACAACCCGACGCCGAGGCCTTTGGCGGAAGCATGCTTCATGAACGGTTTGAATGCGGTGCCCAGCTCCGCTGGAGACATTCCCGGGCCGGCATCGGTGACGGTCACCCGGGCATCGTCCCCAACAACATTCATCTCGATCATAATGAGCCCGGCGGATGCATGCCGCACAGCATTCGACATGAGAGCATCGACGATCCGAGTGAGTCGATTCCAGTCGAGGACAATTTCGACATCGTGGCCCGCGACCGACGGTGCAATGAGCTGGCCACTGGCCGCTGCCTCACGAGTCCACCGGGCAATCAGTTGGTCAAGCCAGGCCGACGGCCGCCGCCTTTCAAAGTGCTGAGGCGCTGAGGACCCTTCGGCCCCCGCCAGGTCAACGAGCCCGTTGAGTAGGCCCGAAAGGGTGACAGCGTGGTCACGGATCTCACTCACCCTCCCTTGGTCGACGATTGTCAGGCTCACTGGGTCGATCAGCTCAAGGAGCCCGAGTATCGCATGCAGCGGCGTCGCCAGGCCATGACCCAACTCGGCAAGGAATCTTTCCTTCGCATCGGACGCAGATGTCGCCGAGGCTAGCGATTGTTCAGCATCGAATGTTCGCTCAGCGACACTCGCCTTGAGTTCCTGGTTAATGTCCCAAAGGTTGCGCATCCCCTGCTCGGCAATTCGTTCGGCCTGCTCAAGCGATTCACTCGAGCGAGCGAGCCGCCGTTGGAGGCGGCCAATCTGCGCTGCAGGGTCGATCTCTTCGTTCATCACGTCTGGATCAGCCAGCCTCAGCGACACGCAGCGTGCACGATTCGCCACCCTTTTGAATGCAGGTGAGGTGCTTGACGGACAGCTCGACGTCGAACCAATCACCGCACCCCAAAATTAGGCCCTCAGCAAGGCTGCAGAGGGCACGCTCGGATATGTAGGTGACAATCAGAGCCGCTCCGTCAGAAACGACTACGAAACTCGGCAACTTGGCATCGGGGGAGGACTTCAAAACTTCTGGATGGATGATGTCGTCAAGCGATGCCAGGGTCGCCTTCCAGCCGTCGCACCCTTTGATGACATCAGGATACCGTCGCCTAAAATGCTCGAACCCGGTGCGACCCAACAATCGCAGCGTGTCGTCTTCGGACAGGCTCGTGACCGTTGCCGTTGCACGGACTATCTCAACGAGATCCCCGTCGGGGTAGTTGCCCAGCGACGTAAATACGCCACTAACGCCGGATCTATCGATGACATCGTCCCAGGCATCGGCGGAGAACACCTCGGACACGACATCTTCAATCACCCTCAACAGGATGCCCTTCATGAATCGACTCCCCTCGGGGGCGCAGAGGCGCGTCGCACCGTCATTTTGCTTGATCCATTGGCATTTGGTCGGGATGCTGTGGCGTCACGTTGAGCCACGCCGTCAGCCCAACGCGCGCCGCAATTGCAGCCGCGGAGACAGCATCGCGCGCCTTCGAATCGGTCTCTGCTGCAGCGCAGAGCTCAGCGAGGTGAAGCGCACCCAGCAGCTTTGCACTCGATTTCAATGTGTGCGCCTGCCGTATCGCGCTCTCAGGGGCACCGGTGGCGATATCTGTGCCACGCGCATCAAGCTCACCCAGGAACGTCACCACCAGTCTCTCGACGACCTCCCGACTGCTGAGTTCGGCTGCCAGTTTGTTCAGCACCGACTCGTCCACCGCAACCGCGTCGACAGCAGTCGACTTCGAGGGAGGTCTCGACGAGCGAGCGACGTTGGCCCCGCGGAGGACCACCTTCCTCAGAGTCAAACTGAGCCGCTCGAGGCCGACCGGCTTCGGCAGGAACGCATCCATGCCAGCCTCAAGACAGGCTCGCTCGTCGGCGGCAGTCGAACTGGCGGTTATCCCCACGATCGGCATCAAAAACCCACGTCGGCGAATCTCGCGGGTGGCTTCTCTCCCGTTCATCCCAGGCAGTTGATAGTCCATGAGAATCGCGTCGAACGGCGATACCTCCAGCAGGTCAAAGCACGTCTCGGCGCTATCGGCGATCACGCAGTTCATGCCCAACCGTTCGAGCTGATGCTGAGCCAACTGCTGGTTGACGGGCGTGTCTTCGACGACCAGGATGCGCGCACGCCCGATCGCCCCAACCACTTCGGCCGGGATGCCTGGCAGATCCGGCATGACATCGACCAAAGGAATTTCGATCGTAAAGACCGAACCCTGACCGACGACGCTCCGGGTCGAGATTTTGCCGGCGAGCGCTTCGACAAGCCGATGGACGACAGCAAGACCGAGCCCCGCCCCGCGGTCATCGCCGCTGGTGGTCGCGGTGAAGAACGGTTCAAAGATAGCGACGGACTGTCCCGGAGGAATACCGACCCCCGTGTCCAGGACCTCCAACTGGAGCATCTTGCCTTCGACGACCGAAGCGACCAGGTGAACACTTCCCTTCTCGGTGAACTTGACGGCATTGCCAACCAGGTTGCTCAAAATTTGCTGGACCCGCAAAGCGTCGGTGGCGATGAGATGCGGAACTTCGTCGGCGACCTCGTGGTCCACTGCAATGCGGCCTCCAGCTGCAGACTTCGCCACCTGCATCACATCGTCAATCAGGTCGCGAATGACGACCGGGCCAGGGCGAATTTCAAATCGTCCGATTTCCATCTGAGCGGTATCGAGCAGATCATCAGTGACAGAAGTGAGAGATTTCAGCTGCCGAAACACAGCCCCCGCGAGCTCACGTTGTTTAGCTGTGAGGCCGACATCCAATGCGAGGAGTTCGACCAAACCTGACATCGCATGCAGTGGGTTGCGTAGCTCGTGGCTCACTGTTGCGAGAAGATGCGACCGTCGTTCAGCCTCCGCCACGGCCTTGTCGCGAAGTTGGGCGACCGACTTCGTTATCTGCCGTTCGGCCGTCACGTTGCGCGTGGACACCACGATGCCGTTCAGTTCGGGCTCGTGCATCATATTTCGCGCAGTCACCTCGATGGTCTCGATGATCCGATTTGCACCCTGCACTCGAAGATCCACGGTGATTGGGTGTTCGGGCTCGCTAAGGAGGCTGTCACGCAGGTCCAACAAGAGCGGAAATTCGTCGGGGAGGATCACGTCGAAGATTGTGCGATCCTCCCAAAACCCGGCCGGGTAGCCCAACGTCGAGCGGTATCGCCCAGACGTCTCGATGATGTTGCCCTCCGGGTCGATCAGCGTCACCGAACCAGCGGCGTGTTCGAGGAGCTTGCTAATCCGAATGTCCTCCGAGGTCGGTCGAAGGTCGACTGGCTCGATGTTGGCAATCAGTCCCGTGCATATTCCTTCAGGGCGAATTGCACGGACCGCAAGGCGTCCGTCAAACTCGGAACCGTCCTTGCGAATATAGCGTTTGACCGTGCGAAATTCATCGATGTCACCGGTGATCAGCTGCGTCAGATACGAGAGCGACCAGTCCCGGTCCTCGGGACGAGAGACCATCCCCACGTCCACTACCGATCCGCTTGCGTAGCCGAACAAATTCCAGAATTCCTGATTCGCTAAGACGACTTGACCGTAGACGTCAATCAACGCCAGCGGTGTCGCCGCCTGGTCAAAGCCTTGGATCAACAGCTGTTCGGAATCCTCTGGCACATCGCCATTCTTGCAAAACGGCGCACCTAATGTGTGCGGATCGAGCGAATTCATAGCGCTGAAGTTATTTGCGATCCACGAGAAGCACAGCGACGAACAAGCCAGCCATCAATATCACCTGCAGCCACACCATTTCTACCGAGCTGTTGACGAGCGCAAGGAGGAGTGTTGTCTGGATAATGCCTCCGAGGACGACGACGGTTGCCGGACGGCGACGGCCTTGGGCAACAGCGAGCGAGGCGACCAGGTTGACCATGGCGAAGAACGAAGTCGCAAGTGCGTACGGGGCAAACAGCGGCTCCGCCGATGAGTACTCGGCACCGAACACCAGCGGCGTCAACGGTGGAGCGAACAGTGCGACAGCAACAGTGAGGCTGCCGCAAATCAGGAGAACATTGCGCATCGCTTGGCGACGGATATCGGCAACAACCGCTTGCGAGGCACCTCGGGCTACGTGTGGGAAGGCTGCGGTCACGACCGACCACGAAAGAAAGAAGACTGCACGGCCAACGAGCGCAACGACCGAATACACGCCTGCGACGTCGGCGTCGAACAGCATTTTTGCCAACACAACGTCACCGTTGTTGATCATGACTTGGCCAACGAGCAGAATCGTCGTCGCCTGGCTGACGAGACGGGCGTCCATTCGAAAAGCGGTCGTCGTCTTGGCGCCTTCCGCCGGGTTGGCGACAACACATCGGCGGCTCCACCACCACGTGGCAGCAAACGACATGCTGATACCAGTGGTCGCACCGACGACGCCGAACCCGGCAGCGACCAGTGCAACGGCAACGCCGAGGCGAACGGTGGCCTCAACGACCAGCGTGCTCGCCAGCGCGCGGAACCGCAGTCGCCCCTGCAGGACCCCACGTTCGACCGACTGGGCGAGATACGCGGGGACACCGACTGCGAGTAGCACGAACGGCAATGCAGATTCCGACGAACTGATCGTGGCGATGACCGGGCTTGCTCCGGCGAGAAGGAGTGCCACGATGCCACCGAAGATCCAGGAACGCTGTAGCAACCGGTCACGTGCAATCTCTTGATCGAGTGCCGTGGAGCTGCTGACCTGCTGGGCGGCGATCAACTGGAGGGACACGGCCACAGCAGTGAGCCCGAGCATGAGGGTGACGATCAGGTTGGCGTCACCGAATTCGCTCGGTGACATCCAACGCGCGAGGAGCAAATTTAGGGCGTAGTTGCCCCCACTCGCAGTCAGAGTCGCCACGGTCAGCAGCGCTGAGGCCGAACCGATCGACCGTCGATCGCCGCCGGCTTCGATCACAACAGAGGTGTCGGTTGTGGATGCCGATTGGTCAGTTGTGTTCGGTGTGTTCAACGTGCTGTTCCAACGAGGCCGACGTGGTCGAGCGTGCGAGCAGCATCGATGAGGATCGGCCGAATCAGGGTGACGTCACCACCTTGGCGGCGAGCTTGTCGTCGGTGGCGGATCAGGACCGACACGATCGACGGGTGCAGCTCAATGACCTGTGATAGGTCCACTTCAACAGCCGGTCGGAGCGCACTGGTCAGTGGCTGCAGGGTGGCGTTGAGCTCGAAGGAGTGAGCCGGATCTGCGGCGCCGGTAAGAACAACAGAGTCCATGTCACGCGACGTTGAGAAGCTGATCGACGTCGCAACAGCTGACGACTGCGTCGTGTCCAGTCAACTTCGCCGTTGCAAACAGCGCCACCGAAGCATCGACGATGCGGATTTCGATGCTCGACGCGTGGACCGTGAGCGCAGCGAGAGCAGCAAGGTCGATCATCTCGACGGCGGCGCCACCAATGGACACCGGACGTCCGTGCTCAGCAAGTAATGCGATCGATGCAGTCATCCGGATGACCTGATGAACGTCGAAACGATGCGGCAACTCAATGTCACAGATCACCTGCGTGGCGAGAGAGTTGGCGTTGGGTGTTTGGAAAATGGTCATGTTTTTGCCCTTCAACTTGTCGGCCTCGTGGTCGCCGTTTTTGGGATAAGACAAATCATCGGCTCGTTCGCTCAGCTCTCGATCCGCATCTGATCAGGATCACATCAAGATGTCAGTGACCGCCGACCCGAGACGCGCAAACGGCCCGACATTCCGGCTCAAACCGAGGGAATGACAGACCGTGAACCAACGTGTATGACGCGTCTGAGTCCGAGGCCCTGGAGGTGTCCCTGTCTTGTTGTCAAGCTGCTTTTGCAAGTTTCTTTGACCTTGACGGGTCGTAGGGGGTGGCCATGGCATCGATGAGGTTGCACCATCGCCAGTCGGCTGGCGTAGGCCGCGACGCGTGACCCGCTCGCGAAGCGGGTCGGGTCACCGATGTCGGCGAGGGTTCGTGCTCCGGTCCTGGGACCAAACCCGCAGAGAGGTCACCAGGACCTTGCCGAGAGGGTGGGCGAGGAATGCCTCTTCGGTCTGGCTGGCGAGCCTGGCTCGTTGGGTCTGGATCCGGTCGAGATCGGTGAGCAGTTCGCCGACGACTTGGCCCCAGGTTTCCTCGGCCGGCAACACCATCGTTGAGGCGTCGAGTGCTGCCAAGACCTCGACACCGATCTGGGCGGCGAGGCGCGGTGAGCGCTTTTTGGTTGTGTTGCTAGGTCGACGTGGCGGCCGTTGAGGACGCACTACTCGAGGAGGAGTTCGGCGCCGGCATCGAGCCAGGCAAGGCGATCGGCGTTGCGACGGGCGAAGTGATCTGTCTTGGACATATCGGCACCGACGAACACTCCGATCTCGGATAGTTCCATCTTGCCCTCCCGGGGGTCGCTGTTCTGGTCTGTTTGGACCACCCGATCCCTGGGTCTGGCTGCCGTCAACCACCTGACGAATCAGCCCCGAAGCGCATGTTCCTGTTCGAGGTCGACCAGTCTCGAACACTATGGGCGACAACACCCCGCCCAAGGCCATCAAAGTGACAGGGACACAAGGCCCTTCCCGCCGTGTCGAGCGGTCAGCCACAAGTCTGCCTCATGACCTACAACCAAGGTAAGGGGGTTCTCTTTCGTTCTCGTTAGTAAAATTTAGTACGAAGTCGAAGTTCGTTACGGCGACGACGTATTGCAACCAGAAACGAACGAAACAGCCCAAAGCTGACAGTTTTTTGACGATAAACTCGCTCTTGGTTTCGGGGTCGCAACCCAGCGTGGCGTCAGGTCGATGTGCATTGGTGAGCCAATCACACGACACAACTCCGAGGTCGCCAGACAACATCTGATCGGGTTCACGGGTGGATCTGAGATGGTCCCCGTGCGCGAGTCAAGTTGCAGTGTGACTCTTGATGCCCGAGCCTCAGGCGGGAAGAACCAACATCAACATGATGACAAGCAAGGCCGGGTGACACGCTCCGGATCGGATCGTTCCCGAGCTCGCCGAGGGCCGTCATCTCCTTTCGACGCGATGAAAGCCACCGAAGCAAACGCCTCGATAGACCACCGCACCTACGACCACACACGGCGACGTCACACCAACTGAGTTCCACCGGGCCTGGACCGCCCACCATCAAAATGCCGTCGCCGGGTGCAGACCGAGACCTGCGGCCCCCGGGGGGTAGGGGCCACGGGCAACGGCGTTCAGGTCGACACGAGCGACTCGAAGTGAGAGATGTGCCAGTCGGTCACGTGGGCCAGCGGCAACGAGCACGACGCAGCAAAATTTTGACAGCCCATTGAGCGGCGACGTACCGGGTCAGCGATCAACGCTTCGATGGCGTCGGCGAGTCCAGTGATGTCGCCAGGCTCGAACACTTCGGCTGCAAAGCCCTCTTTTGCAATCAGATCGATGAAGTCGCCAACTCGTGGGGCGACTGCTGCTCGGGCGTATGTTCCGGCCTGATGAAGCGGGCCGCTACTTCCGGTGGTTGAGGTATAGGGGAACACCACAACGCTCGCGGCGGTGAACAGCGCGGGGACGTCTTCCTCGGCGACGTAGCCGGTGAAGCTCACGTTGGCCAGGCCCTCGTGTTGCTGAGCAACTGCAGCCAAGTAGCCCTCGGTGTTCGGACTGTCAGTTCCAGCGATCACGCATTCGACATCGTGACCACGCTCAAGGAGGAGACGATGTGCCGCGAGCAGGTCGTCAACTCGCTTGTAGGTGCCAAACTTGCCGAAGGCCATCATTTGGAACGGACCGTCGGCAGGTTCGCACACCGGCTCGGTCGGAATTTCGAATGACCCGAGGGGTGTCAGGAACACATTGTCGGCGCCATAGCGCTCGGTCAGGATGTCGACATACTGAGGCATCGTGGTCACGACGGTGTCTGCGAGCAAGACAACACGGGTTAAGCAGCGACCGATCGCCGTCAACA
>JBLFZD010000132.1:0-8585 GCA_047610085.1 Ilumatobacter sp. | reverse complement strand
ACATGACCTGGGGTGGCGGCTTCATCGCCAACATCTCGATCGGTGATGCGGTGTACTCAGACTTCGCTGGTTCCGGCGTCGTACACATGACCGGTGGCGTTGCTGCTCTGGTTGGCGCCAAAATGGTTGGCGCACGCAAAGGCAAGTTCGCTGCCGACGGTTCGGCACGGGCGATCCCCGGTCACAGCATCCCATTCGCCATCCTCGGTGTGTTCGTCCTGTGGCTCGGCTGGTTCGGCTTCAACCCCGGCTCCGAGCTCGCTGCTGACAACCTCGTGACAGGAATTGCGCTCAACACGATCCTTGCTGCTGCTGCCGGCGGCCTCGCCACTGCAGCCTTTGTCTGGATCAAGACGGGCAAGCCCGACGTGGCCTTCATCGGCAACGGCGTGCTCGCCGGCCTGGTCGCCATCACCGGTCCCTGCGGAACGGCAACACCGATGATGTCCATTGTCATTGGTGCCATCGGCGGAATCATCGTGGTTCTGGCGGTGCAGTTCGTCGACAAGATCAAGATTGACGATCCGGTCGGCGCCGTCAGCGTCCATGGCATTGTCGGTATCTGGGGTGTGCTGTCGATCGGCATCTTCGCCAGGTACGACGATGCGTTCCTCGGCCGCGACGATGCAGGCCTGCTCTATGGCGGCGGCTTCGAGCAGCTCGCCGTTCAGTTCCTCATGGTCCTGATCATCATCGCCTGGGTCGGCACCGCCAGCCTCATCGTCTTCGGTGCACTCAAGGCCACCATTGGCTTGCGGGTCAGCGAAGAAGAAGAAATCGAAGGCCTCGACGTTCCCGAGCACGGCATGGCCGGCTACTCCAACGACCCGTCCTACGCCTGAACCACTGACTGACTGAAAGAAAGAGAACCCATATGAAACTCATCACTGCAGTCATCAAGCCGTTCAAGCTCGATGACGTCAAAGACGCACTCAAAGGCGCTGGTATCAGCGGCATCACGGTCAGCGAAGTCCGTGGCTTCGGCCGCCAAGGCGGCCACACCGAGACCTACCGAGGCGCTGAATACAAGATTGACTTCGTCCCCAAGGTGGGTATCGAGGTCGTCGTTGACGACAGCGTCGTGGATGCCGTAGTCGAGGCCATCAAAACCGGTGCTGCCACCGGAAAAATCGGCGACGGCAAAATCTGGGTGAGCGATGTCGATCGCGTCATCCGCATCCGAACGGGCGAAGAAGGCGTCGACGCCATCTAACACTCACATCATGAGCGGCGGGGGCTGAGGACGCCTCCCGAAGTCGATCATGGTCCGACGAACGAGATGCTCCACTGCATCTCCCCACAGTCCCCGGGTTCTGTCTTATTTGTCCTCTGACAGGGCCTGGGGATTTTGTGTGTTCCGGCAGAAATCGGATCGAAGAGCGAGCGACAGCAGTGTTTCGCGTGTGTGAACGGTGCGTTTCGACTGCTTCACATAGTCGCAAGGGGGCTTAGGTTCGACCTCCATGGATTCAGGTAACACCGCATGGGTGCTCATGTCCGCCGCTCTCGTCCTCTTCATGACGCCGGGCCTCGCGTTCTTTTACGGCGGCATGGTCCGCTCGAAAAACATGCTTGGCATGTTGATGCAGAACATCTTCGCGATGGGCATCATCTCGACGTTGTTCGGCATCGTTGGCTTTTCGCTCATCTTTGGCGCCAGCGGAAACGGCTGGATCGGCAACCTTGATCACCTCTTCCTCTGGGATGTCGCAAACAGCGACGGTCCCGACGGGAACGCCTGGGGGTCCGATATTCCCGGGATGGCGGTCGTCGCCTTCCAAATGATGTTCGCGGTGATCACCCCGGCGTTGATCACCGGTGCGACCGCTGATCGCCTCAAATTCGGCCCGTACGCACTCTTCATCGGTGTGTGGTCATTGCTGGTCTACGTGCCGGTCGCCAAGTGGGTCTGGAACGGCTGGATTCTCGACATGGGGGCCCTCGACTTCGCCGGCGGCACCGCCATTCACATCAACGCAGGTGTTGCCGCCCTCGCGGTGATTCTTGTGATCGGCAACCGCAAGGGCCACGGCACCGAGGCCATGCCTCCGCACAACCTGCCGTTCACTGTGCTCGGCACTGGCATCCTCTGGTTCGGCTGGATTGGATTCAACGCCGGTTCCGCACTCGCTGCGAACGGCCTCGCTGCTCAAGCGGTTGTGAACACGCACCTCGCTGCGGCTGCCGGCATGCTCGGCTGGCTCCTCGTTGAGCGCATTAAGGGTGGCCACGCCACCATGCTCGGAGGCGCCTCGGGTGCCGTCGCTGGTCTTGTTGCCATCACTCCGTGCGCCGGCTTCGTGGGTGGCGCATCGCCCCTGATCATCGGTGCCGCCGCTGGCGCGCTGTGCTTCTTCGCCCTGGGCATCAAAGAGAAGATGAACTGGGACGACAGTCTTGACGTCATCGCGGTCCACCTGGTCGGCGGCATCGTTGGCACATTGCTCCTCGGCCTCTTCGCCGACACCACCGTCAACGACGAGTTTGACGGCCTCCTCTACGGTGGAGGCCTCGAACTCCTCAAGGATCAATTCGTCGCAGCCGTTGTTGTCGGCGCCTTCTCATTCGTGGTCACTTACGCCATTGCGATGACGATTCAGAAGACCATCGGGCTTCGTGTTGACGAGGAAGACGAGTACGTCGGTCTCGACATGAGTCAGCACTCGGAATCCGCCTACACGTCATGACTGCGCTGCTGCTGGTGCCTGACACCAGCGGTAACGTCAGCACACCTGCAAGAGTGACAATCGTTCCTCATCGCTACGGAGACATCACATGAAACTCATCACCGCCGTCATCAAGCCCTTCAAGCTTGACGAAGTCAAGGATGCCCTCAAGGGCGTTGGCATCTCGGGGATCACGGTCAGCGAAGTCCGCGGCTTCGGCCGCCAAGGCGGCCACACCGAGACGTACCGCGGCGCCGAATACAAGATCGACTTCGTCCCCAAGGTCAGCGTCGCCGTGGTGGCCGACGAATCGATGGTTGACCAGATCGTTGACCTCATTGCCAAGGCGGCACGTACCGACAAGATCGGTGACGGCAAAATCTGGGTGACCGAGGTGGACCGTGTGGTGCGTATCCGCACGGGTGAAGAGGGCGCTGACGCCGTCTAACGGTGATCAGCCCATGGGCGGCAGCTTGCTGCGCCGCCCTTGCTCACGTTGCCGCTTGATCGCACGCAAACCGAACACGAGGATTGCGAGGAAGACCAGTCCGACGACGTACGGTGCCATACTCGACAGCCTTGACGATTAGTCGAGTGAACGCAAAGCGGAGAGGGTCTGCCCGGCTCCGGCTCCGGTGCTTTCGAGTGCCTTCAGAATGGCCACCAGGTTGCGATCGCGTTCAGCAAGCAACTCGGGGATCGTACGGTCACCGGACTGTTCGTCGGACTGGCTCGCTATTGTCTCGACGAGTTCATCGGTCCATTCGGGCGTGTCCGTCAGCTTCGTCCACGGCCACTCGAGCGCCGGTCCAAACTGGCCAAGGAAGTGACGCATGCCGCCTGCTCCGCCCGCGGTTCGGTAGGTCTCGAACAGGCCCATCTGCGCCCATCGCAGGCCGAAGCCGTAGCGAATTGCATCATCGATTTCCTCGGTCGTAGCGACGCCGTCGTTCACCAACCAAATGGCTTCACGCCACACCGCTTCGAGGAGCCGATCGGCGATGAATGCATCGATCTCCACTCTCACGTGGAGGGGTTTCATGCCCAATGCTCCGTACATCAACATCGCCCGCTCGATGGTTCCGAGCGATGTTGCTTCGCCACCGACGACCTCGACGAGTGGCAGCAGATACACCGGATTGAACGGGTGAGCCACCACAAGTCGGGCGGGGTGCAACATGACAGCTGCGAGGTCGGTCGGCTTAAATCCGGACGTCGACGACGCGATCAGCGCATCGGTCGACGCACTGGCTTCGATCCGCTGGAGTGTGTCGTGCTTGATCTCAAGGCGCTCAGGAACGCACTCTTGAATCAGTTCGGCGTCAGCGACCGCCTCAGCGATCGACGCACACACCGTGAGTGAGCCGAGGCGATCGGTCGACAGGCCCAGGCCGGCCCACGCGACAACCGCTTGGGTCATCACTTCTTCGAGTACATCGGACACATTGGGCGAGAGGTCAAACACGTTGACGTCGACGCCTCGGAGCCGCATTCGAGCGACCCATGCCGCACCGATCACGCCGCAACCCACCACCGCTGCGGTGTCGGGTAGTTCAGCGCGGTATGTGCGCGCTGAATTACCCGACTCAGGCGATCGCGCTGAATTACCCGACTCAGGCATGTTTGGTGAGCTGCAGTTCGGAACGGACATCAGCGGCTGACTTGAGCCCGATGTTCATGCCGCCAAGAATGTGCGCAGCACGCTCGACGAGCGACGCGTTCGTGGCGAGTTCACCCCTGCCGAGGTACAGGTTGTCTTCAAGGCCGACGCGAACGTTGCCGCCGGCGACAGCGGCAAGTGCCACGTACTGCAGTTGCATCCGGCCGATCGAAAATGCGCTGAAGGCCCATGAATCCGGGAGGTTGTTCACCATCGCCATGAACGTGTTGATGTCGGCAGGAGCACCCCACGGGATACCCATACACAGCTGAATCATCACCGGGTCTTCGATGCAGCCTTGCTCGACGAGCGACTTGGCCTGCCACAGGTGGCCGGTATCGAACGCCTCGATCTCAGGCCGCACTCCCAAGGCCGTGATCTGGCTCGCCATCGACTTCAATGTGGCCGGCGTGTTGGTCATCACATAGTCGCCTTCGCCGAAGTTCATCGACCCACAATCGAGCGTGGTGATTTCGGGGCGCAGCTTCGCAATGTGCTCGAGGCGTTCGGTGGCCCCGGCCATGTCGGTGCCTTCGTCGCTCAGCGGGAGCGGTGCCTCAACAGAGCCCAAGGTCAGGTCGCCGCCCATACCCGATGTGAGGTTGAGGACGACGTCGACATCGGACGAACGAACCCGGTCGACGACCTCGGTGTAGTACTCAAGGTTCCGCGACGGAGCACCCGTGATTGGATCGCGGACGTGGATGTGAGCAATTGCCGCGCCAGCTTTCGCCGCAGCGATGCAGTCATCCGCGATCGCTTCGGGGGTGAACGGCACCTTGTCTGACTTGCCGACGGTGTCGCCGGAACCGGTGACTGCACAGGTAATAAAGACGGAACTCATGAAGTGACTCCTTGGGAGGGATCGAACGATTGAAATGATGGGGACGTGCCAGGGCGACGGACAACCCGCAGACGCGAGTACACGTCGTCGTGGTCGATGTAACAACCGCGAAGCCGTCGCCGACCTCCTCCCACGTCGAAGGCGTTGCGACCGTGCAGGACACGTCGATTGTCGAACCCGACGAGGTCACCCGGCTCGAACAACGATGTGATCATGAAACGCGGGTCGTGCGCAATCTGGGAGAAAACACGCAGAGCGGCATATGCCCGGGGTTGGTCCGGAGTGGACATCGCCGGAGCAAGCCGAACCGGATAGAAAGCCCGGATCGTGAGTGCAGATTGAGGCCCACCGAAGTCGACGATCGGTCCGACCCAACGATGATCACCATCGGGCGCTCGGTTCGTAAACACCCAGTTCAGGGTGGTTAACGCATCGAATTCCGCTGGATGATTCACACGCAGTTCCTCGACAACCGACATCCCGTCGGCCATCCTTGAGGCGCCGCCGGCGACCGTGTTCTGCACGCAGTGCAGAAACTGAAATCCGGGTGGAGTTTCACGCGTCGGCAAGTCGGTGTGCTGCCCAAGGGCGAGGCCGGTGTTGGCTGTCGAGTCAGGATCAACAACCGACTCGACGGTGAAGACTCCACCGAAGTTCGAGCCCCGAATCGGCCCGATTCGAGCAGCGAGTTCACTCAGAAAACCGTCGGTCGCTGGTGTCGCACGAAGGCGGGCCAAACCGGTTGTGCAGAGCTCGTGAAGCCAGGTCTCAAACACGTCGATGTCATCGAGCACTCGTGACCCATCGAAGGTGGGCGGCTCAGAAAAGTCGGCCGCGGTCCAGCTTCTCCGTTCCCCGATAGCTGCCATTGGCAGGTGTTGCGACCGAGCGATCGAATACAGCCAGCCAGGGTCCACATCGCTGTTCGTGACGTCGTTCCACACCAGGTGTAGTGAGCCATCATCGTTCACCGAAGCATCGGCAAGGCAGTCTGGATTGGGGAGATCGCCGGGCTCGATCGTTCCCTCCCGAGTTCGTTCCTCGACTCCGACTGTTTGTTCGAACAACCACAGCGAATAGGCCACGAGTTGCGCGCCGTCAGCCCATTTCAAGATGACTGTCGAGTCCTCGAGTCGCGCCGACTCGATGCTGTGCCAGTCGTGCTGTGCGAAGTCCGGCGTCGGCGTCATCGGGAAAAATCTAGCGCGCAGCGCGAGCCACGGAAAACGACGCGAGATATCTGACCAGCGAAGCGATCACACTGCTTGAGCTGTTCCGGTGCGCCCCAGGTCAGATGTTCGGTCTGCGGCGTCTGCTTGGATGCCCTGTGGCCAAAAGGTTCAAAATAGTTTGCCGCGCCGACACCGGGCTGTGGAGTAGCAGTCACAGCGCAACCAGCGATCGCGGCACCAAGAAGCGCGACAACTGTCACGGTTCGTGGGGCAATCACCGTGCCCTCAGAGCGGATGGTTCCTGAAGCGATCGAGCTCAGGAGGAGACTGCGAGGCAACGATCGATGAATGCTGCTTCATCGGCCGCCCAACGAACCGAGGTCGGGTGGTCAGGCATGAAGCCATTCGACGCATGGAAGGCGCCGGGGTAGACGTGGAGTTCGCACGGCACGCCCGCCCGGTTGAGCGCCGTGGCATACGCAACGTCTTCGTCGTGGAACATGTCGAAGGTGCCAACATTGATGTGAGCAGGTGGCAACGCGGAAAGGTCGGTAGCCAATGACGGCGACGAGTAGGCGGTGGGTTCCGCACCCCCGAGGTAGGCCTCCCATGCAGCAATATTCGCCGACCGGTTCCAGACGCGAAGGTCGTGGATTGCATGGCTGCTCGGGGTCTCGTTGCGATGATCAAGCATCGGGTAGCGCAGCATCTGGCCAGCGAGTGCCGGGCCGCCAGCGTCACGCGCACGCAGTGCGGTTCCGGCGGCCAGGCCGGCCCCAGCGCTGGCACCGCCGATCATGATGCGTGTGGCGTCGATTCCCATCTCCGAGGCTTGGTTGGCGAGCCAAGTGAGCGCAGCGAAACAATCGTCGACGAGCCCGGGCGCCGACGCCTCAGGAGCCAGCCGGTAGTCGACCGAGGCAACGATGCAACGATGTGCCGAGGCGAAGCTCGCTGCTTCGAAGTCGTCACCGTCGGCGGACATCATCACCATTCCGCCACCGTGAATCCAGAGGATGGCGCCGCACGACGAGTCACGGTCGGTCGGTGCGTAGACCTTCACACGGACATCGGGACCTCCATCGAGCGACGGCGCGACCGCTTCAGTCACTGCCACATCGTCGGGCATGGGAGGCGCTGGCATCGCCCCAAGCAGCCCGTCGAGTCGGGCGCGTGCCACGTCGATATCACTGAGGTCCATCAGGTCCGGCGGCAGGAACGAGAGCACCATTGCACCCATCTCGTCGAGCGCGCTGTCCAGGTCGATCGCATCGGTCATCTGCTGATCGTCGCAGAACGCGGCCGGCAGCCCCTCGTCAGAGCAGATCTGTACTCAGAAACTCGCGCTGGTTGAGGTCTCAAGGGGCCTCTCGCATACAGTCAGCGACATGACGACGGTCGAATCTGAGCTCCCCGCATCGCTGGTCGCCGATAAAGAGGGGCGATGGACGTCGCAGTGGAAAGAGCTGTACGACGAAGTGATCACCACCGGGCTGTGCACGGGTTGTGCTGGTTGCGTTGTCACTTGCCCACATGACGTCATTGGCTACGAGCACGAAGAGGGCAAGTACATCCCGTTTCATCTCGAAGACGAGTTGGGGCTTGACGACTGCGTGCACGGCTTCGGTTCAGGAGGCGGCTGCACCACCTGCACCCGGGCGTGTCCGCGTTTCCGTGCCTGGGAGCCCGCTGCCGACATGCACCTGTTTGGGCGTGTGCGCGAACCCGACGAGATGGCCGGAATCTGGAAGCAGCTGTATCTCACCCGTGCCACCGACAAGACCGTGCACGACAACGGCCAAGACGGCGGCCTCGTTTCGGCGCTCCTCATTTGGCTGCGCGAGAACGACTACATCGATGCGGCGCTCGTGTCGGGCGTGGAGGACGACGACGCGTGGAAGGCCAAGCCCGTCGTCGTCGAGACGAAGGAAGAGATCCTCGCCACTGCCGGATCCCGCTACACCTACTGCGCCAACCCGCTGGCGCTCCCCGAAGCCAAGGAGCGCGGCTTCGAGCGCCTTGCTCTCGTGGGCATGGGTTGCCAGACCTCGTCGCCGCCCGTCATGTGGGATCGCAAGGCCGGCAAGGTCTCCAAGCCGTTCGTCGTCAACATTGGTCTGCTGTGTTCCAAGACCTTCGACGACGCCATCTTCGAAGAACTCTTCGAGGCCAAGTACGGCCTGAAGAAACAAGACATGGTGAAGATGAACATCAAGGGCGTCTTCCAGATCTGGATGAAGGAT
>JBLFZD010000131.1:0-8605 GCA_047610085.1 Ilumatobacter sp. | reverse complement strand
GCCGATCGAATCGACAATCAGACGCCCACAATAGAACTGCCGCCGCGAGCCCGCCGAACTCCCACTTCTCGCTAGTTTCCACCATTGGTCACTCCGAGGTTGGCGACCTCTTCGTACGCGGAGCGCCCGCATCAACGGGGACCGAACAGATGGCTGAGAGCGGCAATACCTCGACGCTCGTGACGGAGATGGCGGCTGGCTCAACCGTGGCCGCTCAAAATGTTTCCAGCACGGCCATCTTCGGGGCCGGTTCCCACACGTTGACGATGACGCTGTCGCAGGACGCATCATTGATTTCTACGGTCACGATGCTGGCACCAGGCATCGATTGGTTTGTCGGCATGCGTGACCAGTCGATGTTCCAGAACGGCACGTGGGTCAGCCGAGTCGAACGCAACCTGGCGAACTATGACTCCGGGACCGACAGCGGCGCCGCCTTCGATTCGGCTAATAGCGACACGAACCCACGGTCTGTCGTCAGCGGACTGAGCGATCCGGCGTTCATTGCCGCAGCCGCCGAAGGCTCGTTTGTTCGAACCCTCATCGAACGCATCTGACGATGCCCGTTCGTTGGGTTCAGTCGTCCGCTGCGGCGTCAGCTGAGAGCTCGCGGACTCGAGCGAGCAGCACGTCGAGTGCCGGTCGATTGAGGCCACCTTCTGGGATGATCACATCGGCGTGACGCTTACTCGGCTCGATGAAGCGTTCATGTGCTGGTTTGACGGTGCCCAAGTACTGCTCGATCACACTTTCGGTGGTTCGCCCGCGTTCGGCGACGTCGCGTTGCAATCGGCGGATCAGTCGGACATCGGCTGCGGTATCAACGAAGATCTTGAGGTCGAATCGTTCTCGTAGAGCTCGGTCGTAGAGCACCAGAATTCCGTCGACCACGACGATTCGATTGGGTTTGACCTGGCGGGTCTCACCCGACCGGTTGTGCAATGCGTAGTCGTAGATCGGGACCGGAACGCTCGCGCCGTTGGCGAGTGCGGCGAGGTGATCGTTGAGGAGGTCCCAGTCGAACGCATCGGGATGGTCGTAGTTCGCCTGGCTGCGCTCCTCGAGCGACTGATCACTGCGGTCGAGATAGTACGAATCGAGTTCGATACGAGAGAGCTGGTGCTCGCCAGTTAAGGCGACCAGACGCTCGGAGATCGTCGTCTTTCCCGAGCTGCTGCCGCCGGCAACACCGATCATGAATGGTCGTGACACGCTCGAGAGCCTAGGCCGAGGCCTCAATATCGTTGCCGAGCCGGCCCGCGAAGCGTTTGGCTTTCGGGTCTTGCAATCAATTTCTGCCTGGAATTTGCTCTCATGCTTGTAATTTGGCCCTCAGACAGGCCAACATGTCCAGTGATGTTGTCAGAACGCCACGCCGCCATGCTCGATTTCGAACGCTCGTGGTGGAGCAACGACGAACCACGTGACCAAGTGATTCGCGCGCGCTTCCAATGCTCCCCGGACGAATATCATGCGGAATTGACCGCGGTTCTTGACGACCCGGCTGCGATGGACCACGACCCGCTTGTGGTGCGTCGGATGAAGCGGTTGCGTCTGCGGGCACGCAAACTGCGTCATGATGGTGCGGAAGCAGCAGCACCTGGCGGCAGGGAAGGACAGCAGGCATGAGTAACGAAGAGATGGCACTCGGCGCGAATCGCCGAACTCCACGCCAAGGAGTCGGTGGATCACCCGTCGGCTCGTGGCTCACGATCGGGCTTGCGGTCGTGGCGGTCGTCGCTGGTTTTCTGATTCTCCAGAACATCACCAATGACGGCGGATCTGCAGCCTCAATTGGAGCCGGCCAGACAGCAGAGGGCGACGGCGATGCAACCGTCGATTCAACACTGATTGATGTTGAGTTGCCCGATGCAACCACCACCACGACGACCACGACTATCCCGCGAGTTACTGCTGGCTCGTCGGTGGCTGTCGCGAATGCCAACACCGTTGGCGGTTCGGCGGGGAACATGGCTAAGACCCTCGAGCTTGAGGGTTACACCATGGTCGATCCGGTCAATGCCAGTGGACCGGATGTCACGGCCAGCATCGTGTACTTCGACCCGGCGATCGCTGCGGCCGAAGATGTCGCTCAGTCGGTGGCCCGTGACCTTGGTGGCCTGGAAGTACTCACCATTTCGAGTCCGGCCCCGACCGAAAGCGCAGATCTCGGTGAAGCAGGAGTGCTGGTACTGCTCGGCGAGAATGAAGCTGGCAAGACCATAGAAGAGTTGTCGGGTTCGTCCAACGCCGCAGCGGTTACTGAGGTCGTCGCTGCACCCGATGTCTCCGATGGCGACGTGCCCGCCTCGGCCGATGCCGAAACCGACCCAACAGAAGGTTGACGCAGGCGCGCTTGATCCGCGCGTCGTTCAACGGTTGTTCAAGAACGTGCCGACGATGTCAGCCGCTGCTTGCTCGATATGCAGCTTTGGCTCGCTGAGAGCGGCGTCGAGGCCATACATTTCGCTCAACACGGCAACCTGAATGTGGTTGCGATGATCGTCGACGACGCCGGCGTCGGCTGAACCAACCACAGCGGCCACGGGGATGCCCGCGTCTGCGGCGAGTTCGGCGATACCTCCGACGACCTTGCCAGCAAAGCTCGTGTCATCGAGGCAGCCCTCACCGGTGATGACCAGGTCGACGCTGTGGGGGTTGTCGGGATCGAGATGATCGAACAGGTTGAGTTCGTCAGCGACGAGCTCGAAGCCGGGGACCAAGCGTCCGCCGAGTGCTGCCAGAGCACCTCCCAGGCCGCCAGCCGCACCACCACCTTCGATCGTGGAGACATCAACATCGAAATCCTCGACGAACATCTGGACGAGTCGGTTGAGGCGCCGGTTGAGGAACTTGATCTGCGTCGAGGTGGCACCTTTCTGGGGGCCGAACACCTTGGCGGCATCGACGAAAAGTGTCGAGACGTCACAGGCGACAAGTAGTTCGACCTGCTTCAGGCGAGCGATCGCTGTAATTGCACGGATAGCTCCGAAGCCGCCGTCGGTTGTTGCCGAACCACCCAAGCCGACGATGATGCGTTTCGCTCCGGCGTCGAGCGCGTGATCGATCAGTTCGCCTGTGCCCGTCGTGGTGGCGTCGAGTGGCTGGTTCCCTGCGGCGCCACCAGCGAGGATGAGCCCGCTGGCCTGCGCCATCTCGATCACTGCGGTGAATCCGGAGAGGCGCCATGCGGCCGCGATCGGGTCGCCCAGCGGTCCGGTCACCACCGTCGTGCGGTTCGCTCCGCCGAGCACCTCGAGAAGCCCGTCACCGCCGTCAGCCATTGGGATCTCGACGCACTCGACCCCGAGTTCCCAGCAGGCGTGCCCGATTGCTGCCGCAACCTCATGAGCGGTGGCGGATCCCTTGAATTTGTCGGGTGCCGCGAGAACTCGCATTGGTAACAAGCTAGCCGTCGGCCTGACGCCTCGTCACGCCCACCTCGGCGGTATTCCCAGAGAGGGAGTGTTCCTTCTTACATCTAATCCCGACCGGGCAGATCGGGATTCCAGGTAGCGTGCGGAGCATGGCAGCGACTGTCCGAATCCCAACCACTATGCGTCCGATCACCGGCGGCGAGAAGCAGATTCCTGTAGAACCTGGTTCGCTTGGCGATGTCATCACCGCACTCGAGTCAGCGCACCCCGGAATGGGCGAACGGCTCCTTGACGAAGATGGTGCTTTGCGTAAGTTCGTGAACATCTTTGTCGACGACGATGACGTTCGTTACTTGGACGGTCTCGCCACCGTCGTGGGCGACAACATCACCGTCTCGATCATCCCCGCCGTCGCTGGCGGCTAAGGACCCACGGGAGCTGCGTTCGCTGCGTTCCGCCAACTCGTGGCGTATATCCCGGCATGTGTCTTCGTGACGCGTCGTGCGGGCGACGCCCTCTGAGCGCCTTCGGTTGGCTGGTTTGCGGAACAAAATAATTCTGGTCCCGCAAACCGGGACAGGAATCGCTGAGATCAGCGGAGAATGTTCATGGGCGTCGATACCGACCAGAACGAGATGATCCTTCTCGTGCATCGCGCCGGAGACTGCTGTCATCGAGGTTCGTGAGAACCCCTGACGATCGAGGACATCAGCACTACGACGATCAGTAAGCCAAACACCAACTCAGCCGAACTGAGCTCATCGAATCCGTTGCGATCCGACTCGTTCAAGGTCGGTGACCGCTGAGTTTGGTGCACCACCGACCATTCCTCCGATGGGTTGTCCGATCCAGTCACCGGTTGTCGCACGAGGCGACATGTCCCTCACGGTCACGGCGGTCTGGGCGAAAATCGGGTTCGCTACAGCGCCGAAGCGTTCGATAACGACGGTGCGGCTCAGGCACGCCAACCCGGTCGTGCCAGAACCTGAGTTGCCTCAACCGGGTTGGCGTAACCCAGGTTGGAGGGGGCTGAGGGTCGATGTTCGTAGGCTGGAAGCGTGTTGGGACTTGTCACCGCTGAGGTCGCTGCCGCGCTCGACCCCGATCTCCTGCCGCTCGCCGTTGCTTTACGCGGGCGGCTCGGCGACAACGAGGTTCGCATCGTGTCTTGGGACGACTCGGCGCTTGACTGGTCAGCGTTCGATGCGGTCATCATTCGCTCAACGTGGGACTACACGGACCGCCTCGACGAGTTCCTTGCGTGGGTTGACCGAGCCGCCGCGGTGACGACCCTCGTGAACGATGCCGATGTCGTTCGGTGGAGCTCCGACAAGCGCTATCTCGCCGACCTTGCTCGCGAAGGCATCCGCATCACACCCACCATCTTTGTCGCACCGGGCGACCCGGCTCCACAGGTGCGAGGTGTGCACGTCGTGAAACCCACTGTTGGCGCCGGCTCGAGTGGTGCTCGCCGATGCGATCCCCACGAGGTTGCCGACCATGTTGCCGTTCTTCACGCCGAAGGCCGTACCGCGATGGTGCAGCCGTACCTTGACTTGCTCGACGATCGCGGGGAGACGTGTCATTGTTTCGTACTCGACGCGGATGGGGTCACCCTCGAATTGAGTCACGCGTTCCGCAAGGGGGCCATCTTGATGACGACCGACGTGGAACTGGAAGGTGATCTCTTCGCGACGGAAGACATCTCTCCTCGCGTGCCGTCCGCCGCCGAGCTGAAGCTTGCGACCGATGCTTTGTCGACCGATGTGGTGCGCAATCTCGGCGACGTCTTCTTTGCTCGGGTCGATGTCGCTCCGTTCCAAGACGAGTCGGGCCGTGAGACCTTCATCGTGATGGAGCTCGAACTGATCGAGCCGTCGTTTTACTACGCCACCAACGAGGCTGCCGTCGCGCTGTTCGCCGATCGGTTAGTCGGTTGGCTTCGGGCTCGCGGCCTCGACAGCCGGATAGCAGGATCCTGAAATGGGGAGGCACCGCACCGAGCGGATGATTGTGACCCGAGTCAGCGGGCCGAGTGACGACCGTACGGTCAAGCGACGTCCCGACGAGTTGATCGTCGAGGAGCCGATGTCGATTCAGCTCGATGGCACCCTTGTCTCGACCACGATGCGGACGCCCGGTCACGATTATGAGCTGGCCGTCGGCTTTTGCCTGACCGAAGGGCTACTCGCCGGCGCTTCCGTGACCGGTGTGCGCTACTGCGCTGACGGCAGTGCGGCGGACTCGGCGTTCAATGTGGTCACGGTCGACACCGGCGGGCGGGCGCCTGAGCCGACACCACGGTTGGGCAATGTGTCATCGAGCTGTGGGCTGTGTGGCAGCGAGCAGCTCGACGATCTTTGCGGTCGGCTCGATCCGCTTCCAGCGGTTCCTGCCATCGACCTCGGCGTCATTGGATCGATAGCCGACGTGGTCTTCGATGGGCAAGGACTGTTCTCGTCGACCGGCTCCGTGCACGCGGCGGCTGCGTTCGACGCTGCTGGACGGGTGCTGGTCACTCGAGAGGACGTGGGTCGCCACAACGCTGTTGACAAGGTGATCGGTGCGCTCGAGTTGGGTCAAGAGGACCTGCCGGCGCTTCCGGCCACAGGGCTCGGCCTGTTCGTGAGCGGTCGAGCCAGCATCGAAATGGTGCAGAAAGCCTGGGCCGCTGGCTTCACGACGCTCGTTGCGGTGAGCGCCCCAACGGCGCTTGCGGTCGATGCAGCTCGGAGCGCGAACCTCATGCTTGCGGGTTTCGTTCGTGGCGGCGAGTTCAACATCTACGCTCCCGAACGGCTCTGACTTGATCAGTCGCTCTCAGTAACGCTTCGGTCCTCGACATAGCCTGACGAGATGTTGATGGAAGAAGGACTCAGTGTCGTCCACCTGCTGGCGAAGCTGGCGCCGGGCACCGATCGTAAAGCGATCGTTGCCGCGGTAAAGCATGCTGAGGAGGCAGGTTGCCAGGTCATCACTGCTGCGATGCTTGGTCATAAGGCCGACATCTGTGTGATGGCACTGTCGCCCGACTGGAAGGTGTTGCGTTCGTTGCAGACGGCACTTCAGCGCGGCGGCCTCGGCATCGTCGACAGCTACGTGTCGATCACCGAGGTGAGCGACTACGCCAAGGGCCTTCCCGAACACATGCTCAAAGACCGGCTCTACCCAGACCTGCCGCCGGAGGGGAAGCCGGCGTTCTGCTTCTACCCGATGAGCAAGAAGCGCGAGAGTCACGCCAACTGGTTCGCCACGCCGTTCGAGGAACGCAAAGCGATGATGATGGAGCACGGCACGAGTGGCCGCAAGTTCGCCGGCCAGCTCACTCAGCTGATCACCGCATCATCGGGCCTCGATGACTTCGAATGGGGCGTAACGCTGTTTGCGAAGAGCCCTGAAGTGGTTAAGAACGTGGTGTACACCATGCGTTTCGACGAAGCGTCCGCACTGTTCGGTGAGTTTGGTGCTTTCTATGTCGGCTACCTCGATTACATCGAGAACATTCTGTAGCTCGGCGCTTCTCGCTCAGCGTTCGGCGATGAAGCTGCCGACGTGCACATTCGAGCCGTCGGCGGCAAGTCGGAACGTGTCGAATCGAGCGCTAGTCGGGTCGCCGTTGCGGCCCAACTCGGTGATGCCGGTCGGGCCGTTGTAGTTGATCTGCAGGTTCTGTTCGATGCGCTCTGCGCAGTCGGCAAAGTTGCCGCAAACCGAGCCGCCCGACGAGACCGAGGCAATCTGTCCTGCGATCAGATTAGGTGAGTCACTGTTACTCTGAACGGCTGCCAGTGCTATCAGGTTGACGCAGTCGGTCACTTGCGAGGCGAACGCAAGGTTGTCGTCGACCTCGCTGGATTCGGGGAGCACGATCTGGGGTGCGACGCCGATAATTCTGCTTCTGAGGTCATCGGGCAGGTTGGAGAACACCTGAGCAGACGCGCTGCGCGCGGCATCGTTGACGATGATCTCGGTGACGGCAATCGTCTCGCTCTGGCCCATGGCCTCGAGGAATCGAGCGGTGTCGTCGCCATCTCCAAGAATGATCGCAACCTGCGCCGAAGAGCTCGCGAGTGCGTCGACGTCGTCGGCGAGATCGTCATCGTTGACGGGGATCGAGATGGTCTTAACTTCGAAGGTGCCTTCGCCTTGGAGTGCATCGACGGTTGCATCGGCGTAGGGCCGACCGTACGCGTCGTCGACGTGGACGATGGCGATTTGACTCGCGCCGGTCAGCTGCGCCTCGCGGGCGATCGCAACAGCCTGCAGCGAGTCGGTGGCGATGCTTCGAAAGAAGAAGCCGTCGTCAGGGAAGTCATCAAGTGCGATTGCGGTTGCTGTTGCCGAGCAGGCGACGATCCCCGCAGCAACGGCGTCATCGAGGGCGCCGATTGCCGAGTTCGATGACGTCGGCCCGACGATGGCATCGACGCCCTCGGCGACGAGCCGCTCGATTGCCTCGGCGGTGCTGACCGCTGTGGCCCCTTCATCTTCGATGGTGAGGCGCACCGGATTCCCGAGTACGCCGCCAGCGTCGTTGACGGCACTGACCGCCAGTTCGACGCTCCGTGTCAGAATGGGGCCCACGGCGGTGTCGCTCGCTGGGATCAACGCACCCAGATGGAGAACCTGGTCATCAAGACGAGGCTCGGTCGGCAACGTGGTGGTTGTGGCCACGCTGGCGACTGGACCAGTTCCGTTCCCGCCTGTACACGCTGCGGCGAGGAGGCCGGTGACCGCCAGGCATACGAAGCGGTGAGAACCAGAGGTGTCCACCGGTCGTCGCATGCAGCCACAATATCGTGAAGAGGTCGTGGCGATTCGGGCATTCCGGTTCTCTGCGATCACAACAGTCTCGGTGGGCTCAACGACACGTATGATCTCGTCATCATTACCCTGGACGGAGCCCTCGGCATCATTGCCACCCTTGAAAGGGACGGTATCCGTCTCACCGCACTCGGGCTCAACGAGTGACGCTGGCCGAACGTGCTGCTCACCTTGAGCAGGCAGGCGACAACGGGACAGCCCTCGAACGGGGCGGGCGCGATTATTGCGCAGCGTTGTCAGGCATCACCGACCAATGGGTGATCAAGCTCTTCGAGAACGCGCTTGTGGAGAATCCCACCAAGCACCGGGTGGCGCTCCTCGCTGTTGGCGGGTATGGCCGAGGTGAGCTTGCGCCGCACAGTGATCTCGACCTCCTGCTCGTGCACAACGCCAAACCGCGCAAG
>JBLFZD010000130.1:0-8838 GCA_047610085.1 Ilumatobacter sp. | reverse complement strand
AGGATCGCGAGGCTGCTTGCGGGGATCATGAGTCGTGGTGCGTCGTGGATGCGTTGGCGGGCTGCGACGCCGAGCACCATCATGAGTGCGAGTCCTGTTGCTGCTGCGGCGCCGAGTGGGGCAACGACGAGTCCGGTGAGGAGTCCGATGGCTCCCAGGATTTGGAGTGAGCCGACCATGATCCGCAATTTGGCCATGCCGTAGCGTTTGTATTCGATGCGTGGCGGGTTGGCGAACAGCGTTTCGCCTCCGTAGTAGAAAAACGCCGATGCGGAAAGAACAGTGAGGGTCACTAACAGCATGCGGTCACTGACTGTAGGACCCAATGTTGATTCGGCCGCTGCCCGGCTCGCATTCCCCGTGAGTTGACCGGGCGTTGTTGCGATGTCAGGATTCGGGCTTGCCGTGCGAGCGTCGTCGTCGGCACAGAGGTGCCAGGTAGGTCCCGAGTAGCGCCAGAGTGGTCAGCGCTTCAACATGATTCGATAACACGTTCATGCGGTTGATGTGGACGAGCGATGGGCGGTCCCCTGAACCAAGCCGAGGCCGGTCCTCGGTGACGTCTCCGTATCGGAGTGGGCCACCGAGTTCGACGCCAAGGGCTGCTGCCGCTGCCGTCTCGGCGACGCCAGCATTGGGCGATGGGTGTGCGGGTGCGTCGCGCTGGATCATGGACCACACGCGGTTCGCTTGTCGTGGTCGGACTGCAGCGACGATGAGCGCGAACAGTCGCGCTGGTAGATAGTTGGCGACGTCGTCGAGACGAGCGGCGGCCCAGCCGAATTGCTCGTAGCGTTCGTTGCGTCGCCCGACCATGGCATCCATCGTGTTGATCGCCCGGTACGCGTAGGCCCCGGGTGCTCCGGCGACCATCGCCCAGAATACCGGCGCGATCATTGCGTCCACCGTGTTCTCAGCAACTGACTCAACCACGGCTGCAGCGATCCCGTGCTCATCGAGTTCGGACGTATCTCGCCCGACGAGCCCGGCGACTGCGATCCGTCCAGCTTCGACTCCGTGTGTTTGGGTCGCGTCGCCAATCTCTGCGCCAAATCGACGAAGCTCCGGGCCTGCTGATGTGATCACAATGGCAAGCGCTGGGTTGCTGGCCAAGACGCCGGCGGTCGCTCCCACCGTTGCACCAAGGGCGACGTACAGCACTCCCGCGGATCGCCGGTCAGCCCAGGTGGAGCATTCAATTCGTTGCATCAGCGTGCCGAACCAAGCCACCGGATGCCATCGATTCGAGAGCTCGGGGAGGAGTCGGTCGGCAACGAGTCCGATTCCGACACATGCTGCACGCCGTTGGAGAGTGGTCATTGTGATCATCGCTGTTGCCAGCCCGTGACCCCGTCTAAGACCGCTGAGTGCACCACTCTGGCGAGGCGGGCACCCCAGGTCGAGCGAGGTCCAGCAAACAACTGTGATGCTGCCCCTGCGGACGTGGCTGGCCAGGTCACGACAATCGCATCGGTCGCGGTTCCCGTTCCATCGATCCCGCATTCGATCAGCGCTTGGGTTTTGGCTTCCGTCGCGGTCATCACTGCGTTGACCGCTGCGGCAAGCGAGAGCTCGACCGGAAGTTGCACCACGATGTTGATCGTGCCTGGTTTGGAGTCGTGCTCGCCGCCTGAATCGGGACCCGCAGCCCATGTCGGCGTCGAGATGCCGACGGTGGCATCGGCGCGCACGCCCGATTCGGTCGCTGTTGCGACATGTTCAACGGCGGCGGCGGTCAGCATTGCCACGCCGTCCCCGGACATCCCGACGCCCTGAACAACCTCTGCTGCATGAGCGTCAAGATCGCGTCGCGAGTAATGAGCTGGGACCTGCAGATTCACGATCCAGTCGATGTCGGAGAGGCCGCCTCCGACCGATGCAGATGACAGTTGGCGGCGTCGCTCGTTATCTGACCAGACGAGGCACTGCTGGCCGTCGGGCAGGGTGATGAGGCGTGGCGCAACGGCGTTCATTCGTTCGCCAGCTGGTCGAGGGCGTGTGCCAATGCATCGAGTCCGACCTCGGACGGCACGGCAATGCGACAGGTTCCCGCCATCCCAAAGCTCGAGCAGTCTCGAACGACAATTCCAAACGGTGCCAATTGCTCTCGAAGGCCGGCTCGCTCGACGAGAACCCATGGCGCATCAGCCCCGTGGACCACCCATTCGTGCGTTTCGAGCAGATCGGTGAGTCGTTGCCGCATGTCGGCGATCTGCTTCTGCCAATCGGCAAGGTTGGTGTCTGCGAGGAGTTCGGGAAGCAAAGCGAGCGCCAACGACCCAACCGGCCAGTGAGGCTGACGGGCGACCAGCTCGGCGACATCGTCGGCAATGACGTACCCAATCCGAAGGCCAGGGCAAGCCAGCGTTTTGGTGAGCGAACCGATCGTGATGCCCTCACGGTGCCCTGACCAACGCCCGGTCGCGAGCGGATAGAACGCTTCATCCCAAACGTCTGCCCGGTCATCGACGGCGGCGAGGTACCCGCTTGGACTGTGCGGATCGCTCCGCCAAACCGGTCCGCTCGACTGGCGCGGATACAGGGCGAAGTCGGGCTCCGCATGCACTCGTCCACCGATCGACGCAGCAACCAAGGCGATCGCAGAAGCGCCGCCGCTCGTGAGTCGCAACCGGTCACGATCAACACCGATCACCTCAGCGAGCATGGCTTCGGCGTTGGTTGAGTCGGGATAGTGGCGCAGCGAAGCGAGATGGCGAACGGCCAGAGTTTCAACAGGTGGGGCAAACGGGTTGAGTGTCTGTGAGAGGTCGAGGAGGTCGGCTGGGTCGACGCCGAGAGCCAGCGCAATCGCTGCGGCGTCGCCTCCGTGGGCGCCCGCTGGCGGCACGATGAGCTCAGTCATGTGGGCAAAGCGTACTTGTCGTCACCTGCCCGATGCCAGGTCAGAATGCGGGGGGTCTCGGTGCGGGTGTGGGCGGGCGAGTTGCGATTGGGGTTCTCCATGAGATTCACTTGTGCTGTGGCCACAGCACAACCCCTCCCTGAGACTCCGTTTCAACCCAGCGCCAACAAGCTGGTGGCAGGCAATGAGCGCTTCGCTGAGGCGTTTGCGGACCAGGACTTGCAGGTCAGCCCGACGCGCCACATGACCGTGGTCACCTGCATGGATTCGCGCATGGATATTTTTCCGCTGCTCGGGCTTGGTCACGGCGAAGCCCACATCATTCGCAACGCCGGTGGTGTCATCACCGATGACGTGATCCGATCCCTCTGCCTGTCTCAGCGGTACCTCGGCACGCGTGAGATCGTGCTCGTCCACCACACCGATTGCGGCCTCCAGATGGTCACCGAGGATGGGTTCAAGGCTGAGATCGAGGCAGAAATCGGTATCAAGCCGTGGTGGGCGGTGGAATCGTTTGATGACCCGTATGTCGACGTGCGCCAGTCGATGCGGAGAATTGAAATGACCCCGTTTATCCCCTACAAGGATCATGTTCGAGGGTTCGTCTACGACGTGCTGACCGGGCGAATCGAAGAAGTTCATACCGACAGCGACGACGCTTGACCGGAGCTCGGCGGCTCGGTTGCCACGAGGTGCTGCCCATCGGACTCGGTGCCATGCCGCTCTTGTGGCCGGGCATGCTCGATCGCCTGATCGCCTGATCGCCTGATCGCAACGGTCCACGCTGCGCTTGAGGCTGGCTGTCGACACATCGACACCTCGAACGTCTCTGCACCGTCGTGGGAACACACCGGGCACAACGATCGCTCGTTGCGTTCCCGGGCGGTATGGATCGCGTTGGCACCAGCGTCGGGCTGAGGGCGGCATGTGAAGCATCATGCGAACGGCTCGGGTCGACACCATCGACCTGTACTACCTCCACCGCCCTGACCCGAAGGTCCCGTTCCAGACGCAGGCCGAATCCTGAGAACAGCTCCGCAGCGACGGGCTGATCGCGTCGATCGGGTTGTCCAACGTCAGCTTGGAGCAATGGGAGTTCGCGGTGTCCGTCGCGCCGATTGCCGCTGTGCAGAACGAGTTCTCGGCCTCCCACAAGATCGATGGAGCCCGTTCGGTGTGGCCGACCGGGCTGATCAGATGGGTTCGCCCTACGCCGCATTTTCCGAAGTAGGCGCTTCCCGTGAATGTAGTGCGCGCCGTGCCGCCCTCGCTTGGCGTCGGGCTCATGGCTCGAAGGTCATCCCGATTCCGGGGGAGTACACGACCCGAAACGATCGTCGACGCAATGGCCGCGATCGACCTGTGCCTCGGTACCGAGCAGTTGCAACTCCTCGATACCACTGTTGGCGAGGGGACGAGCCAGTACCCCGACGATCTGCCCGATCCTCCGCCGCTTCGTTCGATGCACCGCTCACCGATCGGCCGATTCGCAGCCGATTCGCGTAGGGTCGTTGTCATGGCCGATGTCACGATCTACCACAACCAGCATTGAAACTCTTCGGTCAATGCCGTGCGCATTGCAGAAGATCTTGGGGTCGAGCATGACGTCGTGCTGTACATCAAGGAGCCGCCGGATGCCGCCACGCTGCGCGACATCATCGCCAAGCTTGAAGACCCGGCCACCGATCTTGTTCGCCGTGACAGCAAGTTCAAAAAGCTCGAACTCACCGACGCTGACGTCACAACCGACGACCAGATTGTCGACATCCTCGTGAAGCACAAGCAGCTGCTTCAGCGTCCCGTGGTGGTCACGAAGGACACGGCGATCATCGGTCGCCCGAAGAGCCGCGTCACGGAATTGTTGAGCTGAAGCACGCGTATGCCTGAAGCCGACTCCAGAGCAGCGCCGTCGAAGTGGGCGCTGCTGTGGGAAACGCTTCGAGCGCAACGGCGCAACCTCACGATCGGCACGCTCGTCGGTTTGGCCTGGACGGCTGCCAAGGTCGCATCGCCGATCCTGATTGGCTTCGGCATTGACCGAGGCATCCGCGACGGAGACAAGCTTTGGCTGTGGGCGGGGCTCATTGCCTTGGCCGGGCTCGTGTCCGGCTTCTTCACCGCATTCCGTCGTTTCTACGCGTTTCGTGAAGCTCGTTGGACCGAGACGCGTCTGCGTGAGCGAATCTTCAGCCACATCATGTCGCTACACATCGGTTACCACGACCGCGCCCAGACCGGTCAGCTGATGAGTCGCTCGTCGAGCGATCTCAACCAGATTCAATCGTTCGTGGTGATGATCCCGATCACGCTGTCGAACTTGGCGATGATCAGCGCAGTTGTTGTCATCTTGCTCGTGACCGATTGGGTGTTGGCGCTCCTTGCGCTCATGTCGTTGCCGTTGATCCAGGTGTTGGGCAGCCGATTCTCGAATCGGATCCATCCGGCGGTGCTCGCCGTGCAGGCCGAGCAAGCAGAACTGGCGACCGTGGTCGAAGAGACCGTCGGCGGAGTACGTGTTGTGAAGGGCTTCGGTGCCGAACGAGTTCAGGCCGCCAAGCTGCAGACAGCGGCAGATGCCATCCGAGCTGAATCGATCAAAGCTGCTCGAGTCCGTGCCAAGTTTCTCCCGGCTATTGAGCTGCTGCCGCAGGTGGGCCTGATCGCCGTGCTGTGGTTCGGGGGTAATCGGGTGATCGACGGCGACCTGAGCCTCGGCGCGCTCGTGCAATTTAACGTGTTCGTCGCGTTGCTCGTGTGGCCGCTGCGGATGATCGGAATGACGATCGCCTTTGCGCAGCGTGCTGCTGCGGCACTGCAACGTGTGAATGAAGTGCTCGATATCGACGCTCAGGTCACCGACCCGGCTGACCCGACTCCACTTCCCTCGTGGATAGATGGTGCCCGGCCCCATCTGTCCACGAGGGGAGCGGTGTCGTTCCGCGATGTTTGCTTCGGCTATTCCGTCCCGGAGGACGACGTCACATCCGCCGCGGTCCTCAACGGCTTCGACCTCGAGATGCAAGCTGGAGAATCCGTTGCAATCGTGGGCGCGACAGGTTCGGGAAAGTCAACCGTTGCTCGGCTTCTTGTGAGGTTCTATGACGTCGACCAGGGTGTGATCTCGATCGACGGCGTCGATGTCCGTCAGTTGAGCCTGCACGACCTGCGGCGAGCGGTGGGCATCGTGTTCGAGGACACACTTCTGTTCCACGACACTGTGCGGGCGAACATTGCCTTCGCTGACCCTGCCGCCGACGCGGCAACGGTCGAGCGAGCGGCCCGGCTGGCAGGTGCCCACGACTTCATTATGGGGTTGCCCGATGCCTACGGAACGATGCTTGGCGAGCGAGGCTTCTCACTGTCTGGCGGGCAACGGCAGCGCATCGCCATTGCTCGGGCGATTCTGGCGGACCCTCGTGTGTTGGTTCTCGACGACGCCACCTCTGCGGTCGACCCGTCGAAGGAACATGAGATCCGCTCCGCTATGTCGACCGTCATGGAGGGCCGAACCACGATCGTCATCGCACACCGGCCCGGCACGATTGCGCTGGCCGACACGGTCGTGCTCTTAGGTGGTGGCAAGGTGATCGCAAGTGGCACCCACGATCATCTCCTCGCCACCGAACCGCGCTACCGCGATGTGCTCGCAGCGATGGAAGCAACCGGCGACGACCCCCAGGGCGCCGCGACGCCAGCGGGTGATCGCTCGTGATGCGGATGGGCGGCGTTGCTGACGACGACAAGCTCGACAAGGAACAAACGCGAGCTGTTCTGGGGCGAGCGATCGGCATGGCCAAGCCATTTCGCCGAACGATTGCTGCCGCACTCGGATTTGTTCTGGTCTCCACGCTCGGGTTGCTGCTAGGGCCACTCTTGGTTCGTTATGGCATCGACAGCGGAATCGATGCCGGCGACCGCACCGTGCTGCGCAACGCGGTCATTGCTTACGTGGTCGTGGTGGTCGTTGCGTATCTGGCCGCGCGCCAGCAGTACATCTTCATCAACCGAGCGGGGGAAGGGTTTCTCCGGGCGCTTCGCGTTCGCACATTCGACCACATCCAGAAGCAGTCATTGGGCTTCTTCGATCGCTACCAATCGGGTGTGCTGATCTCCCGCATGACCGCGGACATCGAATCGATGGCAGAACTCGTGCAATGGGGGTTGTTGCAGTTCATTGCTGCGATGTTCTTGATCGTCATCGCATTGATCCTGATGCTGAGTTTGTCCTGGCAGCTCACGATTGCGTCGCTGCTCGTGATGCCTGTGATCATCATCGCCTCGAGTAAGTTTCAGCGAGATTCGAACGAGGCATATCTCGAGGTTCGGGAGCGGGTCGGCCAGAACCTGTCGGAGCTGCAGGAGGGCATTTCTGGAGTTCGGGTCATCCAGGCGTATGCCCAAGAGGACGAGCAGAAACGACAATTCGTCGAATCAAACCGCTCGCTCTACAAGTCGCACGTTCACAGCATTCGGGTGTCCACCTGGTACTTCGGCCTCGTTGAGGCAATGGGAGTGTTCGCCACAGCGTTGGCCGTCGGCATTGGTGGTTGGCTCGTCAATCGGGGCGAGATCACTATCGGGACCGTGGTGGCGTTCGTCCTGCTGCTCGCGCTGCTCTTCGAGCCGGTCCAGCAGCTGTCGCAGCTCTACAACACGGTCCAATCGTCGGCAGCTGCACTCGACAAGCTGTTCATCATCCTTGATACCCGGCCTGATATCGAAGGCGGCGAACAGGAACTGGCGCGCTCCGGCGAGCTGGTCGTCGAGGGGGTCGGCTTCGTCTACCCGAATACGGAGGCAGCAGTGCTGCGCGACGTATCGCTGACCGTTGGCGACGGCGAACGACTGGCGCTCGTTGGCCCAACCGGTGCAGGCAAGTCGACCGTCGCGAAACTGATGGCTCGCCTTTACGACCCAACGACGGGGACCATCTCGTTCGGTGGAGTCGACCTGCGCGAGGCCGCACTTGATTCGCTGCGGCACCGGGTGGTCGTCGTGCCGCAGGAGGGGTTTCTCTTCGGTGGGTCGATCGCCGACAACGTCCGTATCGCTCGAGCCGAAGCTACCGACGACGAGCTGCGTGAGGCGCTCTCGGCTATCGGGGCGCTCGAACGATTTGAACAGTTCGAAGACGGCATCTACACCGAAGTTCGTGAGCGCGGCTCACGCCTGTCGGCCGGCGAGCGTCAGCTGGTGTCACTCGCTCGTGCCGCATTGGTCGACCCGGCGGTGCTCGTGCTCGATGAAGCGACAAGCAGCCTTGACCCCGGCACCGAAGTGATCGTCGAAGAGGCGCTCGATCGACTGATGGTGGGTCGCACCACGATCGTGGTCGCACACCGGTTGTCGACGATCCAAAACGCCGATCGCATTGCGGTAATCGACGCCGGCGCCCTCGCTGAACTCGGCACGCATGCCGAGCTCGTCGCGCTCGGTGGCCGATATGCGGCGCTCGCGTCAGCCTGGGCCTCGAGCCTGCCCAAGTAGTCCGACTCGCAGCCTGGCAACGTGGGGCCGCTCCAGGCGGGCGTAGGTGATGTGCCCGATGGTGAGGGTGCCCAAGATCTGGGTGAATGGGACCCATGAATACACGCACTGCCCCGCACTTGGCGACCTGGCAGCGTCGACGTCGACCGGCCGCGACCGAGCGATCGACTTCTCTCGCGTTGTTGCGTTGGCATTGGTCGCTCTCGGCCACTGCCGAGTGATTGCGATCGGAGCCGACGCCGATGGAGAGCTGTTCGCTCGCAACGCCCTCGAAGTCGCTCCTGAGCTGGGGTGGCTGACATGGGGTTTTCAGGTGGTGCCGCTCTTTTTCGCCGTCGGCGGGTTTGCGTCGGCGATGTCGCCCGATGCGCACCGGCGTCTTGACGGGTCGGATGGTGACTGGGTCATTCAGCGCCTGCACCGTTTGGTGGGACCGACGTCGGTGCTGGCCGCAGTGTGAATCGGCCTGATCATTGCCGGTGCGGTGC
>JBLFZD010000129.1:0-8881 GCA_047610085.1 Ilumatobacter sp. | reverse complement strand
GCTGACGACTTCGGTATCGACGAGACCGCAAAGGGTGATGCCGGCTCGATCGTTCGAGCTGGCATCATCTTTGCGCTTCCCGCGGCGGTGATTGCTGACCGGGTAGGCCGCCGCAAAGTGCTGGTCGTTGTGGCCTGGCTTGCACCCCTGCTGACCATGTTGGGTGCCGCCGCGCCCAGCTTCGGAGCGCTCGTTGCATCACAAACCGTCGGCCGCCCAATGGGTATCGCTCTTGCGTTTGTCGTCGGCGTGATCGCCGCCGAAGAGATGCCGCGCAACAGCCGGGCCTACGCAATCAGCGTGCTCGCTATGGCCTCTGGGCTCGGTGCAGGCATCGCGGTGATGTCGCTGCGCTTGGCCGACATTGGCGACGGAGGTTGGCGATACACCTATCTCGTCTCGGTGATCTGGTGCATCGTCGCCTTCGACCTCATGCGACGACTCCCCGAGACCCGCCGCTTCACCGCTGAGGCTGCTGCGCGACCTGCGGGCCCAGTAAAGGTCCCGCGGCTCGATCGCAAGCGGTTCGCCCTGCTCGCCACCGTTGCCTTCGCCGGAAACATCTTCATCGCGCCGGCCAGTTTCTTCCAGAACACATATCTCGAAGACATCCGAGGTTTCAGCGGCGGCGACATCGGCCTCTTCTCGATCTTGATCGGCACACCTGCTGGCATCGGTCTCATCCTTGGTGGCCGATTCGCCGACCGGCGAGGCCGTCGGGGACTGATCAGCGTGGCGCTACCTCTGTCAACGCTCGCCATCATCGGGGCATTCACGTTTGGCGGAGTCGGACTGTGGGCCTTCTCGTTCCTCGGGGGTGTGCTCGGGTCGGCCGTGTACCCCGCAATGACGGTGTACCGCACCGAGTTGTTCCCGACAGCGAACCGCACTCGCGCAACCGGGTTCGTGACCGCATCAGCGTTGATCGGTGGCATCGGCGGGCTCAGCCTCACCGGGCGTCTTCTCGACAGCGGATGGTCATACGCCTCGACGATGAGTGTGCTCGCCGTCGGGCAACTGGTCGTGACCATTCTTGTGGTTGCGGCATATCCCGAAACCGCCCACAAAGAACTCGAAGCCCTCAACCCCGAAGACGAAGCCATCGATCTCGGAGGGGGTCAGGCACCCTCCGAACCAACGTAACTCGGGTCCAACGAGGTGCGGAGGGGGTCAGGCACCCTCCGAGGGGGTCAGGCACTCTCCGAACCACCTCCGATTCTCAGGACCCTCAGAGAGCTGCGACGAAGCGCGCGATCTCTTCGGCGATGAGGTCGTCAGCGCCCTTGAGGTCGTGACGAGCACCTTCGACCCACACGTGCTCAACAGGAGCAGAAATCGTGCGTGTCCATTCCTGGAGCTCGTCGGGAGTGCCGAACGGGTCACGCGTGCCAGAAATGAAAAGACAGGGGACGTCGACATCGGGAAGGTGCTCCACACGCAACTTCTCGGCCTTCTGCGGCGGGTGAAGCGGGTAGCAGATCAACACAAGACCGGCGAGCCGATCCACCGGGCCCTGCTCGTCGACATCGGCGGCCAACATCGTGGTCATCCGTCCACCCATCGACCGTCCACCCATCACGATCGGGCCACGACGCCGAGAAAATCGGGTGAGGTCCTTGCGCATCGCTGCCAACAACTTGGGCGCCCGATCAGGCGCCTTGCGGCCCTCTCGTCGATACGGGAAGTCGATTCGCTCCACGTACGCCGCTGAGCCCAAACGCGCCTCAGCAGCGAGCAGACTCATGTGGTCACAGCCGGTGCCAGCACCCGGGTACAGCATCACCGTGGCTTTGGCCATCAGCTCAGGATCCGGCGGGCCTCAGCAAGGTCAGACATTGCCTTGGCAGCATCAACTTCTTCACCACCGTGGTCTGGGTGCACGTTACGCATCTTCGTGCGGAACGCCTTGGTAACCGCATTTTTTGCGGGCTTCGGGCCACCAAGCTCGAAGCCGAGCAGCTGCATCGCCCATCCGCCGGGATCGGCCAACGCCTCGAGTGTGGTCGTCTGAGAACCAGCGAAGTACGCGATCATGGTCGCACCAATCGGACCGCGCCAGCGAGCTGCCTTCTGCATGACCGGAGCGATCAGTCGGCGGTGTTCGGGGGCGAGCCGCTCCACCGCGTAAATCGCACCCAACACCTGTGCGAGATCGGTACCGGTTGTTGCGAAATCGAACGAAATGTCGTCACCATCCCCGATGAGCCGGTGCGAGCTGTGCGACAACCCGTGACGGTCGATCTGAAAGCGATGCCGCAGCCGCGGCTGCACGACGCGCTGACCTGCTTCAACTTCGTTGAGCAGGTGGTGGATGTCGGGTATGTAATCGTCGGAGACCCCATCGAGGTGCTGCGCAATCACGGCGCCGATCAGCAATCCACCAAACCCGGGCGCCGGGTCGACCGGGAGGACCATATGTCCAAGCGCGATGCGACGCGTTGGCTGGGTGGGTCGACTGTGAAAGATCTCGAGCTCGGCCAACAGCACGGGGGGACGCTACCGAGGCCGGGTCAGCGTTGCGTGATCGTCCAGCGTGTGTTCACACGTATTCGCGGATCGTCGTGCGGAGATCTTGCGCCAAACCAATGACGTCGGACGACTCTTCCATGCGACCGTCTTCATCGACATTGGAGTCTTCCACCTTCGCGCCGTCGGCATCGGCATGAATCCGATCAACGATTGCCGCAACGGCGCTCACGCTCTGCACCCACACCCGAGGCGGGAGTGCATACGGCGGCTGCTTCGGATGAATAGCGCCATCGAGTTCGATCATCTTGCGCCGCGCCTTGGCGTCAAACGGATCCTTGGCCAGCTTGTCGGCCGTGAGGAACATGTCGCTCAACGTGCCTTCCGGCGGCTCATTGCTACCACCGTCATCGGCCGGCCCCAGTTCGCCTGCTTCGATCGCATCAAGCAGCACATCGACATCTTCTTCGGCGTCGGCAGCAACCAGCACCGTGGTCATCTGCCAGCGGTGTGGGATCTCGGCGTCGACCAATGCCGCGGTCAACGTCGAGCGATCGTCGTCGCTCCATTCGTCGAGGCCGTACTCGACTGAGGCCTCGTCATCGTCCAGGCCAACCGGGAACGGGCCCAACTCAGCTTCGAGCTGTTCGAACATCGCATCCGCTGCGGCTTCGACGACCTCGGGGACGACGAGTTCTTCGTCGTCCCAGTAGTGCGGAAGACTCGCACCAGCGAGTGCTTCGGCCAGCTCGGCACGGTTCTCAAAGGTCCATGCGGAAAGGTCGTAATGAACTTTTCCGATTTCGTTGTCGTTGGGGTCGAAGTCGATTGGCAGCCCAGCGGCGGCCTTGTCTTCACGCTTCTCGTCGCCACCTTGCTTGTTCACAAATGCCACGGCCACACGCTATCGCTGCAGAGCGTTGGCCGAACTGACCCTCCGACTCGTTCAGGTCGGCTGCGTCACGCGTTCGAGAAAAGCTTCGGTTCGCGAGTACTCCTCGGCGACGTTGGCGGGCTGGCGAAAGCCATGACCCTCACCCTGGAATTCGATGTAGTCGACACTGCCTCCAACTGCACGTACCGCGTCGACCAAGTCATCGCTCTGCGAGATCGGCACAACGGGGTCTTCGGTGCCATGAAACAGCAGCAGCTTGCTGCGGATCTGCTGAGCTCGGTGGAGCGGCGACAGCTCCCGAAATGCAGCTTCCGATTCCGGCGAGCCGTCATTCGGTGCAACAAGTGTGTCGGTGTAGTGCGCTTCGAATCGATGGGTGGCCTCGGTGAGGGCTTTGAGATCGCTGACTGGGTACGACGCCACGCCACCAGCAACCAATTCTGGGTAGTCGGTCAAGACGGCCAACACGGTCAAGCCACCCGATGACCCGCCCATCACCACACTCGATTCGGGAGCAGCCCAGCCTTGCGCCTGGGCATGTCGAATCAGGTCGGCAACGTCATCGGTGTCGATCCGGCCCCAACCACCGTGCAGGGCCTGCTGGTAGGTGCGGCCGTGCCCGGTCGTACCTCGGGGGTCGACCACCAGCACGTCCCAGCCACGGCTCCACCAGTACGCGATGCGTGGCCGCCACTCGACTTGCCACTGATCGGTCGGCCCCCCGTGGACCCACGCAAGCATGCGGCCGTTGCCCGCGGCAAAACGGCGCGCGTGGAGTTGGGTTTCGCCGTCTCGTGCCAAAGCGGTAAACAACTCAGGTTCGGGAAGCTCACCGGTCGGCCAAGCTTCGGGTTGCGAGTAGGCAATCGTCGCGCGTGCCCCACTTCCCAGCGAGTAGCGAACGATTTGCGGTGGCGTCCGCGCGCCGGACCGGAGCGCGACGATGTTGTTGCCAACCCAGGTCAGGTGCCCGTGCACACCTCGGCCAAGTTGTTCGACGTCACCCGTCGAGAGGTCCACCACACAAAGCGCTCCGTGGCCACCCTCATTTCGGGTGAAAGCCATTCTCCCGCCGCCATCATCGAATACGTACGAACGGTTACCCATGCCCCAGGTCGGTCCGGCGTGCTCGACCGGTTCGGCAACCACGGGGCGGTCGCCAACGTACACGTTCAGCCAGCCCGACCCATCGTGAACGTGCACCGGCTCGCCCCGCGGCGTAAAACGAGGCTGCTGGACCGCAGCGTTTGCAACAGCTACCTCGCTGATCACGCCCGTCTGAACTTCGAGATCGACGCGAACCGATCCATCCCACGGCATCAGCGGTGGGCTCCAGGCCTGCCACGACACGACGGCCCCGTCGGGTGAGATGGACGGGTCGAAACAGAACTCGTGACGCCCATCGTCGAGTCGCTGCAACGCGCCAGAGTCCACGTCGATCTTCCAGACTTCAGCCTCGCCAACGGCATACACGATCTGCGAGCTGCCCACACGGCCGACCACCGGTGCGCGGACAGACTGCTCAGACGATGTCAGCTGAGTGATCTTGAGGCCCGACTGCAGCCACAGTTGGCCCTCCGTCCCGACGTAAGCAATCTGATCAGATGATTCCCCAAGCCAGGTGAAGCAGCCTCCACCGAGGCCACGACCCACCGCCGGGTCCGGCCCGAAAGAGAGCTGGCGCTCTGCCGAACCTTCTTCGAGACCAACGACGCAAATCGCTGCTGCACTGCGCCAACGCTGGACAAAGGCGACACGGCTTCCATCCGGCGACAACCTCGGTTCGGTCAGGTCACGGCCTGCTTGCACCAGCGACAACGGGATCGGATTCACGGACGAAACCCTACGGTCTCGTCGAGCTGGCTAGGCCGCACGGACGCGGCCAACTACGGTCCTGTGGATGCAGGAGTCGACACGAGAGCGTCCAGACCGAAACCTTGCCATGGAGCTGGTCCGGGCAACCGAGTCTGCGTGCCTTGCAGCGGCACGTTGGGTAGGACGTGGCCAGAAAGAAACCGCTGACGGTGCTGCCGTCGAAGCAATGCGTCTGTCGTTGTCGACCGTCCAGATGACCGGCACGGTCATCATTGGTGAGGGCGAGAAGGATGACGCACCGATGTTATTCAACGGCGAAGTGGTCGGCGACGGGTCGGATCCTCAAGTCGACGTCGCAGTCGACCCCATCGACGGAACCACCCTTACCGCACACGGTAAGACCAACGCACTGTCGGTGATCGCTGTCGCCGACCGCGGTGCCATGCTCGACCCTGGCCCCTCGTTCTACATGGAGAAGATTGCGGTCGGCCCAGATTCGGTCGGCGCGATCGACATCACGGCGAGCGCAACACAAAACCTGCGATGGATCGCGAAATCGAAGGGCGAGGACGTGCAGGACCTCACCGCAGTCATCCTCGATCGCCCGCGACACGCCGACCTGATCGCCGAAGTTCGAGAAGCCGGCTGCCGTATTCGCCTCATCACCGACGGCGATGTCTACGGCTCGGTCGCAACCGCTTGGCCCGATGCGGGGGTCGACGTCCTGTTCGGGATTGGCGGCACCCCCGAAGGCGTCATCTCCGCCGCTGCCTGCAAAGCAATGGGAGGTGAGATGCAGACTCGGTTCGCACCCCAGAGCGAAGAGGAACGAGCCGCCATGGTCGCAGCCGGTTACGACCTCGACCTGGTGATGGACCACAACGACTTGATCACCGGCGACAACTGCTTCTTCGCCGCGACCGGGCTCACCGACGGCGCACTCCTGCGTGGCGTCCGTTTCGACAAGCTCGGCGCCCGCACGCAAAGCCTCGTGATGCGCTCACGTTCGGGGACCGTCCGCTTCGTCGACGCTCGCCATCGGGTCAAGAAGCTTCGCCAATTCTCCGCTATTGACTACTGACACCTGCGCTGGCCGTCTCTGACTCGCGTCGCTGTTGGATCGATTTTCACCTTCCACAACTCAACATCGGACTGCTGGCCGTACCGATCGACGGCGCCAAGATGGACGAATTCCGTCGTGCTCTCGATCCGATCGACGTCCTCGCAGAGAGCACCCCAGGATTCGTCTGGCGTCTATCGGCCGACGACGGGGGCTCGTCGAGCTAGGTCGTTGTCCCCTGCATCAACGACCCCCTTTGGGCGCCGAATATGTCCGTGTGGGCGTCGATGGAAATGCTTACGCATTCATGTTCAAAAGTGATCACGACAGCTGCCTGCGACGTTGTAACAAATGGTTCCAGCGGCCGGATTCGCTGATCAACGTGCTCTGCGTCGGCGAAGTACCAACATTGTCCGACGCCGTCCGGCGACTTCGGTATCTCGAGGAAAACGGACCGAGCGATGAGCTGTTTGGCCTCAGCCAACTACTCAGCCCTCGCAGGCACTAGCCAACCTCACCGGGGTCTTGGATCCAGGTCAGCTCTGCTGCGGCCAGTTCAAATGCATGTGTAACGGGATGGATGCAGCGTCAACAGACGCCAGAATTACCTGGCTACGAGCACGTGGGAACGGTGGCCAGGTGGCCGTACTCCTCGCCTCGACCCAATCAAAACCGGGACGTGATGACTAGCCAATACCGTTGACGAGCACGGCGAAGTGCTTCGATGTTGCTCCATGGCGTTTGCCGACGATCGCCTGGTAGTCGCCCGACTCGTAAATCTCTTTCGCTTTTTCAATCGACTCGAACTTGAGAACGACGGTCTGCTTGCCCGCTCCCGAGCCTTCGATCTGCTCCGATTCCGGATCGAACACCACGAGTTCACATTCCGTACCGATCCGGAGGGCTGCAAGTGCACCGCCCGAGTATTCGGCGTACAGGTCTGCGTCGTCGACGTCGTAGTTCACGATCAGGTAAGCGCTCATGGCTGAATCGTGGCAGACCGTTGCGTACGCCAACGAGTCCGAGCGAGACGAGGAACGTCGCGCGCCAGAATTCAGCGCGACGAGGCCTATTGGTCGAAACCGCAACAGCGAACTTCACTAGAAAACGACAACGTCCCCGTCGGTCACAGCGACGTGACTGACGGGGACGTTAATCAGAATTCCGAGCTACGCCGTGAACCCAGTTCCCGTCGTGGTGAGCCGTGCTTGCGCACGGGCCCGACCGGCCACTGCGTTAGCGATCTGAGCGTCGACAGTTTCGATCTTCAGTGTCTGCTCATGACGCTCGAGCGCAGCCTTGGCCCGGTCAACATCGATGTCAGCCACCAGCTCAGCCACGTCGGTGAGCAACGCCACCTTCGTGACCGCACCACTACTCACCTCAACGAATCCTCGATGCACCGCAACGTCTTGCACAGAGCCGTCAACGAGGAAGATACGTGTGTGGTTTTCAACCAACGCTCCCACGAACGGAGCGTGCCCCGCCTGGAAGGCGATCTCGCCGCCGCCCAAGGTGCGCGTGATCACCATGTTTGCCTCGCCAGAGAAGAGAACCTTCTCGGGCGACACGATGTCGACTTGAAACGGGTCCGCCATGATCAGCTCTCCTGCAGGGCCTTGGCCTTGGCCTGGACCTGGTCAATGTTTCCGACGTTGAGGAAGGCCTGCTCAGGCAGGTCATCGAGATCGCCGTTGATGATTGCTTCGAACGACTCGACCGTTTCGGCAACCGGAACGTACTCGCCGTCGAGGCCAGTAAAGACCTTGGCGACGAAGAACGGCTGCGACAAGAAGCGCTCGACCTTGCGGGCACGAGACACGGTCTGGCGATCCTCTTCCGACAGCTCATCGAGACCGAGGATTGCGATGATGTCCTGCAGTTCCTTATAACGCTGAAGCTGCTCCTGCACACGACGGGCAATGCCGTAGTGATGATCCCCAACGACCTCGGGGCTCAGGATAGTTGACGTCGAGGCCAACGGGTCCACTGCCGGATAAATGCCGAGTGACGCAACGGTACGGCTGAGTTCGGTGGTTGCATCGAGGTGCGTGAAGGTCGTGAACGGCGCCGGATCGGTGTAATCGTCGGCAGGCACGTAGACGGCCTGCAACGAGGTGATCGAGCGGCCCTTCGTGGAGGTGATCCGCTCTTGAAGCTGACCCATCTCATCGGCGAGCGTGGGCTGGTACCCCACCGCTGACGGCATCCGGCCGAGCAGGGTCGAGACCTCAGAACCGGCCTGAACAAAGCGGAAGATGTTGTCGACAAACAGGAGCACATCCTGGCCAGCGACGTCACGGAAGTACTCCGCCATCGTCAACGCGGACAGCGCAACACGCAGGCGCACGCCCGGCGGCTCATCCATCTGACCGAAGACGAGCGCAGCCTTTTCGTAGACTCCCGACTCCATCATCTCCAAGCGAAGGTCAGTTCCTTCACGTGTCCGCTCGCCCACACCGGCGAACACCGACACACCACCGTGCTGGCTGGCAACACGGTTGATCATCTCGGTGATGAGGACAGTCTTGCCGACGCCAGCACCGCCAAACAGGCCAATCTTTCCGCCTGCGACGTACGGGGTCAGCAGGTCGACGACCTTAATTCCGGTCTCAAACATTCGCGCCGAAGGCTCAAGCGAATCG
>JBLFZD010000128.1:0-8895 GCA_047610085.1 Ilumatobacter sp. | reverse complement strand
GCTTTGCTCGACTGTCGCAGAGCGTGGGCCTGAACCGGGTCGTTGATACCACCTACCGCATGGCGGCGTCGCCGTACCTGTACCGCGGGCAGCCATCGTCGGAACGCGAGCCCGTGCAGCCGTTCGCCAGCTATGCCACCGGAGCAAACGAGATGACGGTGCTCGACATGGCAGCGGGTATCCAAACGCTGTCCAACGAGGGGGTGCACAAGGAGCCGTACTACGTCGAGTACATCGATGACGCCGAAGGCACACGGCTGCACACACATTTCGACCCGGGAACAAAAGTGCTCGACCGTGACGTGGCTCTTGAAACGGTCGACATCATGAAGGGCACGCTCACGTACGGCACCGGTAGCAGCCGTGGTCAGCTCGAGGGTGGCCGGGTCGCATTCGGAAAGACGGGCACACAACAGGACAACACCAACGCTTGGTTTGTGGGCGGCACGACGGAGCTCGCAACGGCGGTATGGGTTGGCGACCCCGACGCCTACACACCCATGACCGACGTCGAGGGATTCGAATTCTCGAGGATTCAGGGTGGCAACTACCCGGTTCAGATCTGGAAGTACTTCAACGACGAGGCGCACGCCTTCGTGCCGCTCGAGGATTGGGACAGCCCGGCTCCGCCCGAACGGGCCAACGCCCGAATCGTTTTGCCCGGCAACGAGTGCGAGATCACGATCGTTGGTGAGAGCGGCGGTGAGCCGGTCGGAGCGGAACCTGTCGAGGGTGGGCCAGAAGTCGTGGGCGAGGCCTTCCAGGTCGATCCTCCAGCAGAGCAACTGCAGGGAGAGCCCGAGCCGGTCGAAACCACGCCGATCGTGGTGATCACGGTGCAGGAACAGTTGGGCACAACGATTGCACCGGACAATCTCGACCCGAATCACCCGCTCCCATCCGTGGTGCTCGGTCGAAATATCGAACCCTGTACCTGATCTGGGTCTGATCGGGTGTCGCCGACCGCTGTCGTCGTGGCATGATGCACAGCAATGACCGACGCCGCTGACGCACCGGAAACCACCGAGCCCATATCCGAGTCGACCACAGCCACTCGGTTGCTGGAACTTCAACGGATCGACACCGAGTCCGATCAACTCACAAATCGACGGGTGCGACTTGCTGAGCGAGAGCAACTCGCAGTGGCGAGCGCTGAAATGGGTCGCTGGGAATCGCGCCGTACCGTGTTGGTCAAGCGGATAGATGAGCTCACCGAGACGATCGAGAAGGCTGAATCGGAAGCGGCAGCCGTCGCTGCCCACAAGGCGCGGCTCGAGGCGCAAATGAAGACGGTGATCGCCCCTCGCGAGGCCGAGGCGCTGATGCACGAGGTCGCCACGCTCGATGAGCAGACCGACACACTTGATATGGCTGAGCTCGAGGCGCTTGAAGAGCAGTCCGACATCGACGACCAGATCACTGCGCACCTCGTGGCTGAAGATGGATTGCGCGCTGCTCTGAGCACCGCAGACGAAGCGTTGGAGCAGACGACCGTCGCAATCGATGCTGAGCTTGCTGATCTGACCACGGCACGTGCTGCGCAATGCGAGAGCATGGCCGAGTCGATCCTGGTGAAGTACGGCCGTGTGCGAGCGTCATCGGGTGTGGCCGTTGCCAAGCTCGTCGGCCACCTCTGCGCAGGCTGCCACCTCGATATGTCCGCAGCGGAAATCGACGACGCCAAAGACGAAGCTGCGGTCGGTGACGGTGTTGCCGAATGCCCCAACTGCGGCCGCATGATCATCGTCTGATCCGCCGACCAATGTTCCTTTGGTTCTGGGCGACGTCGATCATTTCGATCGGCTTCGTGTTTCGTGATCCGAGCTTTGACAACCGGCTCCTCCTCGTTGGTTCGGTGCTCCCGGGGGTCGAGGTTGTCTTCGGCGGAGCCCGTGCGCTGCACTCGATCACTGTGAGCATTGCGTTGCTTGCCGTGGTAATGATCGCGACGAAGCGGGGGAGTCATCGTCGCAAAACCCTGCTTGGTCTGCCGATTGGGATGTTCCTGCATCTGGTGTTTGATGCGGCCTGGAATGACACCGATACGTTTTGGTGGCCGTTTACAGGGCTTTCCTTCGGCGACGAGGGCATTCCGATCGTCGACCGCGGCATCGTGAGTGCGGCGCTCGAAGTACTCGGGATCGTGGGCTGTGTGTGGCTCTGGCGAATCAATGGGCTCGGTGACCGTGAACGTCGACGGGCATTTTTGGCCGATGGTCGGCTCAATAGCGTCCCCGAACGTTTTGGGTGAACCTCCGGTGCCGTCGGGAGATGTGACACACTCATTATTGTGCTGATCTTGCTCCGACATGGCCGTACGGCAGCCAACGAGGCCGGCCTGCTTCAGGGCCACCTGAATCAAGATCTCGACGAGCTCGGGCAACAGCAGGCCGCCGCTGCAGCTGCCCATATCATCGCCACCGACGGGCCGATTGATGCGGTGATTGCGAGCCCACTCAAGCGTGCACAACAGACGGCATCAGCATTCGGACGACCGGTGGAAACCGACGGACGTTTCATCGAGCTGGCCTATGGGATTTACGAAGGCATGCCGCACGCCGATGTCCCGTCGGAGATCTGGCAGACCTGGCGGAACGACTATTCCTTCGTGCCCGAGGGTGGAGAGTCCTTGGCCGCACTCGACGAGCGGGTTAAGTCGGCCTGCACCGATCTGCTTGAGCGTGCGTCGCACCAGAACATTGTGGTGGTCAGCCACGTGTCGCCGATGAAGTCGGCGGTGGCTTGGGCCTTGGGTGTCGACATCGGGATTTCGTGGAACTGTCATCTTGACCACGCCAGCATCTGTCGTGTTGCTATCCGCGGTCGCCGGCCGATCCTGACAACGTTCAACGAAACCGTCTGAGCGTCAGTCGTCGTCGAACCAACGGCGCCTGACCTCCGCGCTCGCTGCGTACGCCGCTGTGCGGGCTCTGCTCTGGAACGTCTGGACCCACTGGGTCCGTCTCCCGTCACCAGCGCCGTCCAATCACGGAAATCCGTATCCGGCTGAGTGTCTTGAAGGCGTCACTTGGTGGGCGCCAAGCCATCGTCTGCCTGCTTCTCCGCAGGGTGTTGCGCAATGGTGAGACGGTCTATAAGCGGGGTTCTGTAGGGGCGCAAGCCCCCGATGACCATCCATCTATGCGGTCTACCCGGAAGAAACGGACGGGCCGCCCAACTTCCTGCTCGACCTTGCTCCGGGTGGGGTTTACCAAGCCGACGCCGTCACCGACATCGCTGGTGCGCTCTTACCGCACCGTTTCAGCCTTACCTGTGAACGGCTGACCTTGCGGTGAACCGGACCATCGGCGGTCTCTCTCTGTTGCACGTCCGTCAGGTCACCCCAACCTGGCTCTCGCCAGCACCCTGCCCGATGGAGCCCCGACTTTCCTCGACATGCCGGTTGTACGACAGGCCGCGGTCATCCGACCATCTCACCATTGCGAGATGAAGCCTAGGTGTGCGCACACCCGATGGGTGTGCGCCGGATCAGGCGTCGCAGCCGCTCAGCTCGTTATAGATGAATGTGTTGTCCGAGGGCGTTTGCAGCGTTGCGCTCGTGCGCACGTTGTTCAGGTTCGGCGGGCCGGCCTTGACCTCGATGGGGGCGGTCTGCGCAAAGGTCGAACCAACAGCGAACTGGCGGATTTGACCGAGCTCGGTTGGGGGGACGTCTTGGCCGAGGAGTGCCGGTGAGATGTATGCCGCAGCACCGTCGATGGTGATCGCGACGACCGAAGCATGGCGGGCCTCGAGCGCTGCAGCTTCGACGTGAGCGAGGAGCCCTTCCGGGGTCACTGATGCTGACGCGAGTTCTTGATGCGATGCGGCGGCAAGGCTCTCGATCGCTGCAGCGAAGCTCCACAGATCTTCCGACACGGCGCCATCGAGGCGGGTGAATTCAACTTCGTCGCCCTCAGGGAGGTCGGAGACCTCGGTTGTCACCATCGAAATTTCGCCGAGCGAGGTGCTTATTGCATCGGTCATCGGTAGCACTTCGCCCATCACCTGGACGGTGGTGGTGTCTTCAAGGACGATGCCAATCGTGTTCGACAGAATCATCTCGATCGTCGGATCGATGAGGCGTTCGGTGAGCCACGGGTTCGCACAGGTCCACGGTTCGCCCCCGGAGGCTTCGGTGAGCGCCACCATCTCATCGGCGATGACCTGGTGGTTCGCGATGAGGCGTTGCACGAGCGGTTGATCCTCGGCGGCTACCGCTCCGTCGATGCTCAGCAAGCGTTCGTAGGCATCGATGATGGTGTACTCGAGCGATGATGCCGTGCGCAGAAACACTGCCTCATCGACGACGAAATCCGGGGGAGTAGTGACGACGGGAGCGTTGCCGACCCGGCCGGGAGCGTTATCGCCGCCGATACCTTCGCCGCACGCTGCGGCGAGTGCCGCCAGGGTGACGGTGAGTCCACCGATCTTGAACGCGTTCCGGCGCGAGGTCGAGGCGTTGCTTGCGAATTCCATCATGCGTCTCCGGCGAGGTCGAGGGCGGTTGCATCGTTGCCGAACAACACGTCGAGGTCGGTCACACCGAGCAAATCGGCGAGCACCGTTGCTTGGCGAGCTTCCATGATCAGAATCGAAGCAGTCAGGCTGATTGCATCGTCGCTCCCGTACGTGGGAATTGCGGCGGTGTGCGTTGCGACCGCTTCTTGTTCGAGCTGGTGGGCTGCTGCAAAGAAGTCATCGTCGGACCCGGTGAAGCCGCTCATGCGATCAGCGACGATTGTTTCGTTGGCGGCTCCAGCCGACAGACCCGTCGCCCCAGCGATGGCTTGGGCGTAGGCCTGGTGGTTCTCGGCCATGACGCCGACCGCCGTAGCGAGCTCGGCACTTCCGGTTCCGGCGGCCAACTTGGCCCGATAGAGCTCGCTGGCTGCGAGCTCGAGACCGATGACGAGTGCCAGCGTTGCCGTGTCGGCGTCGGTTGGCACATTGGTGCGGTCGACGGGGGCTGCGGCTGACGCCAACGCACCCCGATCGATCACTAGAGCTGCGGTGAGGCCGGCGAGTCCGGCGCGAGCGACGAGGCTGCGGCGCGACATGTTGCCGGTTGCAGTCTCAGCGTTTTCGAGATCCACGGGGGATGGGTCCTTTCGGGTCATGCGAGTGCTGCCCTCCCGCTGGGAGGGCACGGGGAGATTGTAGGGCGCGGAGGGCAATGAACACCGGATTGGTTCAGTCGTGATGAGAAGTCGGGTCCCGAGAGGACATGGTGTCACTCGTTGGAACGGTTCAGCGCGCTGGCGAACGTGCTGAACCAGCATGCAAAGAATTGCGCATGTAAGGAGGCAGTCACCGTTGGCTTGACGGACGCAGGCCCTGTGCCTGAAGGCGGCTTCCGAGGAATCCGCCGACGATCGCGCCGACGCTCACAAACGACATGGCGAGGAAGATGCTCAGCCAAGGAATTGATTGCCTCACCACGAGCCGATACAAAATGAAGACGGCTTCAGCGATAGCGAACGTGCCGAGTGCTGTGACCATTGCGTGGCTCATTGGTGTGCCAACGCGCTGGACCCAGGCTGCGCAACCAGCTCCGATAACGAAAAATGAAACAAAGAGGACGAAAAAGAGGAAGTTCACGCCACTCGAGTCGCTGTCGACGATTGACGCAATCACTCGGAATGGAATGGCGAGCATGAGACACACTCGACCTCCGGCCCAAAGTGCGTCAGGGTCCCACCGTCCAGGCGGAGCGCCTCCGATTTTGTTGATGTGTTCGTCGGCCATCGAGGTCGAATCGTGCCACGTCTGGGCGTGCGCTGCGCAAACGTGCCCTGGTTGTGGGTGGGACCGTCGATCACTACCGTCGCACCAACCGTTCGTGGTGGACGGCATCTTACGGAGAGTCCACATGGCAGAATTCGCAGGATCACAGACACATCTGAACCTCGCTGAAGCGTTTTCCACTGAAAGTCAGTCGAACCGGCGTTACTTGTGGTTTGCCGAGCAGGCTGACGTGGAAGGTCGCCCGGATACCGCACGGCTGTTCCGAGCGCTCGCCGAGGGCGGAACCACCTCGGCGTATGGTCACCTTGAGTATCTCGCCGAGGTTGGGGATCCCACGTCGGGCCTCCCGATCGGTGACACCGACGACAACGTGCGGGCCGCGATTGAGAACGAAACGCGCCGATCAATGCAGGCGTACCCTGATTTTGCGACGACGGCGCGTGTTGAAGGATTTGGCGAGATTGCCGACTGGTTCGACACAACCGCCAGCCTTGATTCAGACCTCGTGGCCAAGCTGACCGATGGCGTCGAGAACGCCTGAGCCAACTGTGACGACCACATACAACCCTCGCGATGGCATGTACCCAGATGAAGCCGATGTGCGCGATGAGCTGAGTCGCGTCTACGACGTGTGTCACGGCTGCCAACAGTGCGTCAGCTTGTGCCCCGTTTTCCCGACGCTCTTTGAGATGCTTGACGGATTCGAAAATGGTGATCCCGGCAACATGACACCGGAGCAGCAGGACGTGGTTGCCGATTCATGTTTCCAGTGCAATTTGTGTGTTTCGAACTGTCCGAACCGTCCGGAACGCCACGAAGCTAACGTTGACTTCCCAAGGCTAATGCTGCGGGCAGCGGCAATGCGCCGCAGCAATAACCATGTTTCGAGTGGCGCCCGAATTGCATCGAAAGTGATTGGTCGGGTCGACATCATTGGCAAGCTGGCGAGCGCAGCGACGCCTGCGACGAATGCGATGGTCGGCCGAGCCTCGGGGTCGTGGCTCCGAAGAGTTGCGGCGTGGATGACGGGGCTGTCTCCCAACATGGTCGTCGCACCGTTCTCGACACAGAGGTTCTCGGCCTGGTTTGCTGAGCGTCCAAAGATCAAGATTCAGAAACGCCAGTCACACGTGTCGATTTTTCCGACCTGTCTCGTCGAATACCAAGCGACCGATATTGGCAAGGACCTCGTGAAGGTCTACGAACGCAACGGCGTCGAATGCGCGGTCTCGGGGGCGGCGTGTTGTGGAGCACCATTGCTTCACGCAGGTGACATCAAACAGTTCGCCAAGCTCGCAAAGCGCAACGTCGCCGTGCTGGCCGAAGAGATTCGTGGCGGTGCCGATGTGGTGGTTCCGCAGCCGGGTTGCCGGCGCGTGATCACTCACGACTATCTCGACCACGTCCCGAACGCCGATGCTGAATTTGTTGCCTCGAAGACCTACGACGCTGTCCAGTATCTGATGACGTTGCACCGCGGAGATAACTACGTGCTCGACACCGAGTTCGAGGGAGTCACGCATCGCACGGTGACCTATCACGCACCGTCGGTGGCGAGTGCTGAACGGCGCGGGTTTGCCGGACGCGACCTCATTCGGCTTACCGGAGCTCGGATCAACCTCATCCAGCAGAGTTCCGGAGTTGAGAGCCTGTGGGGGCTCTCGGTTGGGCGTGACGAAGTAGGGGCGGACTCAGCAGACAAGTTGGCGGAGCTCATTGAGCGAGCCGGTGACGCCGTCATCGCCGGGGACTCTCACTTGGCTAACACCATCATCACGGAGCGCACCGGACGCCCGGTTTTGCACCCGTTGCAGCTGTTCGCCCGAGCGTACGGAATCCCTGAAGAATGACTCGCTGACCAGCAGATTTCGCGTCGTTCAAAAGAATCTTTGCGCGCGACAGGTTGGTGCACCTACATTTCATATTGTGACGACGGGGGTTGTCACGTTTGAACAGTCAGGCCAATGGGGGTCCCAGACGTGTCGATACAGCAAATCACTCCGCAGGAATCGAAATGGTGGGATCTCGGTGCATGCCGTGGGCTTCAAGCCGCCATTTTTTACCCGGAAGACGAAGTTGAGGCTCAGGCTGCAAAGGCGGTGTGCGACAGCTGTGCCGTCAAGATCACGTGTCTTGATCACGCGTTGAGCTTTCGTGAAAAATCGGGCGTCTGGGGTGGCGCAACCGAGCGCGACCGCCGCCGCATCATCCGTCAGCGTCGTCGCACGGCCTGACGGAGGGACGCAACGATTACCTCGTTGCGTGGCGGTACCTTCGCGCGCGTAGTGTTTGGGCCGATGTCTGCACTTGAACTTCATGGCGGCTGGCCGTCGTTGCTGTCCGAATTGATCGCTGGTCGCGACCTCTCCACCGAGGCGGCTGGCGCTGCGATGTCGGCGATCCTCGAAGGCGACGCAACACCGGCGCAGATGGCGGGCTTTTTTGTGGCGTTACGCGCCAAACGCGAGTCGACCGATGAATTGGCGGCAATGCTCGATGCAGCGATGGCTCGGGCTTCGATCGTTCCGCTGACCGATCACGAACGCGAATCGTCGGTCGATGTCGTTGGCACCGGGGGTGACGGGTCGCATTCGATCAATGTGTCGACGATGGCTGCCATCGTTGCGGCCGGAGCGGGAGCCTCGGTTTGCAAACACGGCAATCGCTCAGCGTCGTCGAAGTGTGGAACCGCCGATGTGCTCGAAATGCTTGGCGTTGCCATCGAACAATCACCGGAGGGTGTTGCGGCCTGCGTGCGAGAAGCGGGCATCGGGTTCTGTTTTGCTCCGGCATTCCATCCGGCGTTTCGATTCGCCGGTCCACCGCGACGTGAAATGGGTGTGCCGACGGCGTTCAACCTAATCGGCCCGATGGCCAACCCCGGCCGGGTTCGGAACCAATTGATTGGTGTTGCGGACCCCACCTTCGCGCCCGTGATGCTTGGAGCCCTCGAACGCCAAGGCGTTACCGGCGCCTGGGTTGTGCATGGTGACGGTCTCGACGAGCTCACAACGACCGGTGTGTCCGACGTTTGGTCGCTCCACGACGGCGTGGTGCAGCAGTTCCAGGTAGATCCGGGTGACTACGGTTTTGTTCCGGCAACCGCCGAGGACCTCCGAGGCGGAGAGCCCGCAGAAAACGCGGAAG
>JBLFZD010000127.1:0-8904 GCA_047610085.1 Ilumatobacter sp. | reverse complement strand
AATACAGCTCGCGGAGTGTGCGCTCGTCGACGATCGAGTCGCTCACCATTCGGTACGACTCGGCGTTGTTGGCCACGAAGTGCTTGAGGCAGGCAGCCACACCCTCGGACTGGGTGCCGCGAACAATCGCCGCAGCAAGGCGGCCGGACAGAAGGGGGTCTTCGGACAGGTATTCGAAGTTGCGGCCGCCACCAGGATGTCGCTTGATGTTGAGGCCGGGGCCGAGCAAGACCGACACGCCGCCGGCGCGAGCTTCACGACCGAGAGCGGCACCAACTTCTTCGAGCAGGCACACATCCCACGACGAGCCGAGGCTTGACGCCGTTGGAAAGCAGGTCGCCGGAACGGATTGGCCGATGCCTAAATGGTCAGCGTCGTCAGGCTGGCGACGCACCCCGTGTGGGCCGTCGGTGAGCAGCACCGATGGAATGTCCGCTTCGGGAATCGTCTCCGTGTTCCAGAAGTCGGAGCCCGAGAGGAGGGCCACCAAACGCTCGAGTGGCAGCGCGCTGAGTTGCGTTCGAAGTTCAGGCACCCGACTGGTCTAGTGCAGACCGCGGATGCCGTACCAGCCCAAAGTCACCAAGGTGATGCCGACGACCAAGAGGACGAGGGATTGTTCCTTGCGAACCAGGACGCCGAGAGCGACTGCGATGAAGATCGTGACGATGACCTGGATGATCACGCCGGTGTCGGTGGTGGGGAACGACCAGCTTGCAATCACGAACGTTGCAACCGTTTTGTGATGCGTCCGCGAGCCATCGCCAACCACTCCTTGTGGATGACCGGGTACGTGTCGCGCGCGAAATTGTCGGCGATTTTGCCGACGAGCTGGGCGTAGGCCGGATACGGGTGGACCATGGCGAAGATCTTTCGCATACCGATGCCCTGATCGATCGCCATCGTGTACATACCGATGATTTCTCCTGCCGCCGGACAGACGATGACGGCCCGCAAGATCTTCCCGGTGAACCTCTCGACGTCGACGATTGCTACGCCATGCTCCAGGTCGTCGGTGTAGCCGCGGTCGACATCGGAAATCTGGACTTCGTAACGGCGTCGGCCCGACTTTGGGAGTGCTTGTACCTCCGCGTATGACATGCCGACAGACGCGATCTCCGGGCGCGAGTACACCGCGTTGGCCATCGTGCGCGGCTTGCCGGTTTTGGGGAGAAACGGAAGGGCGATAGCCCGAATGGTGCGTCGGGCGATCGCATTGGCGCCGTGTGTGGTGAGCGTGTTGCCGGTGATGTCACCAACGGCCCAGATCCCGTCGACGCTCGTGCGTCCCCAGGTGTCGGCAACCACGCCACGTTTGCCGGTTTCGACGCCGGCTTCCTTGAGGTCCATGTGTCCAAATCGCGGCTGGCGTCCGACAGCGAGCACCACCTTGTCGACGTCGGTGATCATGTTGCCGTTACCGAGGTGTGCCGTGGTTCCGTCGAATCGCTCGATGCTCGTGCCGGTGTGAATGACGACGGATCGCTTTTCAAGCGCTGCGTGGATGGTTGATGAGACCAGTGGGTCCTCGTTGGCGATCAGGCGGTCTTGCAGTTCGACGATCTCAACGTCGCTGCCGAGATCGCTGAATGCTGTGGCCATTTCCAACGAGATCGCTCCGCCACCAATGAGGATGACTTTTGCGGGCGTCGACCGCAATTCGAACAGGTTCTCGTTTGTGAGGAGCCGTTCAGGATCGAGGCCTTCGATCGGAAACTCGATGGGTTGGGAGCCGGCGCAGACGATCACGTTCTCCGCACGCACCTCGATTGTCGAGCCATCGTTTGCGGTGACTTCGACGACGTGCGGGTCACGCTGCTTGGTGAGCTTCGCCCAGCCGCGGACGAGGTGGATCTGCTCGTGCTCGATCATCTCTTCGTCTTCACGTTTTTCAAGATCGTCGCGCTTGTCGCGCACGTACTGGAACGGATCCTCGTGGCCGGTGTGCGCTGCGTGCAGCAGTGCCTTGGAGGGAATGCAGCCAACATTGGTGCAATCGCCACCGATCTTTCCGCCCTCGATCAACGCGACATTATGACCGAATCCGGCCAGGCCAATCGCCATGGTGAGGCCGCCTGAACCGGCGCCGATTACGGCTGCCTTGTAGGTGCGGGTCGGATCAAATCGTGAATCGTGATTGCTCATGCCTGTTGCTTTCGGACGATACGGGAAATGGAGATGCTGATGATGAACAGGGCCACGCCGGCGGCGATCGCCCATGGGTTCAGCCCATCGAGGCCCATGTCAATGCGCTCGAGTGACGCACCAAGCAACACGAAGGAAATTGTTCCGGGGAGCGAGCCGAGGGCAGTTGCAAGCAGGAACGATGTCCATCGAATGCGCAGTGCGCCGCACAGGTAGTTGACAAGATCGTACGGTAGGAAAAGGAGACGCATGATGAAGACGGTCTCGAAGCTGTTGTCGTGAAGCCGTTGGCTCCACCTGGCACCAAACGACAGCTCGCCGCTCTCTGTCTCGCCGGGTTCATCTGCGTCGGTTTCAGCGGGGTCGGTACGGATGGTGCCACCCAGGATTCGTCCAATGCCGTAGGCAATCATCGCCGACGTATTCGCCGCAACGATCACGACGAGGACTCCGACCCACGGCCCGAAGAGCACGCCACCCATGATCGTGAGCACCGAAGCCGGGAACAAGACAATGGGCCGAATCAAATACACGCCGAAGAACGCGAAGATGCCCCACCAGGCAGCATCGATCGAGTCGATGAAGCGCTGGCCCGCCTGCGTGGTGCTCAACCCGTTCGAGGTTTGGTAGTTCCGCCACAACAGGAACGCCACGACCCATAGTGCGACAACGACGCCACGCTGAGCCCAGGTTCGAGTTGTCGGGTTCACGAAAGCCGTCCGTGCGCCCAACGGACCCGTTCGAGCGCGGTAACGGTGACGAGCGCCGCCATGATCCACCAGACGGTGGTGGCTACGTCAGGAAACGCCAACGCAAGCGTGAAAAACACGATGGTCTCGGTCCCTTCGATCAGGCCCCTCGGGAGCACAGCGCTGGTTGGTTGCCCGATGGCCGCAGCGCCGAGGGCGTGCTTCTCAAGCAGCGCAGCGATGTAGCCGAGCGAGACAGCGTTGAGGTAGAACGAGGCAAGCAGGACCGCAGTGGCGATCCACCCGAGCCGGTCGTCGATACCGAAGGCAAGGCCAATCGGGATCACGGCATAGCCGATCGTGTCGAAGACGAAGTCGAGCAGACCGCCGGTGTCGCTGGCCCTTCCGGTTGCTCGCGCTGCGAGCCCATCAACGCCATCGGCAATGCGACCGACCAGCCACAGGGCAACGGCGAGAAGCGGGATCTGCCGCCACGCTGCTGTTGCAGCGCCCAAGCTGAACGCCAAGCCGATGGCCGAGATGACCGACGGGTGCAGTCGAATGAGGGGTGTTGAAATGAGAGGTGCGAGCAGGCGATCCTTTACCGGCCGCATGATGGAGTCGAGCATTTGGCTTCAGCCAACCAGCCCGTTAGGGAATCGCTTCCAATGCGTCAGGTTGTTTCCCGTTCCGTCACGAGACGCGAGCACTCCCGGAAAACGGTGAAGTACCCCCGAAGTACCTTGGAGTTCACCGACTCTCCCCATGCATTTATTCTTCAACAGTGGAGACACCTCATGGGCAACAACACAAATATCTGCGTTCTCGCAGGCACTGTCACATCGGAACCCGACCTCCGCGAGCTCCGCAATGGTCTCAGCGTCTTGCAGTTTGATCTGTCGACACCACTCGAGGGCGAGAACATCTCGGTTCCCGTCTCGTGGCCCGACCCGACCGCATCGCAGCAGACGTCGTTTGGGTCGGGCGACAACGTCGTGATCGTTGGCTCGGTGCGGCGCCGGTTCTTTCGAGTCGGCGCCCAGACCCAGAGCCGCACCGAAGTGATTGTCGAATCGCTCGTACCGCAGCGTCGAGTGAAGTCGGCGCGAGCACTTGTCGCAGCCACAGCCGAGCTGATCACGCGAGCGGTCGGATAACCAGCCCGGTCAACAGCTTGGGTGTGAAGAACGTTGACTTCGGTGGCATGACAACGCCCTCGCGAGCGGTGCGCTCGATCTCGGCCACACTCACCGGCCTGATCAGTACTGCTGCAGTGGCCACACCGTTGGCTACTGCATCGGTAACGCGGTCCACGCCGTGCTGGTAAGTCACCGAGTGCGCAGAGTCGGCAAGCAACTCTTCAAGCCACAGGCCGTCCAGCGCTCGTACACCGTCGAAGGCGTTGGGCTTTGGGGTGAGCCATTCGCCTTCGCCTGATGGGCCGATAAGGCACAGCGCGCCGCGCTCGTTCATCTCGGCGAGGGTTTCGGCAGTCGGTGCGCCGGCAGGCGAGCGATCAAAACCTGCGTCAAGGGCGGCAGCCAAGGCATCGAAATCGATGTCGGAGTACAGCCGATGAATCGCTTCGACGCTCAGTTGGTCAGCAACCAGTTCGCTGACGAACACGAGGGTGTCCTCGGCTGGGGTGGCGTGGCTCCCGGTCTCCTCGCGGGTCTCGTCTCGAAACTTCTGGGCCACGCCGTATCGGTGGTGGCCGTCGGCGATCAGCACGTCGTCGGTCCCGATCTTGGCGCTGATGGCCTCGATCCGGGCCGGGTCGAGCACGCGCTCGACGGTATGCACGACACCGTCAATGATCACCGAGGCAATCGGCTCTCCGGGCTCGGTGAGCAATTCGGTGAGACCCTCAGCGAGTGACAAGCCCCACACCGGCGACATGTTCGTACGTGTCGACCGGGTCAGATCGAGGCGATCGGTCGATGCCTTCGGTGTGATGCGCTCATGGGGGAGCACGCCGCATTCGCCATATGGGCCAACTTCGAGGCCGCCCAGCACACCAACGATGTTGCGGTCGGCGCCACTCGCATCGGTGAACGCCAACCGATAGAGCGTGAACGTCGGATGATCATCGATTGCCATCACCCCGGCGTCGATCCACTGCCGAAGTGTTTCGCCCGCGCGGTCGTACCGCCCGGGGCCGTCGGCCTCTCGTGGCACGTCGACGCGAGTGACGTTGTGTGGGCTGCGAGCATTTAATGCGTCGACTTCAGCATCGGACAGCACGTCGTACGGCGGCGCGATCAAGTCGTCGATCTGAGCATCGACGTAGCGAAGGGCGGGGAATGGGGTGAACCGTGGCACCCTCACAGGATGCCACGGCAGATCTCAACTGTGTTGTGCGACCTCGACGGGGTGGTCTGGCTCGCCCATGAACCGATCCCCGGATCGGTCGATGCAATTGCCCAATTGCGACGCGATGGCGTCCGCGTCCTCTTCGTCACGAACAACTCCGCAGCACTGGTCGCCGAGCACGAGGCGGCACTTCGAACGATCGGCGTGGAGGCCGTTGGTGATGTTGTGTCGTCGTCGATGGCTGCTGCCTTCCTGGTCGAGGCGGGGGAGCGCGTGCTCGTTGCGGGCGGTCCAGGGGTGGCTGAGGCCGTCGCCTCTCGAGGAGCGGTTGTCGTACCGAACACCGGTCTGGAGTTGGATGCCCCCGTCGACGCCGTCGTGGTGGGACTCCACCGCGACTTCGACTACGACCGCCTGCGGATTGCGGGACGAGCCGTGCTCGATGGGGCACGCTTGATTGGAACCAACGGTGACTCGACGTACCCAACACCTCGCGGTCTTGAACCTGGCGGCGGCTCGATCGTGGCCGCAGTCTCGATGGTCGGGGGAGTCGCTGCAACGATCGCTGGCAAGCCCGAGCAGCCGATGGCCGAGTTGATCGTTGATTTGCTCGGTACGCCCGACGAGCCGTTCGACCCGTCGAACATGCTGATGATCGGGGACCGCCCCGAGACCGACGGGCTCTTCGCCGAACGGCTCGGTTGCGACTTCGCCCTCGTCGAATCAGGTGTCACCCCGGTCGGCGCCGGCACCCACGCGGACCTCAGCGCGGTGGTCGCCAGTTTGAGGGATCGGTAACTCGGAAATCAGTCAACGTCCAAGCGAAACCGCAGTCGTCGGATCGCGTCTGGCCACACGTTCCCTTCACGTTCGCGGGAAGCCGAACTCTTCGTCGTACTCGACGGCGACGTCACCAAGCAGTTGGAGGCTGCGCTCCAAGCCCACCTCCTCGAACATCACCGGGATCGACGACTGCTCAGGCGACCCCAGACACGTCCGATTCAGATCTGCGACATCGATCGCCCCGGCGGTCATGACGACCTCGACCGGTTCACCTTCGCAGAAGCCGCCATATATGTAGCGATACGAGGTCGGCGCTGCAGACTCCCATTGCTTGAGCGCATCCCGGCTGGCGTCAGCCGAGTGACCGCCGGCGCAGGCCGCAGCGACAAACACCGCAGCGACAAACACTCTCACGGCGCCAGGGCGTATCAGAGGTTGCATCGCAGACCGGTGGCCCCGCAACCCGAGGTTCATGGTGATTCGTCTCAGGGTGTGCAAAAGAAATCTCCGAGTTTCTTGATGCCGTCAGTATTTGCCGAATCACCGCGTGGGTGGTCTGAATCTGCCGAGGTGCTCGACGAGTTCGTTGGGCTTCGTGATGCAGACGTGCGTGAACGAATACGGGCGAACATGATCGAACGGGCCCGACTCGATGCAGAGATGGCCACGCTGGTTCCGGTCACCGACCAGCGGTCGAGGTGGGCAAAGTTCGATGGTCGCCGATCGCTCAATGCTTACCTTTGAGCAGAAGTGAACTGTTCCACGCCTGAAGCCTCGAAGTGGCGGGCGATGGGTCGTGCGATCAACTCGATCGACGGAATGGGAGTTGCGTGGATGGCCGGCACGTATCGAAAACGCGAAGATGTTGCTGTATTCGGATTTCGTCACGCCGGTCGATCATTTCGTCAAGAACGCCGATGCCGACGAAGCGCACGACGCCTGCGATCAATGCATCCGGTGGGGACCCGCTACAGGCAACGCAGACCATTGTGATCTTCGACAAGTTCTGCAATGCCGAGTTTGAAGCGGACGTGAAGGCCCGTGCAGCCAAGCATGGCGCCGATGCGCTGGTGGCAGTATTTCAAGCAATAACTGCCGCCGAAGGGCCGGGCACGACCGGTGAGTTGGTGCTGAACGTCGTTGTTGACGCTCCCCCGTTCGTAAAGATCATGCACAATGCCGGTCTTGCCACCCTGACCGCCGTCGACGCGAACCCCATCGACCCGTTCACCGGGCTCACCCGCCCCGGCGACCTGCTCAGCGGACTCGCGGCGGGCCCATATGCGCTCGCCAACCGCCGCTACTCAACGCGATGCTCGCTGAACAAGCTGCCGCCTGACAGCATCACGGCGGAGCTGACACCGTATTCAGCTTCGCGATGGCACAGAAGCCGATGGCACAGAAATCATTGGTCGTCTCGATTAGCCTGTGGAGATGTCCAATCCATCGATCAAGCAACTCCTCGACGCCGGTGTGCAATTCGGTGAGACATCACGCAAGCAGGCCGAGGCCGTGGTGAAGAAGCTCGTGAAGGCTGGCGAGGTCCCGCGGCGTGACGCTGAGGAGCTGATCACTGGTCTCGTCGAGCGAGGCAAGGACACCTCCGATCGCATGTCGGAGATCATCCAACGCGAAGTCTCCAAGCAGGTCAGCTGGATGTCCGAGCGGTTCGATGAACTCGAAGACCGCTTCGAAGATCTCGCCGAGAACTTGGCCGACCGAGTCGGCGGGGCCAAGGGAACGGTCGCCGAAAAGGCCGCAGCCAAAAAAGCACCTGCCAAGAAGGCCGCAGCCAAAAAAGCACCTGCCAAGAAGGCCGCAGCCAAAAAAGCACCTGCCAAGAAGGCCGCAGCCAAAAAAGCACCTGCCAAGAAGGCTGTGGGCTCGTCGGGTGTGCGCAAGGTCGCCACGAAGCGCACCTCGCGCTGAGTACGTCGCTGACACATGGCCGCTCGACGGCGGCTTGATGCCGAACTTTTGCGCCGCGACCTCGCACCAAGTCGCACCTTTGCCCAGCAACTCATCGAAGCCAATCGCGTCTTCGTGAACGGTGCGGTCGCAGCCAAGGCATCGCGTCAGGTCTCACCTGGTGATGCGATTGTGGTCGACGGGCCGCCCGCGAGGTTCGTGGGGCGGGGTGCTGAAAAACTTGAACACGCGCTTGCTGAGTTCAATCTTGACGTCGCCGGCCTACGGCTCCTCGATGCAGGTGCATCGACCGGCGGGTTCACCGATTGTGCGCTCCAGCGTGGAGCGACCGAAGTGGTCGCCGTCGATGTTGGGCACGGGCAACTTCATGAGCGGCTGCGTTCCGATGAGCGTGTCATCAATCTCGAGCGTCAGAACATTCGCGCGGTCGATGTCGGTGTGATCGGCGGACTCGTCGATGGTGTCGTGGGCGACCTCTCATTCATCTCGTTGCGCCTGGTCATCGCTCCCGTCGTTGCTGTGTGCAAGCCTGGAGGCTTCATGGTCCTTCTGGTCAAGCCGCAATTCGAAGCAGGTCGCACCGAGGTGAGCCGCGGGCGAGGCATCGTGACCGATCCGGCCATCCACGAACGGGTGCGCAACGAGATCGATGATGCACTGGTCAAAGCCGGTTGCACGGTCGCTGGTTGGACCACGTCGCCCATTACTGGAGCCGATGGCAATGTCGAGTTCCTCGTGCACGCGATCACGCCAACGGTGGACGCCATATGACACTGAAGCGCCTGCTACTCGTTGCTCACAACGAGCGTGACGAGGCCCGCACCCATGCTGCAACGCTCGCCGCGTGGTGTGCTGACCGTGATGTCGAGTTTTGGATGCCTGAACGTGACGCTGCGGAGTTGGCGATGCCCTCGTACGGGTCCGACCGGCCGGCTTCAGACGCTGAGGTGGTGGTGAGCCTCGGCGGTGACGGAACGATGTTGCGCAGCGTCGACATGCTCAACGGTGCCGACGTGCCGCTCATCGGTGTCAACCTCGGATCGCT
>JBLFZD010000126.1:0-8945 GCA_047610085.1 Ilumatobacter sp. | reverse complement strand
GCGCGGACATACCGCTCGGAAATACCCGACGCAGGATCCTGAGTGGACCGAACCGACGCTGATGGGGTGCAGGCCGTTGCGTACGATCAGCTCATGAGCGAAACGACAACAGACGTCGAACTCCTGCCGAGTGATTGGCGGGAACAGGTTCTCACTCTCGCCAAGGAGAAGGACGCGGTGATCTTGGCCCACAACTACCAACTTCCCGAGATCCAAGACATTGCGCATCACACCGGTGACTCGGTCGGCCTGTCTCGTGTGGCCGCTGAGGTCGATGCTTCAACAATCATTTGCTGCGGCGTTCATTTCATGGCGGAATCGGCAAAAATTCTGAGTTTCCATAAGACCGTGCTGATCCCGGACGAGCGTGCCGGCTGTTCGTTTGCCGAAACCGTCAATGTTGACCAGATGCGAGCATGGAAGGCGCAACACCCTGGCGCTGTTGTAGTGAGCTGTGTCAACACGACGGCCGCCGTCAAGGCCGAGACCGACATTTGCTGTACGTCGTCGAACGCTGTCGACGTGGTGCAGTCGATCCCCGCCGATACTGAGGTGCTTTTCGGGCCTGATCAGTTCCTCGGGGCCCACGTGCAGCGAATCACCGGCCGAGAAAATATGTATATCTGGATGGGTGAGTGCCACGTGCGCGCTGGCATTAACGGCGCCGACCTCAAGGAACGCGTTGAAGCGCAACCTGATGCCGAGCTGTTTGTGCACCCCGAGTGTGGATGTGCCACCAGTGCGTTGTACCTGGTCGGGGCGGGTGTGGTGCTCGCTGAGCGGACCAAGGTCCTGTCGACCGGTGGAATGGTCTCGGCGGCACGAGAGACGTCGGCACGGACGGTTTTGGTCGTCACTGAAACCGGAATGATCCACCAGCTTCGGAAGGCCGCACCCCATGTCAACTTCGAGCCGGTCAACCGAGCGGCGGTGTGTAAGTACATGAAGATGATCACCCCAGCGAAGCTGTTGCGGTCATTGAAGGAGGGGCGTGATGAGGTGACGCTCGATCGTGAAATTGCCGACGCGGCCCGATCCTCGCTGGAGCGCATGGTCGCCATCGGGACTACCGCAAACTGACCAATGGCGATCCCGCGGAGATTGAAGGCCCCGACCCCCACGTGGGAGCGTGATGTCGACGTTGTTGTGCTGGGCTCAGGCGCTGCTGGGCTGTCAGCAGCGTTGGCGGTCCGCCCGGTTCGTAGCGTTCTCGTTGTCACCAAAGACGTGCTCGAAGCCGGTTCGACACGGTGGGCACAGGGCGGCCTTGCCGGAGTGCTCGACCCGGCTGACTCCGAGGAGAATCACGTGCGCGACACGCTCGCTGCCGGTGCAGGGTTGTGCGACGAGACGGTTGTGCGAACGCTCGTTGAGGAAGCTCCGAAGTCGATTCGTTACCTGATGCGCCTCGGGGCTGCATTCGACCCAGACCAGAACCCTCAGTCACGTGAGGGTCTCGATATTGACATCGCACTCATACGCGAAGGTGGCCACAGCCACGACCGGATCGTGCATTCGGGTGGGGATCAATCTGGGGCTGAGGTGCAACGAACGCTCGACGAGTCAGCGATCGGGTCGGGTGTCGCGGTGATGGACCACACGTTTGGCCTGGACCTCGTGATGGGTCAAACGGTCGATGGAGTCCGCCAGGTTGCCGGCGTGCGGGTCGCTCGAATCGATCCCCACGGTCGGGTGACGTCGGTCGGAACGGTCACGGCGCGCGCTGTGGTCATTGCAAGCGGTGGTTACGGCCAGGTGTTTGCATCGACCTCGAACCCGCCGGCGGTGACCGGCGACGGCGTCGCCATGGCGCTTCGGGCGGGGCTGGCTGTCCGTGACGCCGAATTTGTTCAGTTCCATCCCACCGTCATGTGGCGGGGTCCCCAGGCGCGTGGTCAGCAGGCCCTCGTGTCCGAAGCGGTGCGCGGTGAAGGAGCGATACTGGTCGACGCAGCCGGCGCACGAATCATGGAAGGCGTGCACCCTCAGGAAGACCTCGCGCCTCGCGACGTCGTCTCGGCTGCGATCGGTGCTCGAATGGCGGAGGCCCCCGGTGGCGTGGATGATTACGTGTTCCTGGATGCCACCCACATGGGGGAGCGGTTCGCTGACCGGTTTCCAACGATCGCTGCCGCCTGCCAAGAAATTGGTCTTGATCCTGCGGTCGACCGCATCCCCGTTGCCCCCGCAGCGCACTACAGCTGCGGGGGCATCACCGCAGACCTCAACGGCTTGACCTCGATGCCTGGCTTGTTTGCGGTTGGCGAAGTGACCTCGACCGGTGTCCACGGGGCCAACCGACTCGCTTCGAACAGCCTGACCGAGTCGATCGTGGCGGGCACGCGGGTCGGCCGGGCCCTGGCATGGGAACTCCCGGACCGAGCTCGTGCCGAGCCTGATCACGACGATCCGCTCAACCACGCACTGTTCGATCCGGTGCGGCTCCGCGAGCTTCGCGCCGTCATGTCTCGTCACGTTGGTGTGATGCGAAACGCGTCGGGTCTGGCGACGGCGATGGGTGCTCTTGGATCGATGGCGAGATCATCGAGCGTTGCCGTCGAGCCGTCGAGTGACTCGTGGGAAGCGACCAACCTCCTCACGGTGGCGTCGGCGATCGTGTCGGCAGCGCAAGCGCGAACAGAGAGCCGCGGCTGTCATCGTCGCAGCGACTACCCCGAGAGCAATCCGACCTGGGTTCGCCACCTCGAGGTTGAACTCGATGCCGTTGGCGCTGTCGATATCCGTGATCCCGATATCTGGGGTTCGGAAGGTGCTTGGGGTGCGGAGGGTGCCTGACCCCATCCATGCTGTCGATATCCGTGATCCCGATATCTGGGGTCCGGAAGGTGCTTGGGGTGCGGAGGGTGCCTGACCCCATCCATGCCTGACCCCATCCATGTGGGGTGCGGAGGGTGCCTGACCCCATCCATGCCTGACCCCATCCATGACCCCATCGGTGCTCGCCTTAGGATCAGTAAATGTTCGCACTCCACCCGCTGTCGACGGCTACCCGTGACCGACTCATCGCCACGGGTCTGGACCCTGACGCCCTGTCAGCGCTGATCCGGCTGGCGATTGCGGAAGATCTGATGGGGGGCATCGACGTCACCTCCAACGCCACAATTCCGTCTGAACAGCGCAGTGTTGCGACCTTTGGCGCCCGTGAAGATGGCGTGGTCGCAGGCCTCCCGGTCGTGGCCGCGGTCATCGAGACGGTTTGCGGCGGCGACGCGAGCGACGTCGAGTACCTCGTCGACGATGCGGAACGCGTCAGGCCCGGAACAGAGGTCGCTCGTGTTGCCGCTCCGACTCGGTTGCTGCTCACGGCCGAACGGACGGCGTTGAATCTGCTTTGCCATCTGTCGGGTATTGCAAGTCTGACGCGCCAGTGGGCGGATGCGCTCGATGGAACGTCAGCGACGGTCCGCGACACGCGCAAGACTACGCCGGGGCTGCGGGCATTGGAGAAGTACGCAGTGCGATGTGGCGGAGGTGTCAATCATCGGATGGGGCTCTCGGACATGGCGCTCGTGAAAGACAATCATGTCGTTGCTGCTGGTGGCATCACCGAGGCCTTCGAGCGAGTCCGAGCACTTGCAGCGAGTATCCCTGTCGAGATCGAGGTCGACACACTCGACGGGCTACGCGAAGCGATTGTTGCGGGCGCCGACGAGGTACTCATCGACAACTTCTCGCCAGATCAAATGCGCGAAGCGGTTGCGATCCGCGACGAGATGAAGCCGTCGGTCAGGCTCGAAGCCAGTGGCGGGCTCACGCTTGAAACAGCACACGCTGTTGGGAAAACCGGAGTCAACCTCATTGCTGTGGGCGAGCTGACCCACTCGGCTCGGGCGCTTGACCTCGGGCTCGACCTCCGTGAGGTCGTCAACAACTGAGCCGGGCGCGGTTGCGGGGCTTGCTCAGTAGGTGCCGACGAGTTCGATCACGAAGATCATGTCGGTGCCGGCTGGGAGCCCACCCTGGGGGTTGCCCTCTTCGCCGAAGCCGTCTTCGGGCGGCACGGTAATCGCACGACGCCCGCCGACGTTCATGCCCTCCATGCCTTCGAGGAGGCCGGACAGCAGGTCCTCGCTGTACGGAACCTGAACCGGGTCGCTGCTCCAGTTGGTCTCGATTGCCACGCCGTTGTCGCCACGGAAATTCACGTAGCGGATCACGGCGGTGTTGCCAATTTCGAGGGTGGCACCATCACCGACAACCAAATCTTTGAACTCGGTGTCGGCCACGCCCTCGCCGACGGAGAGCGTCACACCGGGTGCGGTCGGAGCGTCGGCTGGATCGGCAGATTTGATGACAGCGCGAACATCGATTACGAAGGTGAGGGCTTCGTTTTCCCGGATGACTTCGCTGCGGGCTGCATCGCCATAGGCAAGATCAGAGGGGATATCGAGCTGTACCTGTTCGCCGGCCTGAGCGCCCACGAGTCCGTCATCCCATCCCTGAATGACGCTTCCCGTTCCAAGGCTGACCGGAAAGGGCTCACGGTCGTAGCTGGCGTCAAACTCGACGCCATCCACCGAACGCACACCGACGTAGTCGACGATGACCGTGTCGCCCGCTTCGGCAGCGTCACCGGTTCCCTCAGTGAGCACCGTCCGAACCAACTCGGTCGGAAGCTCGCTGGGCAGTTCGACCTCGGGCTTGTCGGGGTTGCTCGGTGGTGCCTCAACCGCTGGCAGCGTGTCGGTGACGTCGGCGTCCTCGGACTCCTCAATGGTGTCGGCCTCGTTGGCAACCGTGTAAGCAACCGTATCAGCATCGTCGGATCCGCTACAGGCAGCCAAGCTCAGAGCGGTGATGGTGATGAGTGCGAGAGATCGGCGCATTTCGATGAAGCTATCGCTCGGTTGCGACAAGAAGTGGTCAGGCAGGCTGAGGCCTGCGCGAAGGATCAGTCGTGGTCAGCACGAGTGAGCCATTCGGCCTCGGCGCGACCCAGCTCTGTTGACGGTTCGGCGTCGACGAATGGCCACAGTTCGGATGCGATGCGTCGGTAGTTGCCGGTGGCCTCAAGTTCTCCGAGTAGTGCGTACAAGCCGAGGTTGATTCGCTGAATGAACACGAATGCGCGCGGGACGGTGGCGTACTGACTGATGGGGCTCGAACGGTCGAAGGTGTGGCGCACAACGCTGTTGGCGTACTCACGGGTCCAGCTCATTGTCCGATCGGTTCGGACCGTGTCGTAGAAAAGAGAGAAGTATTCACCGACCTCGTCGGTATCGACGGGAGCACCCGGCAACAACATGCCGGCTTGCTCGACAATGCGACGGAATTCGATCGGGTCGAAGTCGACTACAGCGGCCTTCACCATTGAACCGAACATGTGGAGTTCGTCACCGGTGAAGTGCTTGACCAAGCCGAAGTCGAGGAAGGTCACGGTGCCGTCGTCGTGGAACAAATAGTTGCCCGGATGCGGGTCGCCGTTGAACGCCCCGAATCGGTAGAGCGAGCGAAAGACGAATCGGAAGATGATTTCGCCGACGCGATCGCGTGTTTCCTGGTCGCCGTCAATCATTTCTGACCACCGGTGGCCGTGCGCAAGTTCGGTCGTCAGAACGCGCTTTGTCGAGAACGAGTGAACGACCTCGGGGATACGGATGAACGGGTGGTCGCGGTAGTAGTCGACGAAGAGTTGCTGGTTCTTGGCTTCGAGTTCGTAGTCGACTTCGTCCGCGAGGCGGATCTTGATCTCGTCGACCATCTCCGACGGGTCGAGACCTCCAAAGCTCTGCTTGAGCAGCACTCCGAGCATGTCGGCATTGCGGAGGTCCGAGGCGATTGCTTCGCCCACACCGGGGTACTGAACCTTCACGGCGACCGCTCGTTCGACGCCGTTCTCATCGATGATGATTGCTCGATGTACCTGGCCGATTGAGGCAGCGGCAATTGGTTCGTCGTCGAACTCGACGAACAGTTCTTCGATCGATCCGCCGAGTTCAGACTCGACGGTCGATCGAGCGAGTTCCGTGGACATTGGGGGCGCGTCGGACTGTAATTGTGCGAGCGCGAGTCGCATCGGCTCGGGGAGCCCGTCGTCGAGGTAGCTGGCCATCTGGCCAAGCTTCATCAACGCGCCCTTCATCTGGCCGAGCTCTTGCGCCACTTGGTCGGCTGTGCGGAACTCGCGTTCGCGATCGAGTTCGTCACGTCGTTCAGCCGACGCAAAGGTCTTACGCGCAGCGGTCGAGGCGTAGGTGCCGCCAACCTTTGCCCCCATCCGTGCGAGTCGGGCGCTTCGTCCTGCCCAACTCTTTTCGAGACGACCACTTCGGTCGCTGCGGGAGAAAAGCACAAAGCCGCTGGCGGTGAGTGCGGTACCTGCGAGGGCAGCAGTGCCGAGGCGGCGAAGAGAGCGCTTTGGTTGGGGAGATGTGGTCATTGCGTTCGATTCTGGAGAGAGGTAATTGCTCGGAGAAGAGATGGAACGAATTGATCGGCAGCCTCGACCACGGCGCCGTGGTCGCCTTCGACGCGAAAGACGGATGCGTTCGCAATCGCATCGAACAACATGGTTTGGCGGCGACGACTCACGACCGGATCGTCCATCGTGACCACAAGGGAGACGGGCACGTCGATGTCGCCGATCCACTCGGTTGAGTCGAAGTTGCCGATGGCGGTGCCGGCTTCGAGCAGCATTCGCCAGTCATGGCTGGCGGCCTCCTCTATCGCCCATGGCTCCCACTCGCGTGACTTACGTTGCAGATACAGCTGATCGGTGAGCCAGATTCGAGCTTGTTCAGGAGTGATTCGGGCGAGCGCAGCGAGTCCGCTTGCACCGAGAAATGAGAGCCGTTCGATTCGTCTGACCGAGAACACCGGCGCGGTCGCGCAGAGCACCAAGCCGGAAATTCGGGTTGGGTGACGTCGCCAGATGAGCTGCGCAATCGGCCCACCCATTGAATAGCCGATGGGAACGAAGGTGTCGATTCCCATCGCGTCGGCGACGGCGACGGCATCGTCGGCGCAGTCCTCCAGACGAAATCGCTTCCTGGATCGCAGCCCCGAACCGTGGCCTCGATGGTCAAAGGCAATCACCCGAAACCGCTCGGAGAGCGCTTGGTAGCAACGGAACCAGTTCAGGTCGGCCGTGGCGGTCCACCCGTGCAATAAGAAAACTGTTGTGTCGGCATCGCGCGGACCGAAGTCGCGAATGGCGATCGTGCCACGGTCGGGAAGCTCGAGAAGGCGTCCCTCAGGAAGATCTGGAGCGTGGCCTGCTTGTGGCTCGATGCTGTCGACCGGTTCTTTGACTACGGGCTCGTCGACAACAGTGTCGTCGATCTGGCTCAGACCGATTCGACCTTCAGCACCTTCACGGTCAACGAACCATTGGGTGCTTCGTACGAGATCGAGTCCCCTTCCTTGGCGTCATCGAGCGCAGCGCCGAGCGGCGAGGTGGAACTGATCACATCGGCGTCCTCGATGCTTTCTTCCATGTTGCCGATGAGGTAGCGCTCGGCCATGTCGTCGGAATCACCGTCGTACACGATGGTGTACACCTGCGAAGCCGCCACGATCTCGGAGTTCTCCAGGAGGTGTTCGAGTTGGCGGATCCGGCCTTCCATGTGGCCTTGCTCGTCCTTTGCGGCGTGATAGCCAGCGTTCTCTTTGAGGTCGCCCTCTTCGCGGGCAACCTCAATCTTGTTGGCGATATCGATTCGACCGCGAGTGGTGAGATCGTCGAATTCGACCTGCAGTTTGTCGAATGCGCCCTGGGAGAGCTGCGGATTTGCCATGACTCGAGGATACAGAGCCCAATCGCGAGCCACCCGGCCCGTTGATGAACGCCGCTGCGCCGACCCTCCGTGCGGAGCGAGCGTCGTAGAGTTGGGAGGCGATGGAGCAAGGCGGTCAACACCAAGGTGGGTGGCCGGCACCGATTGGTCCATCGGATGGTGACATCGATCCGCCGCTGTCGTTTGCGCTGCCGCCGAAGTGGGGGCACCAGACGAACCGTCTGTGGGCCATCGGTGGAATTATCGCAATGGTCATGGGCCTCGGTGTCGTGGCCGTCGTGCTCGCTTCGGGTGATGAGTCGGTGCGCGGTGCGAACGTCGCCGAACGTGATCGTGGCCGAAACCCAATACCGACACCTACGAGCACGTTGCTGCCAGCGACCACCATCGAGGTGCCAGTTGCGTCGGCCTCGCAGGCCGCGACCAATACCACGTCATCGACCGCCACGTCATCGACCACCACCACGACCGAATCGCCGCCCGCGACCGCCCCGCCTCAGGACGATCAGCCGTCCGTGGTCGCTCGGCCGGTGCCGGTTGAACCACCGCCGCCACCGCCAGCAGCGCCGCCAGCGCCGTGGGCAGGCAGCGTGTTCACCACTTCAGGTGGCCACGTGTCGACCAACGTTGGGTGCGTGCGGGACTTGTCGGCTCAAGCCCTCGACGAGTTTTTCGCGCAGCGCATCGGCCCGGTGCTCGGCTGGGATTACCAGCACGTGTATCCGCTCGGCGGTGGCCGTCATCTGTGGCTGTTCCAAGATACGTTCGTCGATCACTCGAACACCGCAGCAACTTTGGACAAGGCGAGCTTCATTCACAACTCGGCGATGGTGCAAGACGGAAACTGCTTCCGTCTTTTGCATCGCGGGTCCACATCGAAGCCGCGCCCCTTTGAGCTCGGAACGGGAACGAGCACGTTGTCCACGTGGTTCTGGCCAATGGGTGGCGAGGTTCACAACGGGCGACTTCATGTGTTCTGGGCCCGGATGCGCAAGGACACCTTTGATCCCAAGCCGCCAGATGGATTGGGCTGGCACCCCGACGCGACGTTCGTTGCTACTTACGACCCGAACACGTTGGCCCGACTGGATTTTCGTCAGGCCACACAAGGAGGGGCGGCCCCGATCTATGGCTACGCCATGCAGTCCGACGCTGAGTGGACGTATCTCTTTGCGAACTCGTTCGAGC
>JBLFZD010000125.1:0-8994 GCA_047610085.1 Ilumatobacter sp. | reverse complement strand
CGGGCGGCACCCCATCGGCGAACGGCGTTGGCTGCCGACGTCGCGAACATCCCGCTCACGACGACCGATGACAAGATCTTTCTACCCTGACCTTGCTGAGGTAAGAGTGGCGTCGCGATCATGCCGGCGATCGTGATCGCTCCCGAGATCGCCGCGACTCGGTCACTGCGACGGATGGAACTCATCGGATCAGCGAGGCGACGAGGCGGGCTTTCTCGGTGGTTGACACCGACGCCCGCGAGGTGAATACGTCGTACTGCTGTGCTTCGATCTTGTCGAGGATCCGCCCATAGAGCGTGTGTGCTGCGCCGACACATTTGGCCGAACGGTCCGGCAACATCGAAATACCGATTTCTGCCGATGTGTAGAGCGCTCGGCAGCGGTCGATCTCGAACTGCATCAACTCGACGAACTCGGGCGTAGCTCGTCGGTCTGTCAGGTCGGCTCCGAATCGGCGCGAATCCTCGAGCGGCATGTACTGGCGGCCGCGGTCGAGGTCCTCATTGATGTCGCGGAGGAAGTTTGTCAGCTGGAACGCATTGCCGAGATCTCGAGCACGGGGGAGAGCGACGTCGTAGTCGGTTGGCTCGAGGATTGGCAGCATCATCTCGCCGATCACTGCAGCTGAGCCATCCATGTAGACGAGGAGGTCTTCCCAGGTTTCGTACGACTCGACCGTCAGGTCCATTGTCATTGATCGGAGGAAACGGTCGAACGCCGTAGTGTCGAGATCAAACGCACGCACGGTGTGCACCACAGCCTTGAGTACAGGGTCGCTCGATTTTCCCGTCTCAAGGTCGGCAAAGAACCGGTCACCAAAGTCCTTCAGTGCAGCGGCTCGTACCTCGGTGGGCACGTCACGGCCACCCTGTGACGGTATCTCGTCGACGATGTCATCGGCATACCGAGCGAAAGCGTAGAGCGCATGCACGTGGTGCTGCTTGACTTTCGGAAGCACTTTGGTCGACCAGTAGTAGGTGGTGCCGTGGCGCTTGTTGAACTCACGGCAAAGCGCATAGCTCTCGTCGAGAGTGACGGGGCCCGTCGGCACGAGATGCGTCGTGGGCACCGGTGGTTTCCGATGGATGAAGTTGGGGAGACGCATCAACGTGATAGTAGAGCCGTCTTCATCGATGATGTGCGAACGGAGCGGATCGCTCACTGTTCAACGCCGGGATGTGGTGTGCGGTGTGAGCTGCCCGATGTGCTCACCGTTCAGCGTTGAGCGTATTCATCGACACGCTGGGCGGCGAGCTTGCCCGACACCAGCACCATCGGCACGCCAACACCTGGCAATGTGGACGAACCCGTGAAGATCAGCCCAGGCACGCGCTTGTCGACGTTGTTGGGCCGGAATGGGCCGGTCTGGAAAAACGTATGAGCCAGTGCAAACGGTGTGCCCTGCTCCATGCCCATCCGCTCCCAGTCCTGGGGGTCATAGACCTCTTCGACTACGACATCGGTCGGATATCCGAGGGACGCAACCCTCGTGCGCAGCGAGTCTGTGATCGTTTCCCGCTCTTTTGACCAGTCAATTTTGCCGCTCAGGTTTGGCGTGGGCTCGAGTACGTACAGGCTCGAACAACCGTCGGGAACGAGTTGTGGGTCGTCCAGGCTGTGCAGCGTGACGAGAATCGACGGGTCGGGCATCCGTACGCCGTCCTTGATGAGTGCCTTGAACGAGCCACCCCAATCGTCGCCGAAGTGGATGTTGTGGTGCGCTGCATCCTCTGGCGGCAGCCCTTTCACACCGGCGATCCAAAGGAGGCATGATGGTGAGTACTTGCCATCGCGTGCCTTTTTGGGTGCCTGGACGTCACCCAGGAGTTCGCGGTACGCCACCGGAAGGTCGGGGTTGCACACCACGGCGTCCGCTTCGAGCATCTCGGAGCCTTCTCCGGTTCCGAGGCGCACACCCTTCACCCGGCCGCTGCTGTGACGGACGATGTGGGAGACGGGAGACGAATAGCGGATCGTGACGCCGGCCTGCTCGACGGCTTCAGCCAAGCCGACTGCCATCTGGTGCATGCCACCCTCTGGCACAAACACGCCCTCGACAGAGTCCATGTAGGTGATGACTGCGTAGATGGCAAGAGCCTCATATGGTGCCAAGCCGGCGTACATCGACTGGAAGCTGAAGATCTGCTGGAGTCGCGGATCATCGAAAAACGATGCGACCTTCTTGTCGAGCTTGCCAAAGCCGCCCATCTTTAGAATTGCTAGACCGTCGCGCCACGGTTTGATGAGGTCGAGTGGCGAATTGAGATTGGTGTCGATGTAGGACCGCATCTCTGCGGTGTAGAGCTTCTCGAGCCAGTCAGAGAAGTCTCCGAATGCCTTCGCTTCCTTATCGTTTGCGAAGCGTCGAATCTCTTCGGTCATCGCCTCGCGACCGTGCTTGACGAACAACGTCGAGCCATCGGCGTAGCAGGCTCGATACATCGGATCGACCGGCTTGATGGTGACGTGATCGGCCATGTTGGCGCCCGCGGCCACGAAGGCTTCTTCGAGCAGATTGGGCATCGTGAGCACGGTGGGCCCGTTGTCGAGATTGAACCCGTGCGACCGGACCATCCCGGCTCGGCCACCGGGTACCGCTTCACGCTCGACGATGGTGACGTCGTGCCCGCCCTTGCTCAGGTGCGCCGCGGCAGACAGTCCGCCGAGGCCGGCTCCAATGACAACGACGCGCATCAGACGTCCCTTTGGCTCACGTACTCGGCAAGTTTCACCAGTTCAGTTTTGGCGATTTCGGTGATCGGTGCTGCATCGAGCGAGGTGACAGCCGACTCAGTAAGCGCTGCGATGTGTGCCTCAAGTTCGTCGAGTCCGCCCGTCTCGACCATGACCTGTTGGATCCTGGCAACGGTCTCGGGAGTCATGTGTGGGTCGCCGACCAGTTCGAGCACTTCGCGCTGTGCGTCGTTCGCCCTCCGCGTCGAGCGGGCGAGGAGCGGGGTTGGCTTGCCCTCGATGAGGTCGCCTCCGACCGGCTTGCCGGTGACGGCTTCGTCACCGAACGCGCCCATCACATCATCGCGCATCTGAAACGCGTCGCCAAGCGGCAACCCGTAGTTGCTCAGGTGCGGCAGCAGCTCGCCTGCGTGCTCGGGTGCAGCGAGCACAGCTCCGAGGTGCAACGGACGTTCAATCGTGTATTTGCCGGACTTGTACCGGCAGATTCGCTCGGCCCGAATGACGTCGCGGGTTCGGCTCACGCCGCCGAGAATGTCGAGGTACTGGCCAATGTTCAGCTCGATCCGCAGCTCGTTCCAGATCTTGGCAGCTTGGGGAGTGGCCTCTTCGAGTAGCTGGTCTGCGTAGACAAACGCAAGGTCGCCCACCAGGATCGCGACGCCTTCGCCAAATCGGCGTGACTCGCCAGCCCAGCCCTTCTCGGCATGTTCTTGGGCTGCGACGGTGTGGGTGGTCGGCTGATTGCGGCGTGAGTCGGCGTCATCCATTACGTCGTCGTGGAATAACGCGAATGCATGCATCAACTCGAAGGCAGCGCCCGCGTCAATATCGATCTGATCATCGGCTGCGCCGCCAGCGCCGACGTAGCCCCAGTGGCAGAAAGCCGGACGGAGACGTTTGCCGCCCGAGAGGACCAACCGACGGATCTCGTCGATTGGTTGCGCCAGTTCGGGGTCGAATGCAGCCCAGCGGTCGCGTTCCGCCGCGAGAAACTCGTCAAGACGGCCGGTGACCCTGTCAGCGAGTCGTCGAAGTGAGGCGGGAGCACTGCCAGGCATGGTGTTGAATGCTACTTGTGCGCTTGAGAACCGAGGCCGCCGTGACCGATGAATCAGCCTGCGTTGTTGACGTCGGCAGCGGCGTCGAGGTCTGCGGTGACCTGGCGGATTTGGAGGTCGGCGGTGGTGATTTTGTCGCGGCACAGCGTGATGAGTTCCGACGCACGTGCGACTCGTTCAGCGAGCCGGTCGACATCAACATCGGACCCTTCGAGTTCACGCAAGATGCCATCCAGCTCGCGCAGTGCGTCGGCGTAGCCCGGAGTTTCGGAGTTGGCGGAGTCGGTCATACGTTGGCATCGCTTTCGGGAGCGTCGGGTCGGGGAACGACGGTGTCGACCACGCTGGTGATCGCTCCGTCGATGAGATCGGTGGAGAGTACGTCGCCCGGATTGAGATCGGCGGTGGAGCGGACGATTTCGCCAGCGGCGTTGCGGGTGATGGTCCAGCCGCGAGCGAGCTGCACCGCCGGATCGACGGCGGCGACACGAGCGGCAAAGACGTGGAGTCGGCTAGCTTCACGATCGGTGGTGATTTCGGCACGGTCGAGCAGGCGCGTTGCTGCGGCGTCGAGTCGGTCCGATGAGCGAGTGAGTGCGGCCGGAGCGATGGTGACGAGTTGCGCCTGGCGCATCGTGAGACGTTCGTCGGCACGCTCGATTGCTGCCGTTGTGCGTCCGGCGATTCGGCGGGCGGTATCGGTGAGGCGATGGTCGGCGGCGTCGACGATGGTGAGCGCCTGACGTGCGATGGCCTCGAAGGCCATCTCGGTGTCGTTCACGTAGCTGGCCACTCGTTCGACCAGCGCCGTCGCGCACGCTGTAGGGGTCTTGAGTGCGGTGTGGGCGACCTCATCGGCGATCGTGCGGTCAATCTCGTGGCCGATGCCGGTGAGTACTGGGCACGACACCATCGCAATGGTTGTGGCGATTCGTTCGCTGTCGAACGCGGCAAGTTCGTTCTTGGCGCCGCCACCACGGATCACCACAATGGCATCGAGCAGGCCCTTGCGGGCACCGCGCGCCAGCGTGCCAATGGCGCCAGCCACCATCCGGTCGGCGCCCTCGCCTTGCACCCGCGTATCGGCAACCACCAGTTCGAATCCAAACCCGCTGCTGGCCAGTTCACTCTCGAAGTCGGCGAAACCAGCAGACCCAACGCTTGCGGCCACACCGATCCGTAAAGGAATTCGGGAGAATGTCTGCTGCGAGTTGAGCCTGGTGAGGCCACTGGCGATGAGCCGCTTGAGAACCTCTTCGCGGGACTGGGCGATCTCACCGAGCGTGTAGTTCGGATCGATGTCAAACATCTTGAGTCCGAGGGCTCCTCGCGGCTTGTAAAAGTCGAGGTGGCCACGGATTCGGACTTTGAGTCCGTCACGCAGGTCGAGCCGGTTGGCGCGGAGCTTGGGCGTGAGGCGAGCGATCTGTGGGGCGAAAAGCTTCACCTCAATCTTGGCTTCGGTGTTGCCGTCCTTCTCAACGAGCGAGAAGTAAATATGTGGGCCGCCGCGCTTGAAGCCATTGATTTCGCCTCGGACCCACACTCCGTCGCGGAAGCCTCTTCTCAGTTGCTCATCGATCGCGTCGGCGAGTTCGCCGACGCTGAACGTCAGGTCGCCCGGATCGTCCACCGGGACGTCGTCGAATTCAAAAGCCGGCTGGGACACGCGTTGAGCCTGCCAGCATCACGCCGAAGATTGACGCTCAGGCACCGAGATGACGGACGTTGCCGCTCGGAGGCGTTTCATCGTCCAAGGCTTCTTCGCGCGCAAACAATTCGGCATCGACGGGGAGGTTCCGTTGTTGGCGGATGGCGTCGAGATCGCGCAGCGGCTGTTCGAGCTTGCGTTGGCGCGGGCCGGTCAGTTCTTCGAAGTCCTTCTCCATGCCCGAAAAGCGGCGCTTGAGCTTGCCGAGCTGTTCGGTGTACTTGATCCATTCGTTTCCGAATTTGCCGATGAGCGACAGGATCTCGTCGCTCGTCTTTTCGATGGTGAAATTGTCGTGGGCTTGGCGGATGACGCCGAGGAACGCAAACAACGTCATCGGAGAACACATCACGATCTGCTGGCCCATCGCATCTTCGATGAGGTTGGGGTCGTGCTCGTGGATGAAGCCGGTGAGCTGCTCGTTCGGAATGAACAGCAGCACGTTGTCGAGTGCCGAACCGCCACCCTCGATGGCGTACTCGCGCTTGGCGAGTTCCTTGACGCGTGCCCTGACGTCGGTGAGGAACTGCTTGAGATGTGCCTCGCGCTCAGCTTCAGAGTTCGCCTCGAGATAGCGCAGGTACGCCGCCATGGGAAACTTGACGTCCATGAAGAGTGTCTGGCCTTTGGGCATGTGGAACGTGTAGTCCGGTCGCCCGGTGCCACCGTCGATCTGGGTCTGCTTGCTGTAGTTGACGTGTTCGATGAACCCGGCGACGCGCAGCACGTCCTCGGCCATCCTTTCGCCCCACTGCCCGCGGGCTTGCGGGTTCGCCAACGCTGACTTCAAGGCCTGGGTCGATTCGGACAAGGTGTTGGCGATTTCCATGTGTGCACGAAGTGATGACTCGACCTGCCCGAATTTTTGGGCGCTGCTTTCGCCCAGTGCTGCGAGCATCTCGGAGACTTTTGCCAACTCGCCGCGCATTTCAGCGTGGACCTGGTCAAGTCGGGCATCGATGACGTCTTTCTTGGCGCCGAGGTCGGTCGAGGTCTGCTCCTTCAACTGCGCGCTGGTGCCTGCCAATTGCTCTTTGACGTGGGCCGTGGTGGTCTCGAGCTGGGCCTTGACCTGATTGGTGGTCGAGGCGAGTTGCGCTTCTTGGCGGGCCATCGTGGCGTCAAACTGTTCGCGTTGCAGCGTTGCTGACTGTTCGAGCGCGGCCTTCACCGCGGCATCGCGCTCGGACGATGCCTGCAGCCGCGCCTCGACGACCGCACGCGAGACCGCAGCATCGACGGCTGCTTCAACCGAGGTGTTCTGGGTGTCGGCGCGGCGCGTGGCGAATACGAACGCCACCGCAGCTGCGACGAGCGCCAGAACCACCGCAAGAATCATTGACACGATCGACATGAATCCCATCATGACGTGGGGCTACTTCAGAGTTCGCGGATCCTTCGAAAACAGCTGCTGATCAGGGAGGAAGCGGTCGGACCTACGGGCGTGGGGCCGTCTGGCATCGGGAGCCGCCTAAAGTGATGTGATGCGATTGATCAACCGCACGTGGGCACTGCTTGCCGTGCTCATCGTGCTGACTGTGCTGCTCGTGACGCCGGGCACGGTTGCTGCGCACACCGGATTCGAATCATCCTCACCATCGAACGGTGAGATGGTCGATCAGCCGGTTGAGGTCGTGACGATCGTGTTCACCGGAGATGCCACACCGGTCGGTGAGGAATTCGTCGCCCTCGACCCCTCGGGGCAGGTCCGAGTGTCCACGTCGATTGTCACCACCGATCAGCGGACGTTCGTGGTCACGTTTGATCCTCCGCTCGCCGGCGGCGACATCGGTGTGCGCTGGCACGTGCAGGCTGCCGATGCCCACCCGATCGAAGGGGCGTTCCAATTTACGGTCACGGCACCAGCGCCAACCACCGTGGTGGAGACCACGGTGTCGTCAGCCACGACCGCACCCACCGTCACCGCGTTGGGCACCGAGACCACCCCTCCCGACACGCAAGCAGCGGCGGTCGCCGTCGAAGACAGTGCGCCAACCGACCAAGACAACGCACAGGTGGCGACGGGAGCCGTGAGCGAGCCGTCGCCGGACGTCACGTCAGCAGTCGCCCTCGATGACTTCTTGATGGTCGACACTTCGACGCCCGGCGACACCCGCCAGCTCGTGGGACGCATTCTGTCGCTCCCGGCCGTGGGAGCGTTGATCGGTGCGCTCGCGATCCTGATGTGGGTACTGCGAGGGACCCGGGCAGAAATCGTTGGGCTGGTCCACTCTGTTCGGATCGCAGGTTGCCTCGCGATTGTGGGAGCGATGCTCGAATACCTCGGTTCGAACGCCGCCACGTTGTCGTCGTTCGCGTCGGGTTGGCGGTCGACGCCGGGTCTCGCGATGGCACTGCGCATGGTCGGAGCAGTGCTGGTTGTCATCGGTGTTCGGATCGCGTTCGTTCGTCCGAAGCGCTCACTGTCGGCAGCGGTCATCGAGCAGCATCCACCCGTGGCCGAATCTCGTACGGCCCCTGAGCGGTGGTCTCCGCGGTCGTCGAAGCTCGCGGCCCCGGGTGTCATTTTGCTCGTGACGTCATTCTGGTTCGACGGCCACACGGTGTCGAAGGGATGGCAACCGCTCCACGCTGTGGTCAACAGCGTGCACGTTCTGGCGGGGAGTATCTGGTTCGGTGGGGTCGTCACGATTGCGGCGTTGGTCTGGTGGCGCCACCGACGCGGCCAACGAACTCGAGGTGGCGAACTTGTGGTCCGGTTCTCCCCATTTGCCACGATTGCCCTCATCGCAGTGGCGGGCGCGGGGTTGGTCATGGCCGTGCTCGTTCTCGATGGGTTCGGCGAGATCACCGGTACCGAGTGGGGTCAAATCCTTCTGCTCAAGACCGCTGCGGTTGCACTCGCTGCGAGCTGTGGCGCGTACAACCACTTCCGTCTGAAGCCATTGCTGCTCGCCGACCCACACGACGTCGACGCGCAAGCGACGCTGCGATCGGTGCTCACCGCCGAAGCGATCTTGTTGACATTCGTCGTGGTGGTCACCGCCTGGCTCGTTGCCGCAGCATCCTGAGCGGGTCGGTCAGGCCGGCGAGGCGTGCACTTCGGTGGCCTTCACCGCTGCCCAGACCAACGAACCTGGCCCGAGCCCCAACGACGTGACGGCGCCGGGCGTCACGTCAACAGCGACGGGAATGAGACCCGACAACGTGACTCGTACCGTGTCTCCCAACGGTTCCACGAGGTCGACGGTCGCGAGCCAGGTGTTGCGCTGGCTTCCGCTTGGCTGCTCGACGTGAAGAGAAATCGCCGTGGGATGGACGGTCACGAGTACCGGACCCGTCATCGCCGTGTCGGCAATCGTGATCACATGATCGTGCTCGGTGAGCACGACAGATCCGGCGGACGCCGAACCCGTGAAAAGGTTCGTTCCCGACAGCGCGGCAACATAGGGAGTCGCGGGGCTTCGGCGGATCTCATCGGGGCTGCCCGACTGAGAGATCCGACCGTTTTCGACGATGTACAGGCGGTCCGCCAGAAGAAACGCATCGGACGGATCATGGGTGACC
>JBLFZD010000124.1:0-9020 GCA_047610085.1 Ilumatobacter sp. | reverse complement strand
CGTCGAGTTGGTGATCTGGGCGTATGGGCACGGACTCGCTGAACGCTGAGATGTGATCTCGGAGTTGGTCCAACCAACTCCTCCAGGTGTGTCTCCGTTTCCGTCAATCGGATTTGAGCGGAGGGAATGACGGGCGAGCGCTCATTGGCGTCAGCGGCTGGTTTCGAGGTGTGGTCGTCGTGGAGGAAGTGATGATGATCGTGGAACCAGCACAACACCACAAGGTCGGCGAAGCCGATGAGTCCACGCTGATGGCAGCGATTATCGGGTGCTCGGTGGGGGTAGATATGCCTGTGATCCAAGCCCTCGTTTGTTCGGTCGGTGGGTGTGATTCTGCGTGCTGTTGTCGAGGGGTTACTGAGCGGCCGCTGGCGGTCAGTTGCGAAGTTCGGGAATAACGTTGGTCGCTAAGTGCTCAAAGGCGGGGATCTGATCTGGGTCGCTGGGGTAGTACAGCCCGATATCGGTGAAGCCAGCGGCAACAAGGCTGCGAACCAAGTGCTCGAAGAGGGCTTCATCGTCGTAGTAACGCAGCCGCCCACCCTGGGCCCGAGCTTGTGCATCGAATAGGTTTGCGCTTCGCCGCAGGCTCTCAGGGTTGCGATCGATGGATGCGCACAGTTCGTTCATGCGCTGCGCACGCGTGCCCAGCTCGTCGATCTGGGCGGCGAAGTCCGAATCGAAACTCATCGTGTTCCATGTGTCGGCCCAGCGGGCCGCGTGCGACATCATCTTGGGTCCGAGGGCCGCAGCCACAACGGGAACACGAGGAGATTGCAGCGACGACGGGTTCATCACAGCATTGGTTGCCTGGTAGTAACGACCGTCGAACGTCGTCACCTCCTGGCTCAGCAGCAGCCCAACGAGCTCGATGTACTCGCCGAACCGTGCGGCCCGCTCGGGGTTGGACCAGTTCGGAAGCCCGATCATCTCGGTGCCGGGATCGATGGTGAGGCCGGTGCCGATTCCAAGTTCCAGACGCCCGCCCGACACGTGATCGACGGTAATCGCCTGGTGTGCCAGGACACCCGGATTTCGCAGTGGGATCTGGGCGACGTTGCTCGCGAGGCGAATCGTGGAGGTCTCCGCAGCGAGTGCTGCGAGCAGTGTCCAGCATTCCAGCCACGCGGCTGGTGGGTTCGCCCAGTCGCAGAAGTGGTCGGGAACCGCAGCGATGTCGAAACCCAACTCCTCTAGTCGCAAGACTTGAGTCCGGTACTCAGCGTAGGGCCTCCCCGGCAACGTCAGTACCTGGAATCGGATGTCAAAGCCCACCGACAAACCATAGGCCATATGGAAATCGGCGCAGTCGGCACCGCTCGCCGCGACCACCGGCACTTGTTTGAAGACCGCGGCCAGGAACGCCACAGTCTGAGCCCCCTGCGAAGTGCTGGAGGCCGTCGGCACGAGCGGGCCGTCCAGAACGGCGCCCAACGCAACTTGTTCGCCAAGGGTGCTATCAGGAATGCACCGGGTTCCGAATGCGACCCTGCCCCTGGTTCTTGCGACGATGTCGACGGCGACGTAGAGGTCGTCGCATTCGCAGACACAGCTTCGGTCGAGCAACGAGCTGCTTGGCGTACAACGCCGTGTAGATCGCTTCGTGCGAGACCCGCATTGACTCATCGTCGGGGTAGTCGACGCGAAGCCATCCAGCGATCTGTTCGGGTGACCAGAATTCAGTGAGCTTCGCCTCGACCACCGACTGCAGCAAGGGGTTGTCGATCAGCTTGGAGATCTTTGGACGCTTGGCTCGCTCGGCCACCGCCGCCTCGGCCGAGACGGCTCGTTATCGGGTTCGGCCGCCGTTGGCATTGCCTTCGCGCGACACCGTCGACGGTGCACGGCTTAGCCGTCGACCGATCGTTCGGAACGACTCATCGATGGCCAAGCCGCGTGAGATCTCCTCGCGGTCGTCGACCGGCGACCGCTTCTCGGAGCGAGGCTTTGGTGGCAGCGGTCGAAGTCCGTCGTGCTTGGCAACAAAGTCGCGCACTGTCGTCAGGCGGCTGCCGATCACCTTGGCAATCGAGGCGAAGGACTCGCCGGCCTCGACGTAGTCCCAGATCTGGTTGTGGTCGGCGGGGGTCATGTGAGCGCCCATTGCAACGCCTCGCTGTCATCGAGAATCGGGTGATGTTGCGTTCACCGGTTGAGACCGCCGCCGATATCTTGCGGTTTGGCGAGCGACGAAGCCACGAAAGATCGCGATGACGTTTCGGTGACGCCTCTGGTGGACCGTGGTGACCATGAAACGACGTATCACGGTTGGGCTGCTCGCCGGAGGTGGCATGTTGCTGCTTTCCGCCGCCGGGGGTGCCCAGGGCCAGGCCAACGACCCACCCAATGCAACAGGGATGTGTGCCGGCGAGGCGGTCGTGACCGGTGGCCCGGTTATGGACCCGTACCAGTCGATTGGTGTCTATGAGATTCCGCTCGAGGGTGATGCGTCCTACAGCGGCATCGCCGGCAGTGGTGAGGATCGCGACGAGCGGGAGTTCAACGGCCGGGTGTTCATTGAGGCACCGGCATTCGTTCCCCGCATCGAACTCACAGAGGAGTGGACCTGGAGCGGGCCGGGAACCGCTGCTAGGGAGACGGGCAACGTGAATTGGAAGCTTCCGGAGTTGACCCCGAGGGGCGTCCCGATCAAGGTGGTCGGATTCCATCAGGACAGTCCTGAGCGGTGCGACGGCCACGTGTTCGTAGAGGTCGAAGGTTGGTTCTTCGATTCGATTTTGGGTGCGGGCGCCCTCGGCGGCACCGCAGTTCCTGTTGCGGGTGTTGCCCTCGCAGGCCTTCGACGGGGAGCAACAGCATGAGTGGCCGTCCGACCCTTGGCGGTTTCGCTGGTTTCTTTCTCGGACTCTTCGTTTGGGTCGATCTGATCTTGTTTGGGGTCTGGCCGCTCGAAAGCAGCCTTGGTTGTGTCCTCCTCATTCTTGGAATCGCCCTCGGGTTCGGCATGGCGAAATGTGCCCCCTTCGGTGGGCGTAGAGCGGGCTCGTCCGATGCCGTGAGCGACGAAACGGAACCAGCCGAGAGTGAGCGGTAGCCGACGGTCACCGCGCCGTTGTCGATGACCACGATGACCGAGGTCATTGCTGGGGTGGTGATGTCGAAGCTGACCGTGCCGCGGGCATGAATCCTGAGTCAGAATGGTTGTACTCCGTATCACCCAATGGAGGATCGATATGAAACTGAACCGGCGTAAGAAGAGTCCCGAGCAGAGCACCAGCGACCGTTCGCTGCGTGAGCGGCTCACCGATGAGCAGTACCGGGTGACGCAGAAGGCGGGCACCGAGCGGGCGTTCAGCGGTGAGTATCACGACTCCAAGGAAGAGGGTGTCTACCTGTGCGTGGTGTGTGATACCGAGCTGTTCAGTAGTGACACGAAGTACGACTCGGGTACCGGATGGCCGTCGTTCTTCAGTGCGCTCGGCGACGACAACGTCGGCCGGGTCACCGATCGCAAGTTCGGGATGGCGCGGACCGAAGCGGTGTGCTCAAACTGTGACGCCCACCTGGGCCATGTTTTCCCCGATGGACCCGAACCGAGTGGCGAGCGCTTCTGCATGAACTCAGCGTCGCTCCGCCTCGAACGCACCCAAGCCTGACCAACAAGAGTTACTCCAACCCGGTTGCTTCAACTCATGTTGGGTACGAACAGTTGTCGGCGGTGCGTGCTGGCAACGGTGAACGCTGTCGGGAGCGCGACGAGCCCAATCACGAAGAACGCGATCAACGCCGGGTCGGTGTGTAACTCGTCGACGAGTACCACGGTTGTGATCACTTCGAGGCCAGCGACCGCGGAGACGAACTCCACGGACCCGAAAATGAGTGATGGCCACCAACTGTTCCTTGAACCGGGTTGGAGCGACAGGAGTTGGGGCTGAGGTCGCTCAGTCTTCGACGTTGACGGACTGGGCTGCCGCGGTGAGCGCTCGGTTGGTGAGCGGGCCGAAGACGCCGTCGACTCCCAAGCCGTACTGTCCTTGGAACTCTCTGAGGCCATCTGCGGTGGCCTGGTCGAACACGCTGTCGGTGTAACCCAGCAACAGGTAACCGAGGGTCACCAACTTGAGCTGCATGATGCTGACTTCGGGGCCTTCGTCGCCCAGCCGGAAGAACACGACGGGAGCGGGCGGCGGATCGGTGGGTGCGGGAGCTTCGGTGACCGGCGGCGGCACGGTCGTTGCGACCTCGGTGATCGGTGGCTCGGTTGCCACAACCGGGGCTGCGGTTGTTGCAACGGTTTGCGGTGCAGCCGCAGGAGTGGTCGTGGCCACTTCGGGCGTGGTGATTGTGGCCGTGGTGTCGACGCCTGCACCGGGGATTGGCACACCGGCACCCGAGCTTGATGTACACCCGCCGACCGCAGCGAGGGCCAGGGTCAGAACGGTGGCGGATCTGATCATTTGGGTCTCCTCCCGAGCATGAATGACCGAGCGTGTCCCGGTTGCTTTCCCCTGATTCTGGCAGCTCGTCGGGCTCGAAGCAGGGCAGCAACTCAGCCGATTACTGATGGTGCGGAATCGATTCTCATCAGCGGACGCAGAGTCATCTCAGCTGTTGGTCATCAGCCCGTATCGGCCCAGATTTGAGTCCGTCAGCCGCCGATTCGCTTGCGCCACTCGTCGGGCTTTAACCCCAGGTTGATGAGTCGTTCCTCTGCGAACACGGGAGCGGGCATCGGCTCACCAGCGAGCAGGCTGGCCACAACTGGCGAGTCCTCCGCCCAGACGTGGCACGTGTTCAAGTTCATCTTCCACGTATCGGACCGGCTGACCACACTCGCGGATTGCTCGATGCCGTTGGCAGCATTGCGGCGCGTGATCGCTGCCTGCATCGACCAGACGCACTGCACGGCCACGGGCGCCATCGCCTGCAAGAGGGCGGTGGTGTGTGTGCACGCGCGTGGGCCGCCGAACAGTTCGCGCACCTTGTGGGTGAAGCCGCGTGCGACCGACAGACCGATCAGCCCGTCGTAGTGGTCGATGATCTGGGGGCACTCCGCATTGGGGTGCGTCTCGAACACGACGTTCGCGGCCACGATCTCCATCGACGGGTAGGCGACCTCGATGTCGAGTTGCATGTGGTGCACGGTGAGCGGATCGGGGTCGATGTCGATGTACAACCCAGGCGGCTTCTGGTCACGAATCGCGCCACGGATGAGCACGAGGTCGTCATGCTTACGGAAGGCGCGTACTCGGTATTCGCGGTCGTGTAACACCTCGAGTGGCGCGCCGTCCTCACCGACCGGGTCAGGCGTGAGGATCGAGTCGTGGGCAAAAAGGTTTGAAGACGACATGCCCGCTTGACCGTAGCGAGCCCACCCCCGCCACCTCAATGTTGGCGACGGCCTTCCGGGGGTGGACCTCCGGCTGTCGGTTGATCAATGTTGCGGTCTTTCATGTGGTTGTGCATGTCGGCAAGAAAGGTCCGGTTCTCGGGCATCTCACTTGTACCCGGACGGATCGAGCCATCGGTGTCGTGATGACAGAGCCTGAGGCAACCGAATCGGTTGACACGATCGGAAAGAAATCTCAACGACCCGCAAAGCGCAAGTGGCGCCTGAAACGGAATTGAATGTCGGAGCTCATTGCGCAGATTTCGCGCTTGACGAACAACAGTTCGTTCGCGAGAATCGAACATATGTTCCGTCAAGCATCGCTCTTCGGGTCCGACGACCCGTTCTTCGACTCATCCTTCTCGTCCGCCTCGCGGAGTCAACTCAGTGGGGCGTCGTGGATTGAATACGTACCGGGCTGGCTCGGCGGGTCAGATGCGCTCTTCGACGACCTGATGGACCGTGTCGACTTTCACCAGCGGACGGGCATCTCGATGTACGACCGGCTCGTCGACGAACCGCGCCTCACCTCCTGGTGGAGCGAAACCGACGACGACCAGATGCCCCTTCCGATCCTCGCCGACCTGCGCTGGGCGCTCGCCGACCGGTACAAGCGCCACTTCGACTCGATCGGGTTCAACCTCTACCGCGATCAAAATGACTCGGTAGCGTGGCACGGCGACCGCCACCGCAAAATCGTTACCGAACCCGTCGTTGCGATCCTCAGCGTCGGTGAAAGCCGCCCGTTCCAACTCCGCCGCAACCGCGACCTCGAACATGGCGAAGAAGGAGGCGCATCACTCACCTGGGGCCTCGGCCACGGCGACCTACTCGTGATGGGTGGCGCCTGCCAACACGAATGGCAACACCGGATCCCCAAGCGTCGCCGCGCCACTGGGCCACGGCTGTCAATCACCTTCCGCCACGACGCCCGCTAGAACTCAGCGAGCGGCGTGAGGGTCAGGCGATTGGCAACGTCGTCATGTAAATGACTGACCCGAGCCACGACAATGAAGCAATGGCCAACAGGACCTGCCGTGTCCGGGTGCTCGATAACACTGTCGAGATACCAGCGAAGAACAGCACCGACGCCAGCATTGTCGAGGCCAGCACGTAGTTGTCGCCGTTCGAATTCGACTGAACAGCCTCGGCGTACAGCGCGTCAGACTCAACGCTGAGTTCCTCGCCATCGGCGAGGAGAGGAAGCACGTAGGCGTCGTCGTCGAGCGGTGATTCGGTTCCACCATCGGTCCACAGCTCGACTGCGGTCGCTCCCCCTTCGCTCAGGTTCAAAAACAGCTCTTCGGCAACGGGCGTGAACTCGCCATCGGGTTCCTCGAGTTCGGCGACAAGGTCGAGGAAAATCAGCCGATCGAGCAACCGTTCCGAGTCCGACAGTTGGAAGGCGTCGACCGACTGGTTGGACGTGCGCACGGACTGTGCCAGCTGTTTGTCCTGCATGCCACCCCAGAGGTTCGCTTGCTGCGCGGACCAGGCGATCGCAATGGTGGCAACCCCGAGGAGCACAGCTGCAACGATCTCGTACACATCGCGCTGCTTGGCCGTCGACTTGGCATCGGCTGACGCATCGTCTACGGGGCTCGTGTTGTCTGACATAAAACCCTCCGAAGGGATTGTTGCGATATCAGTTCGCGAAGACCTGAGTGTCGTCCGCGAACGCTTTGAACTCGAGGGCGTTGCCTGACGGGTCAAGTAAAAACATCGTAGCTTGCTGACCGACTTCTCCGACGAACCGCGTGTGTGGCTCAATCACGAACGTCGTTCCCGCAGCCGTCAATCGATCCGCCAGCTGTTGCCACTCGTCAGGGGTGAGGAGCACACCGAAGTGCGGCACCGGAACGGCATCGCCATCAACGTCGTTGTGGATCTGTTCGGTGCGCGTCGAACTCAGGTGCGCAACGAATTGATGCCCGTACAGGTTGAAGTCAACCCAGTGATCCGACGCCCGCCCCTCGGGGCAGCCGAGTAGGTCGCCGTAGAAGCCACGTGCCGCAGCCAGGTCGTGTACGGGCATTGCTAAGTGAAATCGAGACGGCCGTTCCATCGGCGCAGTCTCTCAGACGTTCACGCCGGAAGTGCGTACGTCCCCTGCGCGATCGAGCTGGGCTTGTGCTCGCGGTCATCGCACCACACATGAACGGTGCCCACAACGTTGCGACGACCAGCGGACTCGAGGGTCGCCCGCGCCCACAGCATCGACCCCTGTGCCGGACGTAGATACCGAATCGACAACTCGGAAGTCATCGCCATTGGCTCGATTCGTCCTGTCGCAGCGAACACCATGTACCAGAGTGCTGCGTCGGCGAGACCGAACTGGGTCGGCCCAGAGACGAAGCCTCCCGGGCGCAACATGGTCTCGTCGATCGAGCGGGACGCCAAGGCAAAGCCATCGCCGAGCTTGGCGCAGGCGTTGCCGGTTCCGGGGAACAACTCCTCGATCATCGCGTTCACCTGCTCGGCCGAGGGCAGCTCGAGTTGGATTGTGGAGGCGTCCTCACTCATCGGTGGGACCGTAGTGGTAAGAGTGGGTTCGTCGAAACGAGTTCGTACAGATGACGCATTGACCAGCGAATGTGCCATCTTGGCTGCATGGAGTTGAATCGGATCGTTGTTGTCGGTGCATCGCTCGCTGGGCTGCGTGCAGCTGAGACGTTGCGCAACGAAGGGTTTGAGGGTGAGGTCGTCATCATCGGTGCCGAGCCGCATCGGCCGTACGACCGTCCACCGCTTTCGAAGAAGTTGCTCGCAGGGGAGTGGGAGCCTGACCGGATCCAGCTGCGTCAGCCAGACGCGTTCGACGAACTCGACGTCGAGTGGCGCTTCGGCGTGGCGGCGGCTGGCCTCGATACCGCAGCGGGCGTCCTGCACCTCACCGACGGCACCGACCTCGAGTTCGATGGCTGCGTGATTGCCACCGGGGCCACGTGCCGGCGCCTCCCCGAGCAAAGCCGGTATTCCCATGCCCATGAGCTTCGATCGCTCGATGATGCAATGCGCTTGCGCGCCGAGATTGCCGATGGTGGACGGCGTGTCGTGGTAATCGGGGCCGGGTTTATCGGTCTCGAAGTCGCCGCTACCGCCCGCCAACTCGGCAATGACGTCACCGTGCTCGAAGGTGGCGCGGCTCCGCTGATCCGCGGCCTCGGTGCCGAGATGGGCGCAGTGATTGGAGCGCTCCACGAAGCCGAAGGGGTGACCGTGCGATGCGACGTCCGTGTTGATCGGCTGCACAACGATGGCGTGATGTTGGCCAGCGACGACGGTGTTGGCGAACTGGTTGAAGCCGACGTGGTGCTCGTTGGAATTGGCGTCGTGCCCGCCACCGCCTGGCTTGGCGATAGCGGCCTCACCATTCGCGATGGCGTGGTCTGCGATGCCACCTTGAATGCGGTCGACACCGATGGATCCCCGGTGCCCGGTGTGTACGCAGCCGGTGACGTGTTGCGCTGGCCCAATGGCCTTTTCGGCGAGGAGATGCGGGTCGAACACTGGACCAACGCCGCCGAACAAGGTGCGCTCGCCGCCAAGAATCTGCTCGCCGCCGCTGCAGGTGCCGATGCCGAGCCCTACGAGCCGGTTCCCTTCTTCTGGAGCGACCAGTTCTCCCACCGCATCCAGTTCCTCGGCAGGTCTGCTCCCGAAGATGAAG
>JBLFZD010000123.1:0-9071 GCA_047610085.1 Ilumatobacter sp. | reverse complement strand
ACCCGTTCGTACTTTGTCGTCGCCACGACCTTTGGGCTCATCGTCGCTGTCATCGACGTCGTCGCGCTGCTGATCATCGGTATCCCTCTCGCACTCGTGTGGGGGGTGCTGGCGTTCATCACCAACTTCATACCGAACGTCGGATTCGTGTTGGGTGTGATGCCTCCGGCACTTCTCGCGTACCTTCAGGGAGGGTGGCAGCTGGCGCTCTGGGTCATCGTCGTGTACAGCGTGATCAACGTGATCATCCAGACCGTCATCCAGCCGAAGTTCGTGGGGAATGCGGTGGGTCTCTCGGTGACGCTCACCTTTGTCTCGCTCATCTTCTGGTCATGGGTGATCGGCCCGTTGGGTGCGCTCCTGGCTGTGCCGCTCACCTTGCTGGTCAAAGCCTTACTGGTCGACATCGACCCAACAACGCAGTGGGCTGCACCGCTCATCTCTCTCGCTGGGGAGCAAAAATCCGACGCCGTCCACGCGTCCAGCGACGATCCGGTCGACCACGAGCAACCCGTGAACGACAGTCCAACCAACGCCGGACTTGAGTGACATGGCGAATTGAAGAGAGTTTCTTTTTGTACAGTTTGATCGAGACGAAACCACGTACCCAAGCGTCTCCGAGCGACGTCGGCGCGGTAAGCAGCTCAGGAACGTGTCGCCGCGTTCGTCCGCCGGCACGTGGGAACCGGCTTCGGATCGACGCGACCCCGTCGACATCATCGAGGAAGGAACCAAGACAGCGAACGGGCGGCGCGGCTACTGACTAACGTCGTGGACGGGCAACGGCGAATCGTGCACGAACCACCGCTCGTGGTCCCGTTCAGGGACCTCTACCAAGGCTCCGACCAACACCGCGTCGAAGAGCTCATCCCCGACCTCTTCGAGCAGTACCGCACGACGTTGCCCAGCAATCGGCAACACCTGTTGGGTTCGTACCAACTCATTGACTTGGCGCTCAAGGTCGTTGGAGTGGGGAGTGTGGGAAGCCGCGCCTTCATGGCCCTTCTGCAAGGTCACGACGACGACGATCTCCTCTTCCTCCAGATCAAAGAGGCCGGCACGTCGGCGCTCGCTCAGTACGGAGGGCTGTCCTGGCAACGAGATCCCGGGCGTCGAGTGGTCGAAGGCCAGCGACTGATGCAGGCGACGTCGGACATTTTGCTCGGGTGGGCGTCAAGCGGAGACCGGCATTTCTACTTCCGTCAACTGTGGGATATGAAAGGGTCGGTCGACACCGCCGCGATCGACAAAACGGCGATGCACCGATACGCCTCCGTCTGCGGCTGGACACTCGCCCGCGGGAACGCCCGATCCGGCGACCGCATCGCGATCGGCCAATACCTCGGCAGGGGCGATGTGTTCGACATCGCAATCGCCGGCTTCGCTGTGAGCTACGCCGACCAGGCCGAACGCGACTATGCGGTATTCATGTCCGCCGCCGACAACGGTCGAATTCAACTCGACACCAGCGTCAACAAGTAGAGCGACTCAGCCTTTCGAGCCGGGCGGGGACGTGCAAGGAATCATCGTGAGCTATCGGTTTATTGGTTCCTCAAACGCTAAGCAGTTGGGGTTCTCACAGACCGACGGATCACCCGGCACCTCGGGAAGCAAGGCGCTCACACCGCATGCGTTGCAAATCGGCGAGACGTCGTCGTCATCGTCGGGCTCGTCCCAAAGGTCGCTCATTGCTTCAGTGTTGCTGACATCAACGAAGAACGTGGAAGTTTGACGCGCAACTGATCTGGGACCGGCTCCCACGACCAGGAAGGTGCCGGCCGGCGCTGCTGGCGCTCTCTGCCTGATTGCCTCCGGCCCCCTCATTGGATCGGTCGGTGTCGCGGGCCTCGCATCGGCCTAAGTCGGGGCAGCGTCCGCGATCGTCGCAGCGTCCAACGACCTCGGTGTCGGTTGCGACAATGCGCAACAGGCTCGGGCGCCATCGGCCGCTGCTCCGGTGCACGACCCGGTCCACACGATCAGCTCCATCCCCGATGCGGGGTACCTCGAGGCCTACGGCGCACGCCACGTCGGTGAACTCTTTCGGACCAGCGATACCGGCGGTTCCCTCGCCGACGTCGCCGCCTACCTCTGCGGGAATGGGCCCGCCTACACCTGCGAAGTGACCGACTACCTCAACGACATGGTCATCGGCGCTCCGTCGACGAGTCCAAGTGCCTCCTCGATAAAGCCAGCGATCTCGGGTCCCTTGGCGATCACATCGTGATGACCACCGCTGACATGACGCTCGATCACCTGACCAGTGAGATAGGGCATCGCGAGAGGGGTCGTGAAGTGGTCGGTTCGTATGACCAGCGTGGGCCCTGCGTAACTCGGGGATACGGCTCGGATCATTGCGTGCCGACGTTCTCTGAAGAACGCCTCGCTCGCCGCCTCAAGGCCAAAATGGCCGACTTCGATTCGGTCCAGCGTTCGGCGATCTCGGTGTCGCCGGCGCACGTTGGCGAGTTGCGGTCGCCACGAACGCGGGTGCAACCTTGCCTTCCAGCTGCTTTTGGTGGCAGCGGCCGGGTCGAGCATCACGAGCAGCGGAACGTCACAGCCGTGCGCTTCGAGGTGTGCCGCCGTAGCAAGCGCGTGGTGGGCGGCACTCGAGAATCCGATGAGGACGGGTGCGTGGCCATCGGGCAGCATCGAGATGGCGCCGACCGCTTCGTTGACCACTGCGTCGAGTGCGATCGTTCGCTCTCCCGGTCGATGAAATCCGGCCGGCGACACGACGTAGGTGGGTCGCTCGCTCATCGATCGAGCGATGCGAATTGCCTCGTACGTCCCGAGGCCGTTGACGAGCCAGACGATGGGCGGAGTATCCGTGCCGTTCGTGAGGCGCGCAAGTGCCGATTGCGTCGGCTCGTCAAGGATCGAGGCCGCAATTCCTCGCACCGTTGGGCGCTGGAAGAGTTGGGAGAGTTCGAGTTGAACACCGAAGTCGGCGTCCACTCGCTCGATCAATTCGACCCACTCGAGTGAGTTCATTCCGACATCGACGAGATCGTCGTCCGCGGACAGCTCCAATTGGAGTATCTCGCCGACCAAGCCGATCAAGCGTGTGCTGAGTAAGCCGGTCAGAGGTGGCCCCTGGCCGATTGGGCTCGGCGCCGACTTCGATGGCCGCCAATCCGACAGCACCCGGTGATCGAGCTTGCCACTCTGATTCACCGGGGGCACTCCGGTGATCACCCGCACGAGAGACGGCACGGTGTGCAGTGGGCGTCGCGCAGCCAGCGAGGCCCGAATTGCAACGGTGTCGACTGACATCTGCGGGGCCGGCAAGAGGTGAGCCACAAGCCGAAACGTGCCCTGGTCATCAAAACTCGTCACCGCAGCCGCTTCGATTTCCGCAAACTGCTCCAGGTCCTGCGCCACCTCGTCCATTTCGACGAACTGGCCGCCGATCTTGACGCGTCGGTTGCTCCGCCCGTGTAGCTGGAGTACTCCATCGGCGGTGAAGCTGGCCGCGTCACCGGTGCGGACCCATCGCTGCCCTTCGAACTCCACGATCACATCATCACTGGGCGCACCGAGGTATCCGAGGAAGGCATCCTCACTCTGCGTCCAGACTTCGGCGCGCTGATCGGATGCCTCGACCTGCGATCCGGTCGCCGGGTCGACCAGCATGATTCGGCATGCATCTCGCACTTTCCCGAGCGGCAGTGGGCCGTCGGGAATCGGATCTCCTGGCCACCAATGCCAACGAGCGATGCTCCCTGCCTCCGTGCTCGCATACAGGTGCGAGAACACCGCCAGCGGGGCCAGTGCATGACCGGCCGCCAGGTCGGTTCCCGATACTCGTTCGCCTCGCAGCGTGACCTCGGCGAGTGGAGCATTGATCTGCTGATCGCCAATGATTGCGCCGAATGTTCGCATCATGGTGGGAGTCAGCGACATCGACGTGACCCGGCACCGCTCAATGAACTCCAACATCACCGTCGTTGACCCACGCTTCAGGTCGTACAGAGCGCTCGTTCCGCCGTTGCCGATTTGTCCACTCAACGAGTTCATCGTTGCGTACGTCGAGATGCCAGCGACGATCAATCGACAGCGTCGCGTTGACCAGTCTCGATCCGTCGGAACACGAGATGCAGGAAGAATGGCTGCTTTGGGTTCCGACGTCGATCCGGAGGTGGTCACCACCATCTGCATGTCGCCCGACAACGGGCCAGAACGGGCAGGCGAGACCGTCGGCTCGAACACGTACACATCGACGCCAGCGGTCCTCGCCAGATCGTCGGCTACCTCGCGGTCAGCGACACGAACGAACAACGCGTAATCAATCCGCGTGGTCAACGCAGCCAAACGGTCTGGCACCTCGTCGACGTCAAGCAAGACCAGTCGACATCCCGCTATCGCCGACGCCAGCACAGCAATCGCGGCGAACTCGTCGAGCGGCGTTAACACCGCAATCCCGTCGCGGTCCGATGCCGTTGCCGCTGCACGAAACGACAGAGCCAGCTCAGCTGCTGCATCGACCAGTTGTCGATACGTCAGGGTGTAGTTGGCGGTGATCACCGCAGGAAAGTCAGGGAACGTCTCCGCTCGATGCCACGCCCGGTAGGCAAAATCACCGATCGCCGGGTCGGTCGGCTTCCACGCGTCGCCCAACACCGCACCGAAACTAGCGGGACCGGGCGCGAAACAAATGATCACACCACTCCCGAGTTGCGCGAGGGTGCTCTCGGGGCCAAACCTGGCGAGGTCAGCTGTTCGTTGTCCAGGCGAGGCGCTCCATCTCTGTCCGGAGTGGTGCCATCGCGATGGTTGCACCTCAGACTCCGTACTCCGGCCAGTTCGAAGGGTGTACGAGCAGCCGCAGGTGAGTTCGGTGGTCCTGTGTCCCAGCCAGTTTCAGCGCCGGTGTGAAGTCTCAACGCGACTCGCCGAGTTGGCACTCCGGCGCGGCAGAGCCCGAGTAAATGCGAGCGAGACGATCGAAAGGAAGCCGGCGAGTAGCAATCCGATTTTCAATGCCTGGAGTTGGGCGTCGCGATACTCCGCCACGACCGCATCGGCTTGAGTGTTGTTGACGCCAGCATCGGCGCGGCCGGCAGCAACTTGGTCGGCTGCAACAAAGCTGCTGCGGGAAGCAACCTCGATCTCGATGGCATTCGTCAATTCCGGCGGAATGCTCACCTCATCGGAGATGTTGCCGACGAACGCAGCCACAAGCGAACTGATCACAACGGCTCCAATCAGCCCTGTGCCGATCGCCGAACCAAGCTGCTGTGCGTTGCACTGGAGGCCGCCTGCCTCGCCGCGGTCTTCTGGACCCACCGATGACTGGATGACGCTGCCAAGCTGCGATGCAATGAGAACCATTGCAACACCCACTATCGCTAACGTCAGAACGAATTCAATTCCTTCGAGCTCGGGCTTGATCGACTGGAGCATCTAGAAGGCCGCCACGATCAGCAGGACGAAACCTGCCTGGACAACGCGCTTGGGACCGAAGCGACCTGCGAGCAACGGCCCGCTCGACGAAGTGATGAACATGGCGATCGAGATCGGCAGCATCTTGACGCCGGTTTCCAACGCGTCGAACCCGAGCACGATCTGCAGGTAGAGCGGCAAGATGAAGAAGGTGCCGAGCAATATGAGGCTCTAACGCAGGAAACAGCCGAGCTCCGAACGCAGCCGAAGCACCGACAACAACTCCAGTCGAAAACGCGGGTCGAGTCTGTGCTCGGTTCGACGGCATTGCCATCGAACGAAAAGTGCCAACACGACACCACCTGCCAGAAACACAAACGGCGTCAGAGCAAAACCGAACGGCTCGATCGGTGAATCCTTCGGTCTCAGCCAACCCCACACGCTTGCTTGCAGCATCGCGAACACGATCAGTCCGAGCCCCAGCGCCGAGAGCACAGAACCCACAACATCAAGGTTCGGCCTGCGCCCCGCCAGCTTGGCGTCACCGGTGAAGCGAGCCGTGAACACAATGAGCACCACGAGAACTACCTCACCCACGAATACCCATCGCCAGGACAGCTGAGTGGTGAAGAAGCCTCCGATGATCGGGCCCGCAGCGCAACAAGCTCCGGAAGGACCAGTGCGGCACCGATACCTTCGAGCACTGACCAGCCAGCGACAAAGACGGCACCTTCCACGATACTGCGGTCGGCGCAGAGCCAAAGCCATAGATGACGAGCCCGACAACGAGGGCACGGCGACGACCAATGATGTCGCCGATCTTGTCGCCCGTGATCATCAGCGTCGCCATCACCAACGGATAGAACGTGATGACTCCCTGAATCGTCGTGACCGACGTGTCGAAGTCTTCCACCAGCTGACCGATCGCCACGTTCATGACTGCCTGGTGGAGCACCACCAGAAACTGGGCCAATGACAACACGGCGAGAGGAAGCCTCTCGCTCATACGTCGGCGACCGCTACCTGGGCACGAACCAACTCGAGTGCATGCTCATGTCGGACCGCCCACGGCTCAACCAGCGGACAGCGAATCGCTCGTCATGGTCGACCTGCAATCCGGCCTGTTCGAAATCAGCATCGAACAACCGGGCTGAACCCGTCACCCGATCGAATGTGGCCAATCTCGCGCTGGTGATGTGCGCATCAGAGGTCGTAGCTGACGTCTGTCATATTCGTGGAGAGCTCCCAGAGTCGACGAGCGGAGTCCCCGTCGAGAGCACGACCGCTCATCCCGACCTTCTCGGGATGACCTTTCATCTCAAGAAAGCCGTCCGGGCCGTAGTAGTCCCCTCCGACCACATCGGGGTCCGTCGCTGCCCGAAGCGTGGGCAGCGCCCCCATCGCAGGGCTTTGCGCCATCTTCCTCATCACGGGCTGCATCTTGTCCATCATCGTGCTGAGGACGCCGCCGGCATTCTCGTGACCGAGGTTGGTCGACGATGCGCCGGGGTGCGCCGCGACCGCCATGACATCAGCGTCGGCTGTAGCGAGCCGACGCTGCAATTCGTTGGTGAACACCAGGTTGGCCAACTTGCTCTGAAAGTAGGCCGGCCACGCCGAGTACTTACTCTCGCTGTTCAGGTCGTCGAAGTTGAGCTTTCCGCCACGATGGCCCTGGCTGCTGATTGACACGATCCGCGACTTCTCTGTCGCAAGCAACATGTCGAGCAGGCGCCCCGTGAGCGCGAAGTGACCGAGATGGTTGACGCCGAACTGCATCTCGAACCCTTGCGCTGTCCGCTGGTTTGGCGTCGCCATGACGCCGGCGTTGTTGACAAGGACGTCGAGCCGATCGTTGTTTTCACGGAATGCGTCGGCTGCGGCGGCGACCGAATCGAGGTCGGAGAGGTCCATCTCCAGGATCTCGACCGACCCGGACGGCTCTGTCGCCTCGATGTGGGACACCGCCTCCTCGGCCTTCGAGCGATTGCGACAGCCCATCACGACCGTCGCACCGCGCTGAGCGAGCGCGCGGGCGGCCTCGAAACCGATTCCGCTGTTGGCGCCGGTGATCAAGATGATGCGCCCCGTTTGGTCAGGAATGTTTGCTTCGGTCCAGTCGCTCATGATTCGACGCTAACGCTCCGGGTGTCGTGAGGTCGCGGTCCCGACCGGCGAACTCGGTGTTGCGGGTGATGGCCATCGACTTCGCCGAAGGCAACCACGGGGTCATTTCGTGGCAGAACGAGCGAATTCCATCGTCCAGTCGGCTTCGGTTGCCGCCCACCACTGAGTCGCTGCCAAGATCGCCACAATGGCGACCAATATCGAAGCCGCTCGCCTCCTCACCGACCGAACACTCGCCGGGCCAACGAGTTCCGTGGACGCAGCTCACCGCACCCTCACATCCAGACGAACAGGATCACCTATGGCACGCTCCATCATCATCGACACCGACCCCGGCATCGACGACGCACTCGCAATCATGCTCGCGGCGGCCAGCCCCGAGGTCGACATCATCGGCATCACCGCAGTGGCAGGCAACACCGGGTTGGAACACACCACCCGCAACGCAGCGGGGCTCGCCGATCTGGTTGGGTTGACGTGCCCGATTGGTTCGGGAGCCGCAGCACCCCTGTGGCGGCGCGACACCGAACCCGCCACCCACGTACACGGCGACGATGGACTCCGCGGATACCTGCTCCCACCCTCGACCCGACAGGTCGAACCGGCGATCGAATTGCTCCGTCGACTCGTCGACGAATCCACTGAACCGGTGACACTGGTCCCGATCGGCCCGCTCACCAACATCGCATTGTTCATGGCCACCTACCCTGAAGCCGCCCGCAAGGTCGAACACATCGTGCTCATGGGCGGCGGCACCGGCGAGCACCTCGGCAATGCCACCCCAGCCGCTGAGTTCAACATCTACTTCGACCCTGACGCCGCCGCGAAGGTATTCGAGTTCGGCGTGCCGATCACGATGGTCGGCCTCAACGTGACCAACCGAGCGCTCGTGGCCAGCCGGGACTTTGCCTCGCTCGTTGAGTCGGGCGGCCCGATCGCCGACATTGTCTCATCTATCATGTTGCCCTACATCACCCATGCCAATTCCGGAGGTGACGGTGACGACGCTGCTGCGGCCCAGCACGACCCGCTCGCGCTCGCCGCGGTCATCCAGCCAGATCTCTTGAAAACTGAACACCTCTACGTCGACGTCGAGAACGTCGGCCGCCTCACGTCCGGCATGACCGTGGTCGACCACGACTCCGTGACTGGCAACAAGCCCAACTGCCATGTCGCCGTCGATGTCGACGTCAAGGGGTTCAAGACCCTCCTTGTCAACCGGTTGACCGAACTCGACAGGACCCTCAAGCAAGACGACTGAAGAAGGCCGAGGCCATGCGATCGGAGAAGGTGGTGAGCACCAAGTGTTCAGGTGGGTGTTCTTGACCTGGGACTCCCTGCCTGGGGTGCGGGTGGGCTGAGCGGGCCGATGGTCTGGCGGATGAGGGGGACGCCGGGTCGGTACGCCAGGTGGTGGTGAGTCGGCGCCTCAAGGATGACGGCGTGTCCGGCCGAGCCCGGCGTCAGCCGTCCAACATCATCGCGGCGAAGTGCCGCCGCGCCGCCGAGGGTGACCGCTTGGATCGCCTCGTCGATCGTCATGCCCATCTCGCGCA
>JBLFZD010000122.1:0-9148 GCA_047610085.1 Ilumatobacter sp. | reverse complement strand
TGATCAGGCAGGTGACGACACCTTCGAACTCGTTGAGGCGGTGCGCAAGGTCGCCGTCTCCGGCCGTCGCAGCGGTACCAGTTCTGTTGCTGGGCTTGAGAACCTGCTCGACTCACAGCCGATCGATCAAGTCCTTCACGTCGTGCGCGCGTTCGACTGGTTGTCTCTCTTGGCCAACACCGCTGAGGACATGCACGTCGAACGCCGTCGGCGCCACCACCTGGCAGTCGGCAGCGGTGCTCAGCACGGAAGTCTTGAAGCCACCTTTGACGATCTGATCGAACAGGGGGTGACTCCTGAGACCATCCTCGCGACCCTCGCTGACCTCGAGGTCAGCCCGGTCATCACCGCGCATCCAACCGAGGTTCGGCGTAAAACAATCCTCGACGTACTCGGCGATGTTGCCGATCTGCTCGATCAGCACGATCGGCTCCACGACACCGACAAGCGCCGTGACGACGTTGTGCGTCGACTCGATGCACGAATCTTGACGCTGTGGCAGACAGCAATCCTCCGACTCTCAAAGCTCCGGGTCAGCGACGAGATCAACGAGGCCCTGCGCTACTACGACGTCAGCCTGTTCGAGACGATTCCTCGTCTTGGTGCGGACCTCGAGTCCCTCGCAGCAGAGCGATTTGGCGCCGCTCCTTTTGACACGTCGACGGTGGTTAGCATGGGCTCGTGGATCGGCGGCGACCGCGACGGCAACCCATTTGTCACCGCCGATGTGATGCGGTTGGCCGTTGGCCGCCAAGCACTCGTGGCGCTCGAACATCACCTGGCAGAGATACGCCGGCTCTCCATCGAACTTTCGATGTCGGCACGGCTGGTCACTCCGACCAATGCCCTGATCGCTCTTGCAGAGGCGTCGGGTGACGATTCACCGTTTCGAGCGGACGAGCCGTACCGGAGGGCGTTACGCGGCATGTACTCGCGTCTCTTCGCCTTCGCCGGTTCAGTTCTGGGTGACGCTGCGGCCGAGATCTCAGCACAAGCGCCCAAGCAACGTCTCGAGGCCTACGGGTCGCTCGATGAATTGCTTCGCGACCTCGACGTCGTAGCCGAGTCACTGTGCTCACATGGCGCTACCGACCTTGCGGCCGTGTCGGTCGAACCGGTCCGACGAGCCGTTGCGATTTTCGGTGCCCATTTGTGCGGGCTCGACATGCGGCAAAACTCCGCAGTGCACGAGACAATCGTGGCCGACCTTCTCGCCCAAGCCGGGGTAACCGACCAATACCTCGGCCTCAGCGAAGCCGAACGCACGGCGGTACTTTCAACCGAGCTCGCCACGCCTCGCCTCCTACGTCACCCCAACGCCACCTACAACGACGAGACCGATGGCGAACTCGCCATACTCGACGAAGCTGCTGCGTCTATTGCACGACTTGGCCGACGGATTATCCCGCACTACGTCATCTCGATGGCAACAGCGGTCAGCGACGTTCTCGAGGTCGCCGTACTCCTCAAAGAAGTCGGGCTGGTTCGGGTTGCAAACGGAGATTCCCCGGCAACAAGCCAACTCGACATCGTCCCGTTATTCGAAACCATTGGTGACCTCGCCGGGTCCGCCGAGACGTTGACGGACCTGCTCGGGCACGACACGTACCGACAACTCATCGGCTCGCGCGGCAATCGCCAAGAGGTGATGATTGGTTACTCCGACTCCAACAAGGACGGCGGATACCTCTCATCCCAGTGGAACTTGTTCGCAGCACAGGCCCAACTCGTCGAGACGGCCGAGCAAGCCGGGGTCCACCTTCGGTTGTTCCACGGCCGCGGCGGTACCGTCGGCCGAGGTGGCGGCCCGGCGTTTCAAGCGATCCTGGCGCAGCCTCCTGGATCGGTTGATCGCTCGATCCGAGTCACCGAGCAGGGCGAAATGGTTGCAGCAAAGTACGCCCAGCCTGCACTCGCCCGCCGAAACCTTGAAACCCTCGTCGCCGCCACGATCAGCGCCTCGTGCACCGGCTCCAACAATCCAGATGCCACATCGTCGGCCCACGTCGAAGCAATGAACGAGCTGGCCGACTCAGCGTTCACGGCCTATCGCTCACTCGTGTACGGCGACGATCGATTTGTCACGTTCTTCCGCCAGATCACCCCGGCCAATGAGATCGCCTCACTCAACGTCGGCAGCCGGCCCGCCTCCCGAAAAAAGTCACACGCAATCGAAGACCTGCGTGCGATCCCGTGGGTGTTCGGCTGGACGCAATGCCGCCTCATGATCCCCGCATGGTTTGGTGCCGGCTCCGCATTCGACGCCTTCGCTGCAAACGACGAGCCCAAGGCCAACCTGCTCGCCGAGATGTACACCACCTGGCCGTTCTTCAACACGATCATCGACAACATGGGCATGGTGCTCGCCAAGGCCGACATCGAGATCGGACGCCGTTACGCCGAGGCGTTGGTCACCGACGAGACGATGCGCACCGACATCTTCGGTCGCATCGAAGAAGAACACCGACTCACCCGGCTGTGGCATGAGCGCATCACCGGCTCACCCGACCCCTTGCGAGACAATCCGTTGTTGGCTCGCAGCTTGAGCAACCGGTACCCATACCTCGACCCGTTGCATGTAATCCAGGTCGACTTACTCCGTCAGTTCCGCGAGAGCGGCGCGACACCGGGCAACGATGACGATCTCGTTCAGCGGGGAATCCAGCTCACACTCAACGCGATTGCAACGGGGATTCGAAACTCCGGCTGAACACGATTGCCGCCTGCGGCGTAACGTCGTCACGAAACCTGTACCATTCCCGACTGAAGTAGTCGGGTATAGAAGCCCGACCGAAGTTGCACTGATCGGGGCTCGGACATGGCCATCGTTGAACACTCTGAATTTGCACCACTCCATGGTGTTGTCGAGCCCACGTGGTGGACCGGCACGTACCCGGTTGACCCAGCGGGTTTTACGATCGATTGCACCGGCATCGATGTCCGGTCAGCAATCTCAGATCACGACAGTGATCTCGGAACGCAGATGCGTGAAACCTACGACCGGGTCGGGCTGGTACACCTCACAAACACAGGGCTCACGGAGATAATCGACATGCGCCTTGCCGCCAAGCTCGTGATCGACGGTGAGATGAGCTACGACGGAGGAGCGAATCCGCGAGGCAACATCGAACCCAACGTCTATGAGATCGGTGCTCCACTCGCAGCATGGCTGCACTATCACCACGAGATGGCCTACGTCGGACGCAGCACACGCGTTATCAGCTTCCTCGCGAAGGATGTCCTGCCACTTCCGGGTCCTGGCGAAAACAGGATCAGCCGTGGTGCCACGATGGTGTCCGACTCGATTGGGGCCACCAAGAAGTTGCTCTCGACCCCACTCGGCCAAAAGCTCAAGCAACTCGGTGTCTGCTACCACCGCAACCTCACCGACCGAGATGCGTTCACCGGAAAGACCGAATACGGCGTCTACAACCATTGGCAGAAGTCCTTCGGCACTGACGACCCCGATTGCGCTGCGAGCATGGCACGCGATCAGCGCCTCGCAATCCAGTGGGGCCCCGACCGCACACTCGAGACCCGGTACTACTGCTCGGCGTTCGAGTACTTCGACGGACTCGATAGCAACGTGCTGTACAGCAGCCTTGCTGACCACGGCATGTGGTTCGACACCTGGCCGCTCGTGCAACACCTTCCGTACGACCAACGTCCCCTGCACATGACGTTCGGTGATGACAGCGAGATCTCACCCGACGAAATCCAACAGTGGATCGCCCTCTACGACGAGTTCGGCCTGCCACTCAACTGGCAGCAGGGCGATGTCGGCGTGATCTGCAACTACCGTTGGGCACACGGTCGCCCTGGCATTCACCTCGAGAACGGCGAAGCACGAAAACTCGGCGTCATGCTCGGTGATCAGTACGACCGAGTCGGGGCCCGCGGCGACAAATGGTAACCCCTTCGGTCGAGGGACTCGTACCTCTACCGGAACAACGTCAGGACTCGTCGTCGAGACGAACCGGGCCGAACTTCTCAGGATGCCGAGCCATTGCTCCGCCTCCGAGACCCTCGTAGTACGAACGGATTCCATCCATATCGACGCTGCGTTCCCCGGTCATCTTGAGAGCTGGACCGAAGATAGCCCGACGCGTCCGGTAGTCCAGAGATGTCGGCACCACCGGGACATCTGCTGTCGTAGCGATGCGGTAAAATCCTGACTTCCAGTGCTCCGTGAGGCCGCGGGTCCCTTCCGGCGGAACCATAAGATGAAACGAATCGAGGTTCTCGAATCGCTCGACCATCTGACCAACCATGCCGTTCGACTTGCGTCGGTCAACCGGCACAGCGCCAACACGTTTGGTGATCCAGCCGAACGGCGGCTTGACCCAGAGGTCTTTGACCATCCAGCTCGCATCAAGCCCAATCGATCGCGTCACCAAAACCAGCAGTACGCCATCGAAATTAGTCGTATGCGGCAATGCCAGCATCACGGAGTGATTCGGTGGCATTTCGCAAGGTTCGACCTTCCAACGAAGCAGCTTGAGGCCAAGGCGCGCCGCTCTCGCTCCAAGCGACGTCGAACGAGGTACAACCGCACTCATTTGCGGACCGTACCAGCGCGACAAATCTTCGGCTTCTCCAAGGTTGCGATTGTCACAAACTGTTCAGTCAGCAATGTCAACGATGACGGGTGCGTGATCGCTCGGCTGCTTGCCTTTGCGGGAATTTCGGTCGATGACACTCCACGTCGCCCGATCGACGACGGACGCTGAGCACATCAGCATGTCGATGCGCATCCCGCGACCCTGGTGGAAGTCTCCACCTCGGTAATCCCACCACGAGTACATCTTGTCACCGTCGTGGAAATGGCGGAATATGTCGGTGAGTCCCCACGCTTCAAGTTCGGCGAGTCGATTCCGCTCGAGTTGACTGCCATGAGTCGCGCCGACCAACACCTTCGGGTCGTGCACGTCACGGTCGTCGGGAGCGATGTTGTAGTCGCCACCAACGACGACCGGCTGGCCCCGATCGGTGTCGGCATTCAGGTGCTCTATCAGCCGACCAAGCCACCACAATTTGTACGTGTAATGATCATCGTCGAGTGAGCGACCGTTTGGTACGTAGACGCTCGACACGCGGACGCCACCACACGTTGCGGTGATGATGCGTGCATCGGGGTCGGGGTCGCCGTCACCGGCGAAGTTCGATACGACGTCCTTGAGACCGACCTTCGACAAGATGGCCACGCCGTTCCACTGACCTTGGCCGTGGTGTGCGCACGTGTATCCGAGTGCTTCAAACGCAAGCGTCGGAAATGCGTCGTCGGTCATCTTGGTTTCCTGCAGGAGGACCACGTCTGGCTGGACCTCTTCAAGCCAGGCTTCGACGCGCTCTTGGCGTGCGCGCAATGAGTTGATGTTCCAGGTGACGATCCGCATCAAGCCCCTGCCTTCTTGGGAGCCCGCTTGGCAGTGGCCTTCTTGACCGGCGTCTTCTTCGCTGCAACCTTGTTGGTTGCAGCTTTCTTGGTTGCAGCTTTCTTCGCGACGGCTTTCTTCGCGACAGCTTTCTTCGCGACGGCTTTCTTCGCGACAGCTTTCTTCGCGACAGCTTTCTTCGCGACAGCTTTCTCGGCCGGGGCCGTCGTGGCAGGAGCCGTCTTGACCGGCACCTTCTTGGAGACAGCTTTCTTCACAACGGCTTTCTTCGTTGGAGCCGTCTTTGCTGGAGCCGTCTTTGCTGGAGCCGTCTTTGCTGGAGCCTTTTGGACAGCAGCCTTCTTTGCTGGAGCCTTCTTTGCTGGAGCCTTCTTTGCTGGAGCCTTCTTTGCTGGAGCCTTCTTTGCTGGAGCCTTCTTTGCTGCAGCCTTCTTTGCTGCAGCCTTTTGGACAGCAGCCTTCTTGGCGGGCGTCTTCTTCGCTCGAGACCGCTGGATTGGTGTGCTGTCGTCGCCATGATCCTCGTCGGCGTCAGCATTCTTGGCGTCAGCAATCGCAGCTTCGGCCATATCGGGCACTGCGCAATCGATGCTTCGACGGGCAGGCGCAAAGCTGACCACGACGACAGTGACCGACTCGCCGATCTTCATCACGCTCTTGGCGCTGCGCGGTGCGGGATCCGCCATGAGCCGCAACGGCACGTATCCGCGCACGGTCGAATCAGTGATGGTGATGTAGGAACCGTGCGACGAATAGGCGTCGACCGTGCCCGTCACGCTCGTTCCAACTGGATGTTGCTCGACGAAGTCGAGGAACGGCATCAACTCGTTGACTGGATCCCCACCCTTCGGCGCCGGCTTGGTCGCAGGGGCCGGGGCCGCCTCCGCCTTCTTCCCGCGGCCGGGCGGCGGCGCTTTTGGCGTGGGCATGGGAACGGAGGCTTCTTTGCTCCCGGTGCGCACGGTCGACTCGTCGCTACTCTCTGAGCGCCGACCACGGCCACCGGAACTGCGTCGGCCTGCATTACCGGTGCCACGCGTTGCTTTGCGGCTGATGGGGCCTCGCACGGGCACGCGTTCAACCCAGACCCACCCAATGTGGGGGACCGGCTTGCCGCCGATCAGACGACCTTCGTCGAACAGCCACGTGTATTCACCGTGAAATTCTTGGAACGAGTCGTTGGAGAGCACCGAGGCTCCCACCTTGTCGGCAATGCCGAGCACGAACGCGTCGCCGCGACCGACAGCGCCGGCGGGTGGCGCAACGAGTTCGTTGTTCGAAACTCCCGCTTCGAACTCGGGAACTTCCTTCTTATCGATCCGGTGACCAAACGTTGCATCGACCACGACGGTGATTGCCGTGTCCGGGTTCTCGTCCATATAACTGCCAACGGCGTCGCTCAGCTGGGCCAGGCTCGGCATCGATCGGCCCTCTGTGGCCAGGTTGGACCCGTCGACCACAACGTGGGCGGGTCCTTGCTTGCTACTCATTCGAGTTGTACTTCCTGTCTGGGTTGCGGCGCCGAGCAGACATGGCTCGTCGCGCCGGGATCAGTCCTGCTGTTGCACGGGCTGCTCTCTTTGTCTGATGGTAAACGTTGAGGCACGTTCAGACACAGATGCTGCCATTGAACTCGCAAATCGTAAGATCGGTGCAATGAGCGAACAGAGCGTCCGAGCCGTGTTGTGGGACTTCGGAGGCGTGATCCTCACGAGCCCCTTTGAGGCCTTCAATCGTTATGAAGAGGAGCACGGTCTACCCACCGACCTGATTCGGTCGGTGAATACGCGCAACCCCGATGACAACGCGTGGGCGAAGCTGGAGCGCGACGACCTCTCCCCTGCTGGTTTCGACGCATTGTTCGCCGAGGAGTCCAAGGCGCTCGGTCATCGCGTTCCCGGTGCTGACGTTCTCGCCCTGCTGTCCGGTTCTGTCCGGCCCGAAATGGTTGTCGCACTCGATGCCGTGATCGCCGCCGGCTATTCCACGGCATGCCTCACGAACAACGTGGTTTCCGATGACACTGCTCAGAACAAGCGGTCTGACGTGGCCGCCGTGATGGACCGGTTCGATTATGTGGTCGAGTCGAGCAAGGTCGGCGTGCGCAAGCCTGAACCGCGATTCTATGAAATCGCGTGTGAGTTGCTCGGCGTGTCAGCCGATGAATGTGTCTTCCTCGACGACCTCGGGATCAACCTGAAGCCCGCGAGGGCGATGGGGATGCAAACGATCAAGGTCAGCGCTGCCGACCAAGCCATCGCCGACCTCGAAGCCATTCTCACGATTCCCCTGAGGTGACTTTCACGTATCTCTCGTGCCTTTGAAGGCGTAGGCGCGGTGCAGCCCTTAATTCTCGACATCGAAAGCAGCGATCTGGGACCATTCTGATCATTTGAGATTTCGAGAGGTTTGATCGACGAAAAAGGAAATCGTTGGAGTTTTGCTCCTCATCACCGCTGCTATCGGGATCGGCACGCCACCGCCGGTTGCAACCGAACACGCTGAGTCCGCTGCAGGAGCTGAACGAGACGTTGTAACGCTCCTCGCCAACGGCCACTCGAATGCGTGCATCACCCTCGACAACGGCGACGTTGGCTGCTGGGGGTATCAGACGTTCGGACCCGTGCCCGGTAGCCCAGAATCGGGGGGCAACGAATCGGAAACGACGAGGAACCCACGTCGATCTCGCTCAGGGGAAGGTGACCGCAATCGCGTCAGGCAACTTCAGTTCGTGCGCGATCCTCCAAGACGGCTCCATGCGGTGTTGGGGTGCAAACAGCGAGGGCCAACCCGGCTAGGGAAACACCGACGACGTCGGTGACGGCGAAACCCCCGATACTGCTGGTCCAGTCTCGCTCGGTGCCAGACGAACAGCAACAACAGCCCGTTATCACGCATGTGCGATCTCGATACCGGAGACGTGCGTTGTTGGAGCAGCGCCAGCGCACTGCCGGACTCCAGCGAAGACATCGGCGACGACGAATTGCCCAGCGCTGCACCCGTCATCAACCTCGATGGCCACAAGACCATTGCGATCAGCGCCGGTTGGTCCGCCACCTGCGCGCTCGTGGAGGTCGGAGACGTCTGGTGCTGGTGCAACGGCCGCATCGGCTATCCGAATCTCCTGTCGCTCGGCAACATGGACTTCGAGCTCGGCAATGGCACACCAGTCATTCCAGAGTCACCGCTTCTCGGCGGCAACATCCGCGCCGGCGAAGGCGCGCTGCCCACATTGGCTGGAGACACGACCACCTGCGCACTGCTTGACAATCTGACCGTGCGATGTTGAGGATCTGGCTCGATCGTCGGCCAAGGCTTCAATAGCATCGCGAGTGACGACGAGGTACCAGGCGACGCACCGGTGATCAACTACAACGGGACCGCAGCGTTTACCCCGGTCTCCCCCGCCCGCCTGCTCGACACTCGCCCCGGCCAGCCAGCACCCCGCAGGGCATCGTCGCCATCGCACAGTCCACGTCGCGTGGTTTCGTCACGGCCTTTCCAAAGGGAGCAACGCAATCAAACATGTCCAACATCAACGTGACGGGGGCGCTTCAAAACGCCCCAAACTCGGTCATCGTCCCAGTTGGCGATGATGGCATGGTCACGATTTTCACGCCTGGCGGCGGCCATCTGCTCGCCGACGTCTTCGGCTATTTCGAGCAGACAGGTTCGTCCGCCGCTGGCCGGTTGATCGGGGTATCACCGTCGCGCATCTTCGATACACGCCCCGACAAGCCCGGGCCAAAGGA
>JBLFZD010000121.1:0-9171 GCA_047610085.1 Ilumatobacter sp. | reverse complement strand
AGCGGCACAAGCAGCGTCGCCAAGAAGATCAGGAACACAACGTTGCGCCCGGGAAACCGGAGGTACGCGAACGCGTAGCCGGACAGCAGTGACGTGATGACTTGAGCCAGGGTGATCACCGCGGCGACGAGGAACGAGTTCCAGAGGTACCGGCCGAGGCGGCCCGAGGTCCACGCTTCGCGGATCACGTCGAGGGTGAACGCGTTGGGCACGAGCGGGCGATCGATCACTTGATCACCCGGCTTGAACGCCGCAACGATGGTTGTGTAGACGGGAAACAGCACCAGGAATGCGATCGACGCAAGTAGTGCGTAGCGGCCGATGCGGCGAGCACCCCTCGGCTCGGCCCAGCCGCGTTGAGACTGCGCGACCTTGAGTAATTCTGGGTCGGTGGTGTGCCCGGACATGAGATCGTGCTTGAGCATGGTGTCAGCCATTCAGGTCGACCCTCCGTCCAATTCCTCGAAGCTGGAACGCAGACAGGACGAGCAAGATCACGAACAGCAAAACAGCGCCGCCCGCCTGTAAACCCGCGTCGCTTGCGATCACCGATGATTCGCCGTAGACGAAATACGTCAGTGTGGTGGTGGAGTCCTGTGGGCGCGGCCCCCCGTTGGTGAGCAGGTCAACTTCGCCGAAGGTTTGAAAGGCGCGGGTGGTGAGCACGATCATCACGAAAAGCAGCGTGGGGGCGAGCATCGGGACGGTGATCTTCCAGAAGCGGATGGTGCCTGACGCTCCGTCAACCGCCGCCGCCTCGTGGAGTTCCTGCGGCACCGATTGCAGCGATGCGGTCACCAGGATGAACGTGAAGCCCAGCCCGGCCCACACACTCGACATGGCGACCGAAGTGAGTGCGGTGCCCGAGTCTTGGAGCCAGCCAGGGTCCTTGACGGACGGAAAGAGCGAGTTAAACCAGCCAACGTTGGAGAGTGCCCCGACAGATGGCTGGAGCAGGAACAACCACATCAGGCTGGCCACGGCGACCGACGTAGCGATGGTCGACGAGAAGATCGTGCGAAAGATCCCGACGCCTGAAAGGTGCTTGTCGGCGAGGACGGCGAGGCCAACACCGAGCGCGAGGCCAAGCGGGACCGTAATAAGTGCGAACTTGATCGTGACCCACAGCGCGTTCTGGAATTCGATCGATCGGAACAGATCGAGGTACTGATCCCAGCCATTCGACACGCACTGATCGCCGAAAGCATTGCAACGTTGCTGGCCGAGCCACACCGCACGACCGAGCGGGTAGACGATAAACGCACCGAGGATCAGAGCGGAAGGTGCGAGCATCGGAATCGCAAGACCGAGTTCCCTCCACTTCCACGATCGCATCGCTCCAGTGGGCACCCTCAGACTGTAGGTGAGGAGAGGTGAACGGCGGGTGACGGCCAAGAAAATCACCGCACTTCACGAAGACAATCGGCTCGGCAAGCCTGCGACTCGTACAACCTCGGAGGTCTGGTCTGTCGATCCGACGCGAAGTTTTGTTACTCATACATCCGCCGTACCGACGTTGTATTCCCATTCTTCGACGAAAACCTGTCACGTGAACCGAACCGGGACACACAGGGCCTGCCGATAGGGTGATTACACAGTTTCTTCCAACGCCTTTGGGCAACAGGGAAAGGGCACGCCATATGTTCGAACGCTTTACCGACAGGGCCCGCAGGGTCGTGGTGCTTGCGCAGGAGGAAGCGCGCTTGCTCAACCACAGCTACATCGGCACTGAGCACATCCTTCTCGGATTGATCCATGAAGGTGAAGGAGTTGCCGCGAAGGCGCTCGAGTCACTTGGCATCAGCCTTGAAGCGGTGCGCAGCCAGGTCGAGGAGATCATTGGCCAGGGCGGCTCCTCGCCGTCAGGCCACATCCCCTTCACGCCTCGCGCCAAAAAGGTCCTCGAGCTGTCGCTGCGTGAAGCACTGCAGCTTGGCCACAACTACATCGGCACGGAGCACATCCTGCTCGGCCTCATCCGTGAGGGTGAAGGCGTTGCGGCACAGGTGCTCGTGAAACTCGGTGCCGACCTCAGCCGAGTCCGCCAGCAAGTGATTCAGTTGCTGTCCGGCTACCAAGGTCCCTCCGGTTCGTCCGGCGCTGGCTCCGGTTCGGGCGCTGCCTCGGGCGGCAACCGCGAAAGCGCAAGCGCAGGAGTCGGCCCCGGCACCAAGGAGGCCGACGAGAAGGGTGGCAACTCTCAGATCCTCGATCAGTTCGGTCGCAACCTCACTCAGGCAGCCCGGGACGGTCAACTCGACCCCGTCATCGGACGCAGCCGCGAACTCGAACGCACGATGCAGATCCTGTCTCGTCGCACCAAGAACAACCCGGTGCTCATCGGTGAACCTGGGGTCGGCAAGACCGCCATCGTTGAAGGTCTTGCACAGAAAATCGTCAACAATGACGTTCCCGACACGCTGGCCGGCAAGCAGTTGTACTCGCTTGACCTCGGGTCGCTCGTAGCTGGCTCTCGTTACCGCGGCGACTTCGAAGAACGCTTGAAGAAGGTGCTCAAAGAAATCAAGACCCGTGGCGACATCTTGCTGTTCATCGACGAGATCCACACGCTCGTTGGCGCCGGTGCTGCCGAAGGTGCGATCGACGCCGCATCGATCCTCAAGCCGATGCTCGCCCGAGGCGAACTTCAGACCATCGGCGCAACTACAACTGACGAGTACCGCAAGCACGTTGAGAAGGACGCCGCACTCGAGCGTCGTTTCCAGCCGGTCAAGGTCGATGAGCCGTCCCTCGCCCACACGATCGAGATCCTCAAGGGCATTCGTGACCAGTACGAGTCGCACCACCGGGTCACCATTACCGACCAGGCCCTTGTCGCCGCAGCCAACTTGGCCGACCGCTACATCTCCGACCGCTTTTTGCCCGACAAGGCGATCGACCTGATCGATGAGGCTGGATCTCGTTTGCGAATCAAGCGCATGGCCGTCCCGCCGGACCTGCGCGAGATCGAAACCAAGCTCTCCGACGTTCAAGAGGCCAAAAAGACCGCCGTTGAAGATCAGCAGTTCGAAGAAGCCGGTCGCCTTCGCGACGAAGAGAAGAAGCTCCTCGAAGAGAAGGCTGAGAAAGAGACCGAGGTCAAGGATTCGGGTGTCGACTTGTTCGACGAGGTCGATGAAGAAGCGGTCGCCGAAGTGTTGTCGCTGTGGACCGGAATCCCTGTTTACAAGCTGACCGAAGAAGAAACCGAGCGTCTCCTTAATATGGAGACCGAGCTGCACAAGCGGATCATCGGCCAAGAAGACGCCATCAGGGCCGTCAGCCAGTCGATCCGCCGCACCCGTGCTGGCCTCAAGGATCCGAAGCGTCCATCGGGTTCGTTCATCTTCTTGGGCCCCACCGGTGTCGGCAAAACCGAGCTCGCCAAGACGCTCACTGAGTTCTTGTTCGGTGACGACGAGTCGATGATCACCCTCGACATGTCCGAGTACATGGAGCCCCACGCAGTAAGCCGCCTCGTCGGTTCACCTCCTGGCTATGTCGGCTACGAAGACGGTGGCCAGCTCACCGAAGCGGTCCGCCGCAAGCCGTTCTCCGTGGTTCTCTTTGATGAGATCGAAAAAGCTCACCCCGACGTCTTCAACACGCTCCTCCAGATTCTCGAAGAGGGACGTCTCACCGACAGCCAGGGTCGTTCGGTCGACTTCCGGAACACCGTGTTGATCATGACCTCGAACCTCGGTACGCAGGATCTCCGCAAGGCGAACGTCGGCTTCACCCAAGACGACACGGCCATGAGTTACGAGCGGATGAAGGAAAAGGTCAATGATTCGCTCAAGGGCCACTTCCGACCGGAGTTCTTGAACCGCATCGATGAGACGATCGTGTTCCATGAACTTGCTCGTGATGAAGTGCTCCAGATGGTCGACATGCAGATGGAACGTTTGACCAAGCAGCTCGAAGGTCAGGGCTTGGGCATCGAGCTCAAGCAGGCAGCCAAAGAGTTGCTCGCTGACCGCGGCTACGACCCCACCCTTGGTGGACGCCCGTTGCGTCGTGCGATCCAGCGCCACATCGAGGATTCGTTGTCCGAGAAGATTCTCTACAAGGAATTCTCTGCTGGCGAAATCATCGTGGTCGATGTGGAAGCAGACGATGACGCGAAGGACGGCAAGAAGTTCACGTTCACCGCTGTCGAAGGCTTCGTGCCGCCGGCGTCGGTCGAACTCGAACTCACGGCCTCCGAGCCGCCTCCTTCGGCGATACCCGAACTGGGTGGAGAATTTCCACCGCCCGAAGCCGAGTAACACCCGCTTCATTGCGATCTGAACACTCCGGGTCACCCGTTTCGGCGGGAGGCCCGGAGTGTCTGGGTTTTCAGCCACAGCCGCCTCGCCGGTATTACTCCAACCGGATTGGCGGAGCAGCGGCACAAGAGGTCGTCCGTGGGCATCGGTGTCGTGAGCCGTACTCTGCTCGCAATGGCGCTGAAGCGAAGCAAACGGGCACGAGCTGCGGCCAAGCGTCAGCGGCGGATGGAGAAAGCCGACAACGATCTGACCGCCGAGGAGTGGTCGGCGTTACAAGCACATTGGGACGGCTGCGCCTACTGCAACGCCAAGGGGCCTGGATTGCAGAAGGATTGTGTGTTGGCGCTGTCACGTGGCGGGCGATACACCCTCGAGAATATTGTGCCCGCGTGCCGTTCCTGCAACGCGAGTAAGTCGAACGACGAAGTCACCGGGTGGCTGCGCCGAAAGAAGCTCGACGAGCGATCCTTCCTCCTCCGCAATCACGAGATCCGTACGGCATTAGTCGAGCAATTCACCGTCCCCGACGACGGCAACCAACGCTCAGGGTAGAAGAAACACTGGTGCAGCTCCAACCCTTGCGGGTTGCAGCACGTCATACTTGCGACGTGAAGACGGCGGCCCATCATCGATCCATTCTGCGCCGCTTCGTACTCCTCATGGTCGGCGTACTGGTGCTGGCGGGTTGCCAGCTCGACGTCACCGTTGATGTCGTGGTCGACCCCGACGGCACCGGGCGCGTTACCGTCGTCGCCGAGGCGGACGCCGAACTCGTCGAACAAGTGCCCACCATTGCCGACGATCTGATCCTCGATGACTTCGTCGGGGCCGGTTGGACGGTCGACGGGCCGACACCAACACCAGCAGGCGGGTTGACGCTGACGCTCACCCACCCCTTCGAAGGCAAGGACGAGGCAACCAACCTCTTGCTCAGCCTTGGCCCGCCGTTCAACGATCCCCAGCTTGGTCGCGGACAGAACGGCGATGTCTCCACCAACACGTTCCGGACCAACCTGGGTCTTCCGCAAGGATTCGCCACATTTGCCGACGCCGACCTGATCAGCGCTGTCGGCGACGTTCCGTTCGCCGATCAGTTCGAGCAGAACGGCGTCGACCCCAGCACGTCGATGAGCGCCGTGCTGACGCTCACGCTGCCCGGCGAGTTGATCGACGCGGAGACCAACGCGACAGTGCTCGACGATGGCCGCCTCCAGTGGGTCTCCCCGACCGATGGCTCGATTCTCGAAGCATCAGCCCGCAGCGAACAAGCTCCTTCAGCCGGCGGTGTGTGGGCCGGCCCGGTGTCGATCCTGGCGTTCATCGCACTCGTCGCATGGATTGGTTTCATGACCCTGTTCATCGGCTACGTCGCCTTCGCCCGCTGGCGCCGAGCTGGCCAGTATCGCCGCCGCTCACTTCCCTAACACGGGGAGGCAGCGCTCGGAGCTTCGCAGTATTGTGCGAAACCTGCGCCAATTACTTTCTCATCGTCAGGTCTGTGCCATCGTTGCACCGTGGGAAATACAGCTGCGGCCAGCACACCAACGATCGTCGACTTTCATTTTGACGTGATGTGCCCATTCGCCTATCAGACAGCGACATGGATTCGTGAGGTCCGCGACCACACCGATCTCACAATCAACTGGAAGTTCTTCAGCCTCGAAGAGATCAATCGCGTCGAAGGCAAGAAGCACCCGTGGGAACGCGAATGGTCCTACGGCTGGTCAATGATGCGAATCGCAGCGCTCCTTCGACGGACGTCGATGGATGATGTTGACCGCTGGTATCAACGAGCCGGACGTGCACTGCACGAAGAAGGTCACAAGCCACACGAACCCTCCGTCGCTCGCCACCTACTCGTGGAACTCGGTCTCGACCCCGACCTTGTCGATGCTGCGATCGCCGACCAGACCACCCACGATGAGGTGCGCTCTGACCACGATCGCGTCGTGGCCGCAGGCGGTTACGGGGTGCCAACATTGTTCTTCCCGGAATTCACAAATGACGAAGGCGAATCCGAGTGCTTCTTCGGACCCGTCATTCTCGATCCGCCCACTGGCCAAGCTGCGGTGAGGTTGTGGGACGCAACGGTTGCATGGCTAGAGCACCCGTACCTCTTTGAGTTGCAGCGCCCAAAGAACCGTGCGCACGGAGCGGTCATCGCTGACCGGTTCCGTCCGTATCTCGAGGCACGCGACTGGGTGTCGATCGATCGTGGCAACGTCGTAAAAATCGGCGACTGATTCAGACCGACACACCACGCAGAACGAACCCATACCCAAACCCCGCGATCACCACCCGCAAGCAGCCAACCCTGCTGCACTTCACGCGCTCCGCAACGTGCTCATCGCCAGCAGAGACCGACGCGTGCTCCTCGCTGGCGGGGCGCTCTGCGGTGAAGGCGACGACAGCACCGGCAGCGGATCGATCGACGTCGGCCGAGGCGGCATCATGGGCGAGTTCGGGCTGCTCGAGGGGCGCAGCCACAATGCCACCGTGACCGCCGACGGGAGCACCAAGACCATCGACCGAAACGTGACGAGTATCGTCGAAACACTCGAGGCCTGGGGCCCCACCGCTCACCTCAACCCGGCATCGCGAACACCAAGCGCGGCGGCTTTAGAGAGGTCCGTCTCGCCGAACTGCTGCACCAGGCTGAAACCGATCACGACCACGTCGTGATCTACACCGGCTCCGGCGTCCGAGCGGACAACGACCACAACTGGATCGACCGCGCTCTTGACGACGCCGATCACGTGGCATTGTGTCATCGCCAGATCCGGACGAAACAGAGAGCGCCACAATCCAACGACGCGACGCCTGAACCAATCCCCACCTGGATCGCCCGACTCAACCCAGCCGATTGCGCCCGCCCACAGCAAAGTCGTGCACTGCGTAGGCAGTTCGATGTCAACGAGGTCCACCATCTACGCCACACGTCACGCGCTGGACTTGCGCGCCTCACTCGACTCGCTGCAGGCCGCGGTGTGGGCCTGGCACTGAGCGGCGGCGGCTCGGCGGCGGCAATGCACACATCGGCGTATACCGCAACCTTGTCGAACTTGACGCAACGGTCGACCGAGTCATCGGCTCGTCGATTGGCTCGTCGGCCGGCTCGTCGATGGGTTCGATCGTGGCGGGCACGATCGGCGAGCAGCTCACACCGGAGCAACTCCTCGCCAACATCCGTGACGGGGCGTTAACGCTGCTCGATTACACGGTTCCGATCCCCACACTCGCACGCGGTGAAGCGATCTCTGCCACCCATGATCGCCAGTTGAACGGCTGGGAAATCGACGACCTGTGGGTCCCGTTCTCGTGTCTCAGCACCAACTTCACGACGGCCGCAGCTCATGTCCATCGCAGCGGCCCGGTCGCCACCGCTCTTCGCACATCGACGGCGATTCCCGAGGTGGTGCCCCATTCCGCACGACGGACATCTCATTGCGGACGGCGGCGTGCTCGACAACCTGCCAGTCGAGGTGTTCGCCGATGACCCATCGAACGGCATGATTATCACCAAGTGGCTTGCCGAACGACACGGCACCCTGTGGAAGCGGGCCCGGCGTGTTCCTCATAACGTTACGAGACCCCAGTTTCGAGCAAGGCGAGTTGGCTTGGTGACCGTGTTGGCGCCTTAGTCCTGACCCTGTTGTTCCTCGTGACCAGCTTGGTCAATCAACTTCAGCACGAACCAGCTGAAGTAGTTGCGGGGATCGGTGCTGATGAGCGGGTCGTCGCCGAAGGCGTGTCGGGTCCTTTCATCGCAGTGTCGGTTCTTCCGCTCTCGCTCGGTGATGCTCACCCAGTCGTTGTCAGCCGTGGCTCGCTCAGATTTGACGGTGCCAAAACCACCGAGATCGTCCTGGTGGGCCATGTCCCCGGGCAGCTTGGACAGCCAACGCTGCGTAGCGGCGTTGGCATTGCTGGCCCCCGAAGAAATGGTGGTCGATGAATCGTTCGACCGCTCACTCGGCGAAACCGTCACCGTCACCGTCACCGTCGGACCAGGGTCCTTTACTGTTGTGGGCACCACCTCGCGCAGCACTGTCCTGGCAGGTCAAGGACTCGTCTTTGTCGACCTCACTTCGGCTCCGGGGGGTCTTTCAGAACACCGAAGTCGTCTCTGGCTTCGTGGTGAACGGCACTGCTGACGCCCGCGTCGCCGATGTGGTCATCTTGAGCGCCAACGATGTGGTCGACGATGCTCTCGGGCCCATTGAGTCCGCCGTGGCATCGATCGACCTGATCCGAATCCTGTTGTGGTTCGTCGCCGCGATCGTGATGGGTGCGGTCATCTACCTCACCGCCCTCGGGCGCGAACGCGACTTCGCCGCACTGAAGGCCGTTGGTGCGTCGCTCGGCGGCGGCTTTTCAGTTCTTGCAATAATGGTCGCGTTGATCGCTTCCTTCTTCGGAACAATCGCAGCAGAGCTGATCGAGCCGGTCTTTCCGCTTCCCGTCAGCATCCCCGGATCGGCGCCCGTGCCCGTGCCCGTTGGGCTGGTGTCCGCGATACTCGGCGTTCGAAAAGCCAATCGCACCGACTCGGCGGAGGCCTTCGGGTAAGCGTTACAGATCTCACCGTGCCCGAAGGTTTGGTCGTCGAAGGGCTCGTCAAGGAGTACTCGGGCGACGGTTACGTCGTGCGCGTGCTCGACGGCCGTGCGTTTCACGCTCAGGCCGACGAGCTGGTGGCGCTCGTTGGCCCATCCGGCTCAGGAAAGTCGACCCTGCTGTCGTATTTGGACGACATGCTGTCTCCCACGTCTGGATCGATCTACCTCGATGTCACGGGTACGTCGGGTACGTCGGGTTCGTCTTGCAGGGCTTCAATCTCATTCCATCACTCAATGCACGCGAGAACGTCGCCGTTCGCGACAAAGACGATGTCGCGGCC
>JBLFZD010000120.1:0-9209 GCA_047610085.1 Ilumatobacter sp. | reverse complement strand
GCCGTGATGGCACTCGTCGAGAGCGACCTGCTCGACGAACTGCTCGACACGCTCGATGCCCGGGCACGATTCGCCGTCGAGGCTCGTTTCGGCCTCGTTGATGGTGAACGCAAAAGCTTCCGTGAAGTTGGCGAACAGCTCGGCGTCACCGCCGAAGCAGCCCGCCGCCTCGTGAGTCGTGCAGTCGCCGGACTGCGTGACGATGCGGAGCGCATCCTCGCGGTCTAATCCTCTCGGGGAACTCGAATTGATCTGAAGCGCTCGGACCTTGGTCCGGGCGCTTTGCTTTTTCTGGGGACGAGGAACTGACCCGCTGTCGAGCTGACCGCCTGGGTAGCCTGCCTTCATGTCACGTGAGCAATGGTCACCTTCGTCGTGGACCGAGCGAGAGGCCCTCCAGCAGCCCAGGTGGCCCGATACCGCGGCCCTCGATTCATCTTTGAAGCAGATCGCGGCGATGCCGCCTCTGATCTTCGCCGAAGAAGCCCGCAGCCTCCAGAGCCACCTCGGCCAGGTCGCAGCCGGCAACGCGTTCCTCCTCCAAGCGGGGGATTGCGCCGAGAGCTTCGAGGAGTTTTCTGCCGACAACATCCGTGAGAAGCTTCGCGTCATACTCCAAATGGCGATCGTCCTCACCTACTCCGTTGGTGTGCCGACTGTGAAAGTCGGCCGTATGGCCGGTCAATTTGCCAAGCCGCGTTCTTCGGACATGGAGAAGATTGGCGACCTTGAGATCCCATCGTTCAGGGGCCACATCGTCAACGATCCGACGTCAACCGAGGCAGCCCGTACGCCAAATCCCGAGCGCCTCGTGCAGGCCTACAACCAGTCGGCCTCGACACTCAACTTGCTGCGCGCCTTCACAAAGGGCGGCTTTGCCGACCTGTCTCGCGTCCACTCGTGGACCCAGGAGTTCGTTGCCGCCAGCCCTGCCGGACAGCGCTATGGACAGCTCGCTTCGGAGATCGAACGGGCACTGTCGTTCATGCGGGCGTGCGGCATCGAGACCGAGCAGAATCCCAGCCTCTCCGAAGTTGATGTTTACACGTCGCACGAGGCGCTCATCCTCGGCTACGAAGAAGCCCTCACCCGCAAGGACTCACTCACAGGCAACTGGTACGACTGCTCGGCCCACATGCTGTGGATCGGTGAACGCACCCGAGATCTGAACGGCGCGCACGTCGAGTTTCTCCGTGGCGTAGGGAACCCAATCGGTTGCAAAGTCGGTCCGACCACGACCGCTGACTACTTGATTGAGCTGTGCGAAACGCTCAACCCTTCGCGCATCCCGGGACGTCTCACATTGATCACCCGCATGGGCGCCAGCAAGATCGATGACGGTCTTCGACCTCTCCTGCGAGCGGTGAAGGAATCGGGCCATCCCGTGGTCTGGGCCTGCGATCCGATGCACGGCAACACGTTCACGGCTCCGAGCGGGCGTAAGACTCGCGATTTTGACGACATCGTCGCTGAAATCGGTGGCTTCGTTCGGGCCCACCGGGCCGAAGGCACCTGGCCAGGTGGCATCCACATCGAGCTCACTGGCGATGACGTCACCGAGTGTTTGGGCGGCTCAGAAGAACTGAGCGACAGCCAACTCGATGACCGCTATCAAACGGTGTGCGACCCGCGGCTAAACGGTCGCCAGAGCGTCGACCTGGCGTTCCGGGTTGCCGAACTGATCCGCGACTTCACCTAGCTAGGCCGGCCCCACCGATGACCCGAGCTCTCGACATCGTCAGCGAATTTCCGGTTCCGACCGCTGCAGCGGCAGTCCTCGTCAGCGGCAGCGTCGTCGACACGTGCGGGCCCGTCGATCATCGGTTTCATTTGGCCTCACTGGCCAAGACCGTGACATCGTGGGCCGTGCTGGTCGCTGTCGAGGAGGGCACTGTTTCGCTTGACGATGACATCGATGGTGCCACCCTCGAACAGCTACTCAGCCATGCGGGTGGCCACGGTTTTGATGCCACGGCTCGACGGACCGAGCCCGGGCTTCGGCGGATCTATTCGAACCCCGGCATTGAAGCCGCCGCCCAGCACGTCACTGATCGATCATCGATGCCATTTGTCGAGTATCTCCAAGCCGGAGTCCTCGATCCGCTCAAGATGGGCTCGACTCGGCTGTCAGGTTCACCGGCCCACGGGATGTGGTCGACGGTGAACGACATGGGGCACTTTTTGACCGAGGTCAGCACCCCGACACTGATCTCGCCAGCCATGGCAGCCAACGCCGCTCGATCCCACTTCCCTGCGCTGGGAGGTATCGTTCCGGGTGTGGGACGTTTTGACACGTGCCCGTGGGGATTAGGGTTTGAAGTTCGGGGAGACAAGTATCCTCACTGGACTGGCCCTCGCAACTCCGCGGCCACCTTTGGACACTTCGGTGGCGCCGGGACCATGATGTGGGTCGACCCAGAACGTGATCTCTCACTCGTGGCTTTGTCCGACCGCTCCTTCGATGAGTGGGCCACCGACGCACTCATACTCTGGCCAAAACTGTCCGACGCGGTGATCGACGAGTTCGTCGGAGTCGTGTAATGACCAGACTCGGAAGTCAGTTCAATCACGGGGATCGCATCCGATATGCGACCACCGGTGACGACGGCTTTCCGTTGGTCCGCTATGGCTTTGTCGGTGGCCAAACCCACGACAACGGCCCCGTGGTCGTGATGCTCGATGGCGAACTCGGTGGCGACGTCGTCGACCTCGATCAGATCGAGCCCGTCCACATTTCCAACGTGACGCTCCGCTTGACAGGAATCGACCTGTTGGCCAACGAACAGCTTCGGCTTGGCCTCGTGAGCCTGTGGCGTGCTGAGGCCGATGAGGCCGGCTTGCAGATCGGGTCCATCAAGGCGCTCGAGAACGGCGGCGAGGCGGCAACCACGTCGTGCTACACCCTCGCTTGGGTGCAAGCGGCGAGCAAGTTCTACCTCCTGCGCGCGACCATGCTCCCAAGCGGCGCAGACGAGATCCTCCTTCACTGCGATCTTCCCGACCACCCATAGATCTTGTCACCCCGTTGTCGGGCGAGCACCATCCGATCGGGTCGGGTATTTCATCGCGGTATGTCCGCGCTGAAATACCCGACGCAACGGAAATACCCGACCCGGGCAGGGGCTGGTGAAAGTGCAGGGGTGGGTTAGCGGGTGTCGACCACGCGAAATGCTTCGGCGCTCGACCCTTCGGGAAACCCGTGGTCGGTTGCGATGCTCTGCCACCAGGTACGTACCCGTTCTTCCATCGCCTCAGGCTCACGGTGCTGGCTGGCGTGGCACATCAGCGCCTCGATCTTGCGATCGAGTTGTTCGGTGATGTCGACCACGCCGTTGGGCTCGGAGCCAAAAGCGATCCAAATCTCACTCACCGCCCAGTCGGGCACTTCAACGATGGCCCGATCCGTGAACGCGAACGGGTTGCGTGCGTCGGGGTACACCGCTGCAAATGTGGCCTCCCCCGTCGCGATGTGATCAGGGTGCGACCCATAGGTCGACTCGAGGCTGCGCATCGGCATCTGGGTGATCACGACCTGAGGTCGAACATCACGAATCACTGCGCTGATGTCGTGTCGCAAGTCGAGGTCGGCCACGACGGAACCGTCCATGTGTCCGAGAAAACGTAGGTCCGTCACGCCAACCTTGGCTCCAGCCTCGGTTTGCTCGCGCTGACGAATCGTTGCCATCTCGGCACGCGGAATTGAATGATCGAACCCGCCAGCCTGCCCGTCGGTCACGAGGCAGTAGACCACTTCGACCCCAGCGTCGGTGAGTTTGGCAATGGTCCCAGCAGCTCCGAAGTCGACATCGTCGGGGTGTGCCATGACCACAAGGGCCCGCTCAATTTCTTCGGGTTGCAACATGGGCTCAGTCTGCCGCTGCAATGACTCGTTCGAGGTCATCGAGTTGCATCGGGTCCAAGATCCGCAACAGCTTGGAGTAAAAGCGAAGGCCCGAACCGCTGGCCACGACCCGAACAGGAATCCTCTCCCCCAAATCTGTCCCAAACTCGGTTGGGATATCGACTGACCGGACCCCTTGATCAAACAGATCCTGCTCGGTCGCGGAGAGTTCAACACCCGCCATCATGTACAGCTCAGCATCAATGAAAAACGTGAATTCAGCCATGTCAGGTGGAACGTATCTACAGTCGTGCCATGACCTCTCGTCCTGCGCCGCTCCCCGATGTTCCACTCGATTCGTTCGACCTGTCTGACATGGAGTTCTGGGCTGGACCGCGAGATGTTCGTGAGGGCGCATTCGCCACGTTGCGCGACACCCCTGGCCTCGTGCATTTTGAGGAGCGAGTCATCGAAGGCGTTCCATTCCCGCCCGGTGCCGGCTACTACGCGCTCGCCCGCCACGAGGACATTTGGGCTGTCAGCCGCAACGCCAAACTCTTCTGTTCCGGCCAGGGCTCCAACATTGGTGACCTGCCCCACGAGATGAACGAATTCTTCGGCTCGATGATCAGCATGGACGACCCGAAGCACTACCGCCTTCGCTCCATTGTCTCCAAGGGGTTCACCCCGAAGGAGATCACCAAGATCCACGAGTTGGTCGTTGCTAAAGCCGGCGAGATCATCGATCGGATCGAGGAACAATTCCCCGACAAGAAGTGCGACTTCGTCGAGCACGTCGCGTCAGCACTCCCCCTTGAGATCATCTGCGACATGATGGGCATCCCTGCCTCTGACTATGCCAAAATCTTCACGTGGACGAACACGATCCTCGGTATCGGCGACCCCGACTTCGTCACCTCGTACGACGACTTGATGACGCAGTCGTTGGAGATGTTCACATACGCCCAGTCGCTCGGTGAGGATCGACGAGCGAACCCCCAAGACGACATCACCTCGGTCATGATGACCGCTGAGGTCGATGGCGAGCAGTTGACCCCGCAAGAGTTTGGCTCGTTCTTCATCCTGCTCGTCGTGGCCGGCAACGAGACCACGCGCAACTCGATCACGCACGGCATGAAGGCGTTAACCGAACATCCCGAGCAGCGAGCCATGCTCTATGGAAACTTTGATGCCCACTCAAAGGGTGCGATGGAAGAGATTGTTCGCTGGTCGACGCCAGTGATCCACTTCCGTCGCACAGCCACCGAGGACACCGATATCAACGGCTTCCCGATCAAGCAGGGCGAAAAGGTCGTGATGTTCTACAACTCGGGCAACCGCGACGAGCGCGTCTTCGACAACCCGTTCACGTTCGACGTCACGCGTCCGCTCCAACCGACACAAATTGGCTTCGGCGCCGGCGGCCCACACTTCTGTTTGGGCGCCAACCTCGCTCGCGTCGAGATGTCGGTCATGTTCGACGAGATTCGCAAGCGTGTCCCGAACATGGCGATCACCGGTGATCCTGCTTACCTCCAGAGCAGCTTCATCAACGGCATCAAGCACCTCGACTGCAGTTGGGGCTGATCAGTGCCACCCGATTCTGAGAGCAACCGCAACACCAACGTCATCAAGACACTCACTCGAGCCGGCATCATCCTCTACCTCGCGTGGGCGCTTTGGCTGTTCCAGGTGATGTACCGGGTCACTCAGGTGTCGGGAGGGGTGAGCGCTGGGTTGTGGGAACAACGCATCGAGACACTCGCCTTCATCGGATTTCTCCCGAACCTGCCGGCCCTTGCGCTTCCGGCGATCGCGGCGTCAGCGGCAACCTGGATCGCGGGACCGACCCAACAACTGGAACTCGCGATCCTGCTTCGCCTCATCCGTTGGACGGCGAACGCACTCGCGGCGACAGCGGCCCTCAGCATCGTCGTCCCGATATTTGGCGTCTCGGGGGGCCTCGACGACATCGGCACGATGGCATTTCGCTTGTCCGGAGCGGTCGGGGCGTTCGCCATCTCGACGCTGTGTCGCGAGGCCGGCCGCACCGCCCCAGGAGGCTAATTACCCGCCGAGATCGCCGTTGCGGAAGTGGCTCCGGCAGAGCAATTCGTAGCGCACAGCATCACCGAACAGCGGCTGATCCGAGTTGCGTGTGTCGCCGACAACGACCGTTTCGCCTTCATAGACGACCACACCGTTCACGACACGTGCGTTATGCGTCGCTCGAGCGCCACACCAGCAACGTGCCTCAACCTGTAACGAACTGTGCTCGTCAGCGAGTTCGAGCATGCGCTTCGTGCCGTCAAACAGTTTGCCGCGGAAGTCGGTGAGCAGGCCGAAAGCGTAGACGTCGACTTCGAGATCGTCGACGACGCGTGCGAGGTCCTCGCACTGTGCGGGTGTGTAGAACTGCACTTCGTCGCAGATCATGTAGTGCAGCGGCCAGTTGTCGACAGCCAACTTGTAGAGGTCGACGTTGGGCATGACATCGACAGCCGGGGCGGCCACGCCAAGTCGGCTGGTGACCTGTCGACCTTCGCGATCGAGCGCAGTGAGCAACAACCCAAAGAGCTGGCGGTTCGCGAGGTTGTGGTGAATCTGCAGTGCCACAGTGCTCTTGCCCGAGCCCATGGTGCCGAAGTTGAAACGAAGCGTCGCCATTCTGGCCCGAACCTACCTGCTGTCAGTCGCCCGACGAGTCATCGCCGCTGCCGTTCAACACATCTTCGTCAACGACCGCTGGCCCCTCGATCCGTGTGATCCGATTAGACGGGTCCTCGTCACCACCCGAACACGCCGCGATCACCAGGAGTGCAACGACCGGCAGCAGCGCTTTGAGCATCACCGCAATCTAGGCCGAACCGGCATCGCTGACATCGACCCGCCCGGCCACAGACGATCAGGCATCCGCTCAATGGACACTCCCCCGGCTCCTCGATCTCACCAAAGAGCTGCAGAGCCCACAGCAGCAGATCGGATCGGGCGCCATCACGACGTACAAACTCGCTCACCACGATGACCGGGTCATGCTGAACAACTCGATGCAGGTGCTCTACGGGTGGTCGCTCGACGATTCCCCTCTCATTGATTGGCCCGCTCCGCATCTTGGACGCCTGACCCGCGAACGGCGCAAGTCCGTCGCCGAACACGCGAAGAAGCTGCTTCCAGAATCAGATCGCGCTCTGTCACGCTGGGCACGCCTCAGAAGAGCGAACGAACGGCGTCGATCGTGTCGGCGTCGACCGCTGCTTTGTCGGGCCGATACCGCTTGACCCGAGCAAACCGAAGTGCGACTCCCCCGGGATACGTCGTCGACACCTGCACGCCATCGACCGCGATCTCGACCACTTGCTCAGGTCGCAGATACACGGCATGCCGACCACCAATCGGCCCCTCCCCAACCTGCAACTCGGTGAACCGTTCGGTCTGCCAACGCAGGATCTCGTCGGTCATCCCCTTGAACGTCTTGCCGACCATCACCAGTGAGCCGTCGTCAGGATTGCGTGCTCCGAGGTGGATGTTCGAGAGGTATCCGGTCCGCCGTCCGTAGCCCCACTCGACGGCGATGACCACGAGATCAAGCGTGTAGACGGGCTTTACCTTGCGCCAGCCCTTACCCCGCCGGCCGGCCTCATACGGCTGGGTCAGATCCTTGATCATCACACCTTCGTGACCCGCATCGATTGCGCTGCGTAGGAACGACTCAGCCGTCGCTGTGTCGGACGTGATGATCGACGGCAGTCGAGCCGACTCGGGCACCAGCCGAGCCAGCAGCTCTCGTCGCAAGGACAACGGTTCGTCGTGGACCGCCGTGCCATCTGCGTGGAGGATGTCAAAGAAGAATGCATTCATACCGGTGTCACGGCGCATCGATTCCTGGAAGCGACGCGGTGAACCATCGTCCAGAATCCCCATCGCTTCGCCGTCGAGCACAAGGTCACCGCCAGGGAACGACCGCACAACGTCGGCCACATCACCGAGGCGTTCCGTCACGTCGTTCAGGTTGCGGGTAAACAGTCGAACCCTGTCGCCAACTCGGTGCGCCTGCACTCGCACTCCGTCGAGCTTCCAGTCGACCTGTGCCCGACCGATTGAGGCCATTGCTTCGGCAACTCCCGCCGACGGACTGGCCAGCATCGGCTGTACGGGGCGAAGTGGTTCGAGCGACACTGCCTCGAGCGCTTCCTTGCCACCCGTCAGCCCAGCAACCGCCGCGGCGCCCAAGTCGCCTGCCATCATCGCCGCTCGACGGACCGATGTAACCGACACGCCCGCAGCCTTGGCGATCGCTGTGGCCATCACGCCCTCAAGTGCCCCCTGGCGGAGTTCGCCCGACAAGATCCCCCGCAGCAGTCGCTGCTCGGATTCGGTTGATCGACCCAGCAGCTGGGTCAGCTCGCCTTGGCGTTGGACCTGCACGCCTTCGCCCGACATCGCCTCCAGCCTCCGAAACGCCGCATCAACATCGGCAATCGTCACGCTCGCTTCCTCGGCGGGGGACGCGCTGACCGCAGACATTGTGGCCCAGCCAACGCCGATTCGGCCGAGCGGAGTCGTCCCGACAAGGAAGGCAACCGTTGGAACGATCTCGGCAAGCGCCAATCGCTGCAGCACATCGGCGATGAGCGCCACCTTCTCGTTGCGCTTCGCAGTGGCACCGACCGCATCGGACGCGGTCGCAAGTTTTTCAAGGAGCACATCTGCAGTGTGACACCGACTACGGTCGGAGGGCATCGGCAGGGTGGGGACTCGGTCGATCACATTCACAAATTGGTTTCTTGGGGGAATCACAGATGACCGACACGATCGAACGGTCCGACGCATCGAGCGGGGATCATGTCCTCGATCACCTCGTCGTACGCTTTGCAGGCGACTCCGGCGACGGTATGCAACTCACTGGCGACCGCTTCACTTCGGTGAGCGCTTCGTTTGGCAACGATTTATCGACGATGCCCGACTTCCCAGCCGAGATCCGGGCGCCGGCTGGCACGGTCAATGGAGTATCGGCCTTCCAGGTGAACATCGCCGATCACGAGATCACCACTCCCGGCGATGAACCCAACGTGCTGGTCGCGATGAACGCCGCAGCGTTGAAGGCTGACCTGCATCGCTTACAACCGGGTGGCACGCTCATCGTCAATGAAGACTCGTTCGGCCAACGCGACCTCGAAAAGGCTGGATACCCACGGGCCGAGGGCCCAAACGGGGAGTTCATCAACCCGCTCGACGATGGATCGTTGAATGGCTACCGGCTCCTGAAGGTCCCGATGACCAGCCTCACCAAGCAGGTCTGCGAACCACTTGGTGTGAAGGCCCGCGACGCCGAGCGCTCGAAGAACTTCTTCGCACTCGGACTCGTTTC
>JBLFZD010000119.1:0-9437 GCA_047610085.1 Ilumatobacter sp. | reverse complement strand
TCGAAATCGACGCTCGTTTGTTCCGTCGACATAGCTGTGGATGAAACCAACAGCCACCGACTCGTAGCCCACATCGGCAATCTGCTCGATGAGCGCGCGGGCGCCATCTTCGTCGAAATCCAAGAGAGCAGCGCCGCGTGCATCGCGTCGCTCCGACACGGTGAGCCGATCGGTGCGCTCGATGAGTGGTTCGGGAAGCACGATGTTCAGGTCGTACTGCTCAAAGCGGCTCTCGGTGCGGGTTTCGATGACATCACGAAATCCTTCCGTGGTCACCAGTGCTGTCCGTGCGCCGCGCCGCTCGATCAAGGCATTCGTGGCAAGCGTCGTCCCGTGAACAAACTGATCGACCACACCCGACGACAGGTCGATTCCTTCATCGACAGCGAGCTGCTCGACGCCGGCAAGGATCGCCTGCTCTGGCGCGTCGTACGTGGTGAGCACCTTCGTCGAGGCATACGTGCCGTCGACGCGCTCGATCACCACATCGGTGAACGTGCCACCAACGTCGGCGCCAATCCGGATACCACCCATCAGAGATCCTCGACCTTCGGGAAGTCAGATGGCGGCATGATGTCGACGGTTGCTGATCGCTGTTGAGCAAGCATTCCGCCATCGACCTTGATGACATCACCGGTGATATAGCTGGCGTCATCGGATGCAAGGAAGAGCGCCGCACCGGTCATGTCGATCGGCTCGCCAATCCGTCCAAGTGGAACGTTTTCGCCTCGCAACTTTCGATCGTCCAGGCTCAACCCGCTCGTGTCGATCGACCCTGGCATCAGGGCGTTGACCCGAATGTTGTAGGGCCCAAGGTCGAGGGCCATCGCGCGGGTGAGTGCTTCGATACCACCCTTCGTTGCGTCGTACGCCGTGAATGCTCGGTGGGCTCGGGTGGCTCCTCCGGAGCTCATGTTGAGGATGCAACCCCCGCCAGCCTTGGCCATGATCCGCGCCGCTTTGTGCGAGCACAGAAAGTGTCCGGTGAGGTTGACGTCAATGATCCTGCGCCACCACGCTTCGTCGGCGTCAAAGAAGTGCAACATCGGTGAGACAAGCCCGGCGTTGTTCACGAGCACGTCAACGGTGCCGTACTCGGCCATGACTGCATCGAACATCGCTGCAACCAAGTCACCGTTCGACACGTCGGCAACTGCGGCCACCGCACTTCCTCCGGCGGCGACAATCGCGTCAACGACCTCGTCGGCCGCTTCGGCATTCACGTCGTTCACAACAACCTTCGAACCCTCGCCAGCGAAGCGCTGGGCGATCGAGCGACCAATTCCACCGGCAGCTCCGGTGACGACAACAACCTTGTTGTGAAGTGATTCATACATGGGGTGGGTCCTGTTCACGTTCAGAGCTGTGCAAGTTGGCGGGTGAGGGCGTCGAGCGCGCCGACGTCACGGCGGTAATACACGTAGCCGGATCGAGGCGTTGCGATGACGAGACCTGCATCGACGAGCACCTTCATATGGCGCGATGCTGCGGGCTGGCTGACGCCGAGCTTGTCGGTGATGTACATATTGCAGGCACCATGCTCGATCGGGTCACCGTGTTCCTGTGGCGGGAAGTGGGCCACCGTATCTTTGAGCCATTCGAGGATCTGCAGGCGCCGGGCACTCGCCAGCGCTTTGAACGCCCGCTCCAGGTCCAAGGTCTCACCCTCGCTGCGTTCCAGATCTACCGATGTCATCGACATATCAATATAACTACCTTGTTATGCGTTAGCAGTCAAGGTCCGCCCCGAACCGACACCCGTTGTCGGACATCTGGTGCCAGACGTCCGCGGGTCACGATGGTGTCGCCGGGGCTAACGTTGCGAGGGTGGGTAACCGTCGATCTCTCCGTGAAGTGCGGAGAGCTGAGCGCCCGCCCGGAAGCGCCTCGGTGGTCCGGGACTCGGTCTCGACGCAACTGCTCGAGGCCATTGACAAAGCGGTTGTTACGCGCTGGGATGCGGCCCAAGAACGGGCGCGCAACCTCCCCGGGGACCGGGACGAACGCGTCGAAGCCATCACCGCCAAGATCCGCCGCGAGCTCGGCGTCGCAGGCGCAGCATCGGGAGGAACAGCGGCAATCCCCGGCGTGGGGATTGGGACCGCCTCGGCCACGTTTGTCCTCGAACTCAGTTGGTCGACATTGCGGCTCGCCGACCTGATCCTCACGGTCGCTGCGATTCACGGACACGACCGCGCCGACGTCGAGGAACGCCGATTGTGGGTGTTGTCAATCCTCACGTACCGCGACGGCGCCGCTCAGATGGTCGCCAAGCTTGCCGAAGAGATGGCGCAATCATCCGACCAGACCGGAGTACGCCGACTTTCGCCTCGCATGATCAAGCGAATCAATACGTCGACGGGCCGCGCCGTCGTCGCAAAATTCGGTGCTCGACGCGGCGTGGCCGCGCTCGGCCGAGTCGTACCGTTCGGTATCGGTGCGGTGCTCGGTTACGGCATGAACTCGAAGGCGGTCACGATCACGGCCAAACATGCACACGCGTTCTTCAACGAATATCCAATCACCCTCGATGCGATCGACACCGAAGGTCAGATCATTCCCCGAGCTCAACCTGGTCGGGCAACACGCTCATCACGTCAGCTTGCTCGCGGATCATCCACACAATGAAAAGGACGTACAGCCCGAGGAGCACGTAGCTCTCTCGCTTACTCGGCACCACCCCGGTTCGCACTTGAATGAACAGCACGACAGTGGCAATCGCAAAGAAGACCATGAGCGGCATCGCGATGTCGAATTGGAAGGCGACGGTTGCGGCGATCAACAGATCGAAGATGTTGCTGCCCAACACGTTCGACAGGCTGACAACACCCTCGGACTTGCGAGCAAGGTTGATCGAGATCAGTGCATCGGGAACGCTCGTGACCCCGGCGATCACTGTGAGGCCCCAAACGAAGGGTGGGATTCCGGTCTCCTCACCAAAGAACAATTCGGCCCCGACAAGCCCCTCGACGCCCGCAACGACGAGCACGAGGCTCAAAACGAGGCGGCCTCAATCGTGCCTGACGCTGACTCCTTCAGGCTTCTCCCCCGGCTCGTGGCCCGATACATCTTGCGCCTAGATCAACACGTACAGCGCATACAGCGCGATCGGAAGCAGCACCAGCGGACGGGTCAGGTGGCAAGCGAGGGCACCGCCCACAGCATCATCGGGGCCGTCGCTATAGATGAGCGCCAGCACGAACACCGCGACGGCGGGCATGTAGAACTGCGCGTCCTTGTAGACGACTTCACGGTGGGTCGCCATGCCGCCAGGAACAACATGCCCGACAGGCCAGGAATCACCCAAATGTTGAAGATCGCCTCGCCGGTCACCACGCTCAAACCCGGAGCGAGCTCGCCCTGGACGAGGGTGGCGAGCACGGCGCTCGGCGCTCGGCGCTCGGCGCTCGGCGCTCGGCGCTCGATTCGAGCAAATCTGAACCGCGGAAGACGACAATGCTGCCGACTGCCGCAATTGCGATCCACATTCGAATGTCTATCGGCGCAAAGCAGCCGTCTCGGCCCGCCTCAGCTGGCGACGGGCATCCCAGGTCAGCGTTTCGTCAACTCACCTGCGAGCCAAGCGTCGCGAAGCTTGCGCTTGTTGATCTTGCCCATCGTGTTCCGGCCGAGGTCATCAACCACGTGAAACTCGCGGGGACATTTAAAGCGGCTCAGCCGTTCACGCAGCCATTCCGAGAGCTCCACCGGGTCCGGCGGTGATAACGGGTCGGTCGCAATCACCAAACCGACAAGTGACTCCCCCATCTCGGCGTGCGGAATGCCGATGCAGCCCACATCGGCCACATCCGGGTGGTCGATCAGGAGTTGCTCAGCTTCAGCGGGATAGATGTTGACGCCTCCGGAGACGACCATGTCACTCGATCGGTCGGTGATAAATACGTACCCATCGTCGTCGATGTAGCCGACTTCGCCCAACGTAAACAGGCCCGGCTCGGGATTGGATACAGCAGTTTTCTCAGCGTCATTCGGGTAGACGATGCCGCGTCCCGTGGCGTCGCGAAAGTACAGCTGCCCTTCGGCATTGGCGGGCATTTCGCCCATCGCGTCGTCGAGCACGAGGGCGGTAAACGGCGGAACGGCACGACCCACCGAGCCCCGATGCTCCATCCACTCCTCGCTCCCAATCGAGCACACCGTGCCAACTTCGCTGGCGCCGTAGGAGTCGCGGAACACCGGCCCGAACCACTCGATCATCGATGCCTTCACATCGATCGGGCACTTGGCTCCAGTGTGGGCAATCATTTGCATTGACGACACGTCATATCGATCGCGAATCTCGGTGGAAAGCGCCAGCATTCGCACGAAGTGAGTGGGCACCATCACCGTGGACTCGCACTTGTATCGGTCGATGACACGCAAAGTTTCTTCGGCATCAAACTTGGCCAGGATCACCGACGGGATCCCGGCACACAGCAGGCGCATACCCGACAGCGGACCCGTGTGATACATCGGGCCGACCACGAGGTGGGTCCCAAAACCGGAGAATCCACCGGCGGCGAGGCGCTCGAGGTGTTCGGCCATGTTGACCCCACCGGCGAACATCGTAGGCGGAAGCTGCGTGCCTTTTGGCCGACCCGTGGTGCCCGACGTGTAGAGCAAATTCGGGAGCGGTACGACGCTCTCGGGAGGGTCATCCGGGGAGCCAGTTGCAAGCCATTCGGCCCACGGAGTGACGCCTTCGATGCCGTCACACTCCCAACCCACCACGAGATCGATGCCCGCCTGCTTTGCCGCAGTCAGTCCACGTTCGACGGTGCCGGGCCCGACGAACACGATTCGGCTTTCGGAATCATCGAGGATGTAGGCAGCTTCGTCAGCGTTGAGGTGAAAGTTCACCGGAACAGACGATGCTCCACCGAGGAGGGCGCCGAGGTGAGCCAGCGCAGTTTCGGCGGCGTTGTCGGCGAACACCGCAATTCGTCGGGATTCTCCCAGCTCACCGTCAGCGCCTGCCGAGAGAATCCGGTTGGCGCAGCGATTGAGCGAGTCGTCGACCTCGGCCCACGTCATCTCTCGATCGGCGTCGACGAGTGCGAATCCGGCTGGGTCAGCAGCCGCCTGGTCCTTGGCAAATCGTGGCACGAACGCAAGTTAGTGAACCGTTGGTCAATTCCTGCGCTCGGGCCACGTGACTGCGGTATTGATGCCTCCCGTGAGAATTTAGGCTGCGATCAGTGGGTCGGTGAAACCGACCCTCCAACGTGCCGCGAGGTCCGCAACTTCCTCTCGACATCCATCCAGTTCACGCAGATCGACCGCTTCGTCGGGCCGGAAATCGTGGTGGAGAGCCAAGCGTTCGACTCGAGCGCATACTGCGCTGAGCCGATCGAGTAGGGCGCGACGGTCGTCGGTGCTGCACAGGGGTTCAAACGTCCAGAGCTGCTGCACTGTTCGCTCGAGGTCATTGAGTAGGCGGATCAGGGGCGAATTGAGAACCGATGCATACCTCATGATCTCTATGCTAAAGATTACCTATTGCGGACCTCGTCCGAACCTGTGCGTTTCTCGTAACACCGAAGAGCTGTCAGCACTGCGATGGCCGGATGCGGTAACGCACCGGGAGGTGCTTGAGGCCGACGACGAATGCTGAGTGGATCCGTTCGGGTTCACCGATCAACTCGACGGACTCGAGCCGTTTGGCGAACTCGGCCCAGAGAGCGCGTTGGGATCGCTTGGCCAGATTGGCGCCGAGGCAGAAGTGCTCGCCGACACCAAAGGCCAGATGTCGTTCGATCTTGCGATCGATGCGGAACTCGAACGGGTCCTTAAAGACGTCCTCGTCGCGATTCGCTGACGCGTAGAACATCACCAGGCTGTCGCCGGCCGCGATCCCTTGGCCGCCCACCACGGTGTCTTGGGTCGCGGTGCGCTTCATATAGTTGACCGGCGATGTCCAGCGGGTCAGTTCTTCGACGGCCTGGTCGATCAGCCCGGGGTCCTTTCGCAGTTTCGCAAGCTCGGCAGGGTGCTCCAAGAAAGCGTTCATGCCGCCGACAAGCGCATTCTTGGTGGTGTCGTGCCCGGCGCTGAACACGATGAGGTAGTACCCAACCGTTTCCATCATCTCCATCGGGCAACCGTTGACCATGCCGTTGGCCAACACCGAGGCAAGGTCGTCACGGGGATCGGAGCGTCGGTCTTGAATGATGGCGTCGAACATCGTGTAGAGCTCCATGGCGAGTTCCATGATCGCCACCTGACGATCCTCCCCTTCACGTTGAAGCTCAGGGTCGTCCAATGCGAAGAGCTCATTGGTGAGACGCAAGATGTCGGGCTCCTGCTCTCGCGGGACACCGAGCATGGTCGACAGAATTCGCAGTGGATGCGCTGCCGCCACATCGACAGCGAAGTCGCACTCGCCCTCACCTGACGTGCCAGCGAGTCGATCGACGGTCTCACGGGCACTCTGCTCGATCACCGCATCGAGCTGGGTCATCGCCTTCGGCGTGAAGCCGCGGTTTGCCACCTTGCGGTAGTCCCAGTGCTCAGGCGGATCCATCGTGATGATCGTCCGCATCGACCCGAAGGCGCTCGCCTCGAGCGCCTTCTGCTGCGCCACGGTAAGCACGTTGATCCCTGGCCCGGACGCGAAGCGATCCGGAGACGTCGAGATCTCGAAGACGTCCGCGTGCTTCGTGATCGCCCAGAAGGGCTCGAATCCGGGCGGCTCGCAACGGTGAACAGGCGACTCGGCACGGAGTCGCCTGAACGTCTCATGTGGAGTCCCGTGCTTGGCGTAGCTGACCGACGAAATCAGCTCGAGTCCGTCGGTGATCGACGAGGTGTTCTTGATCCACATCGTTGGCTCCTCAGAAAAGGGCGAAATTGAGCCATGGCTCAAAATTAAGCGTACAGTCGAAGAGAATGGACAATCAAGTCGTCGACCTGCACGCACGTGTCGGTCCCTCCAAGACGGCCCGACGAACGAAATCGGAGCGCACCAAAGAGTCCGTACTCGTTGCGGCCGAGGCGCTGTTTTCTGAACGCGGATTCGACGCCACGACGCTCGATGCGATCGGCGAACGTGCAGGAATGCAGGGCACCGCGATCCTCTACCACTACTCATCGAAGCGAGCGCTCTACGAAGCCGTTCTCGACCGGATGTTCACGCCGATGTTGGACGACGTGCATCGCCTCCTCAAGGACGACAACCCCCTGAGCCAGCGCTTCGCGGCAGTCACCAGCACAATGGTGCGATTCGCCGCGGCGAGGCCAGCAGCGGCCCGCCTGATCTTGCGTGAAGCATCGGCGGGGAGCGTCGAGGCGGGGGACATCGTCGGTTCGGCGTCACAACATCAATGGGCGAAGTTCATCGACGCATTGGGCTCGGACGTCGATGACCCCGCCACGGCCGACTTGGACCCACGTTTGGTGTGGAACATCGTGATCGGTGCAATTTGCTTCAACTTCGGCACCGGGGCGATCGCTGGCAACCAATCACACAGCGCCAGTGACCCGGACCAGGTTGCCCAGTTCGAAGCGGTGATGATCGACCTCACACATTCGCTGTGTCAACTCCGCAGCGATCCAAACAACGCGTGAGGTGTACCCCCGGTCCGATACTCAGCCCAGCTGATCGACGGCGGTAGCCGACTCGAAGTCGTCCAAGCTCTCTGCGGCCCGGCGAAGCAGCTTGGCCGTCATTTCCTTGCCCTTGTCGTCGAGTAACTCGTACTGCGCATACGAGGCAAAGCCGTACATCAGGCACAGGCCAACGGCGACCCGTACGTCGAAGAACAACTGATCATCATCGAGGTTGACGCCGTGACGCTCAAGCTCATCGAGGTACTCGCCCACCAGCTCACGCTCCCGGCCGGAACGCACACTACGTTCCATCGACTGGCTGATGAAGTATCCAATGTCGTAGGCGCCGTTCGCCACACCAGCGATCTGCGGATCGATCATCACGATCTGATCATCTGCACCAATGAACATGTTGTCCCCTCGCCAGTCCTGATGACACAGCGTCGGGCTCGTGCACATTTGATCAAGCATCGCGTTCAACCGCTCAACCCAACGATCCCCGAAGGCGATCGCGTTGGCTGACATCAGCTCCGAAGCATGGACCTTTGCTGCGGGCCAACCAGCCTCGGAGATACTCGGCAGGCCAGCGCGTTGCATCGGCGCTCCAATCGAGACGAATGGGTCCATCAAACCGGGCAGCTCGTGAGAGCCATACCAGTCGGAGTGATAACGAGCCAACGCCCGGATTCCGAGCACCGCCTCATCCCAGGTGACGCCTGTATCGCGGTCCGGTTGGCGCAGGTGCCGGAGGTCTTCCATAACAAGGCAATAGTGAGATTGATCGTCGGCGATCATCGCCGCGTGCACGATCGGCATCACGATGTTGGAGCGAGGAGCGATCTCTCGGTAGAAGACCACCTCACGCCGGTAAATGCCGTACACATCGGCCAACGCGCGCTGCGCTGGAACATCCATCGGAAATTTCACGATGACCGACGAGGGAGCGTCCGGATCGTCAGACTCGATCGTTGACCGAAACAGCAGGCTCATCAATCCGCCCGCGATGAACGGCTCAGTGCGCACCGAGGTCACCGAGGCAGCCACGCCGATCGCCCCGCTCGTTCGCAACACCTGGGTCATCCATGCTGGGGTGACCTCATCGGTGCCTGCGGGCAACCCGACCTCTAAACCAGCGATCGTTCCCATCCTCAGACCCGCTTCGAGTAGCCCGCGGGCATACGCCCGTGCTCATCGGTGATGCCGAACTCGACGGCGACGTCCTCGACCCATTGGATCGACCCTGACCGGTCCATGAGGTCGGGCAAGGCTGCCAACGCAGCAACGGTTCGACCGACGCCGAGCGGCGTTTGCGCCTGTTCCATCTCTTCGGGGGTCTTTCCCGAGTGTTCGACGATGAACTCGGTCGCAACCGCGCCGGGATACAGCGATACGCAGGCCACGCCCTTGGGCTTGAGCTCAAGGGCCATGTCGGCACTGAGTCGGTCGAGGCCGGCCTTGCCCGCTCCGTATGACGAGCTGTAGGTGTATTGCAGGCCACCCGGCGACGAGACGTTGCAGATGAACGCTCCGGGCTCAGCAGCGAAGAGCAGCTGAGCAGCGTGCCACGTTGCGATGTAATGCGACCGCAGCCCTATTCCCACCTGGTCGTCCCAGATACCAACGGGGTGATCCCAGAACCCTCCACCCCACGCAGGCGGCGAGGGGATCTTGTAGACGTTGTTCACCAGGATGTCGAGGTGCCCCTGCTCATCGCCGATGCGAGCAAAAAGTGCTTCGATCTGTGCGTCGTCACCGTGGTCGACTTGCACCGGAATTCCGACGCCGCCCGCCTCGTCGACGAGCGCAGCGCTGCGATCGATCGTGAGCTCGCCATCGCCCGTGGAACGTCCGGTGATGTACACGGTCGCACCCATCTCACCGAGTGCAAT
>JBLFZD010000118.1:0-9459 GCA_047610085.1 Ilumatobacter sp. | reverse complement strand
AGATCGAGCGACCACGACCAACTCGGTCTCATCACCAGCGAGCTGGCGAGCAATCTGGAGCCCAATCCCCGAGGAGGCCCCCGTCACCAGTGCACGCGCCCACGTTGTCATGAGCCCAGTCTCGCAGCGGCAATTGAGGTCACCGCGCGCAGTGAGGAAGTTGCGCTCCGGCAACGGCCCGACCTGCGCAACGCACAGGTCGGGCCGCCCGGTCGTTAACGGACGAGTTCGGTACGCATGCCTTCGGAGTCCCAGCTGGGGTCCAAGGGGAAGCGCGAGATCGCTCGGCCGGCCTGGCGGCGCGCAGTCCACAACATCGCTGCCGCGTCGAGCAACATTTTCGGATGTGCCCCGGGCGGCGGAGCGCGAGTGACGACTTCGTCGACACCGGGCAGTTGCGCACGGATGAGTTCAAGCCGCTCACGGCGACCGTCTTCGTGCCAGGGGGACGTCTTAAGTTTTTCGTCACCGTTCATTGCCGTGAATGAGACGTCCGGGTGGGCCGGAACCATCCGGCGCGAATGATACGGCTGGATGCTGATCGCCGCCTCGCGAAGCCAGCGGTAGCGGCGCTTGTCGGCCGCGTTCATCCACGTCTCGGTCTTGGCCGCAATCAAACTGTTTGGCTCTTCCATCGTTTGGCGGCTTGGTGTTCCGTAGATCGCTGCAGCGCGTGGCCAACCGACATATTGGCGAGCGTCGACATCGCAGGAGCGCCAGGGGCCGTCGGAAACGTCCTTCAGACCCATCGGGGCGTTGATGGCCGCAGCGTCAAACACCGGGCGGAAGTCGAGCACGTCGAAGAGTCGGGGCACCACAAACGCTTCTTCACATGACACCGTCACGCCCGCCATGCGAGCTGGAAGCACGAGCCATCCGCCTGGGCACGTGGTGACGCCGGCGAGATTCTTGTACGGCAACTTCTTAGCAATCATCTGTTCATCCCTTCGAAAGTGTAGGAAACGACACGCGTCGCTTCATTCAAGAGATCGGCGGCTTTGCGCTCAACGTGAGCGCGGACCCCGCAATTCTCCGACCGATCAGGCGCCGGTAGCCGCCCCGGCGTACTCGCCTGAGCCCGACGAGCCAGCCTGGCCAGTGGCCAGCGTCGCCTGGGCTTGCAATTGCGAGCGTGTCGTAGCGAGCTGCGCCTGGATTTCTTTGGGGTAGGCGCTGGATTCCATGGCCGTTTCCATCGAGATCAAGCCGGCGGCAACGAGGCGAGCGAGATCCATCTCAATCGTCTGCATGCCCTGCTCGGCGCCGGTGGCGATCATGTTTCGAATCTGACGCGACTTGCCCTCGCGCACGAGGTTACGAATAGCTTCGTTGGCGAGCATGATCTCATATCCCGCAACTCGGCCGCCGCCGATGGCAGGAAGGAGCCGCTGAGAAATAACGCCCTGAAGCGCACCGGCGAGCATGATCTGGATCTGGTCGCGGCGTTCGGCCGGGAACACGTCGATGATGCGGTCGAGCGCTTGGGCGGCGTCGTTGGTGTGCAATGTGGCGAACACGAGGTGACCTGTTTCAGCGAGGGAGAGGGAGATCTCCATCGATTCAAGGTCTCGCATCTCACCGAGGAGCACAACGTCAGGGTCTTCACGCAGCGCACTCTTCAGGCCATGTTCGAACGACCTCACGTCGGTCCCGACCTCGCGCTGGTTGACCATCGCCATCTTGTGCTGATGCAGGTACTCCACTGGATCTTCGATGGTCAAGATATGGAGCGGCTTGGTCTCATTGATTCGATCGATCATTGCTGCGAGCGTGGTCGACTTTCCCGATCCGGTCGGGCCCACCACGAGCACGATGCCGTACGGGCGGTTGAGCAGCGTGGTGCAGGCCGATGGAGCGCCCAGCTCCTCGAGTGAACGAACACGGAAAGGCACCACACGCAGAGCAAGCGCAAGCGTCCCACGTTGGTTGAACGCGTTGGCACGGAAACGACCCACGCCGGACAGGCCGAACGAGAAATCGAGTTGCAGATTTTTATCGAGTTCCTGCTTTTGATCGTCGTCGATGAGCGACATGATGATTCGAACAATCTCGGCCTCCGTGAGATCCGGGACATTCTCAAACGCCACCAACGTGCCGTCGCGTCGCACCGTTGCAGGACGCCCCACCGTGAGGTGGAGGTCAGACGCTCCGCACTCAACGGTCGCCGTCGCCAGCGCGACGAGAGAAGAGTCAGGTTCTTGAGTAAACATTTTGGTTATCCTCCGTGGGGGCCGGAGCGAGACCGGCGAACTTGTACTGATGAGTCTTTTTCTGTTGATTCCGTTGACGGTCGTATTCGGCCTGTTGATTGGCTCGTTTTTGACCGTGGTGGCTGACCGCGTACCGCGCGGCGGCAACATCAATCACCCTCCGAGCGCATGTGGCAATTGCGGCCTGCGCTTGGGTCCACTCGACTTGGTTCCCGTGGTGAGCTGGCTCGCGCTCGGTGGCAAATGTCGCCGGTGTCGCAACCCGATCGGTATTGATCCGCTGGTGATTGAGCTGATGAACGTGACGATCTGGGTGGTGTTCGCCCTGAAGTTCCACGACGACAACATCGCGGTGCTGCCGGCATTCTTGATCTTCGGGTCGGTCCTGGTCGTTCAGACCTGGATCGATATTCGCGAGCAACGCTTGCCCCGCGAGATCACGTTCACCGGTTTGGTGATGGGCGGCGTGGCGTTGACCGTTGCGGCGATCATCATCGACGAACCGGAACGAATCTTGATGGCTGCGCTGGGTGCCGCAATTGCGTTGGTCATTATTGGTGGCATCTACATCGCCAGCAATGCGTTCTACGGCAAGGGCGTGGCATTCGGATTCGGTGACGTCATCCTCGCACCGTTCCTCGGGCTCTACCTGGGCTGGTTGAACCTGAGCATCGTCGCACCGGGCCTGTTCTTTGGCTTCGTTCTCGCAACGCTCGGCGTTGTGCCCGCCATGGTTAGCGGGAAGGCCGACGGCAAGACCCAGGTCCCATTCGGACCGTTCCTTGCGCTCGGCGCCATCGTGTCGGTGTTCCTGGGACAACATTTCATCGACCTCGTTCTGGCACGCTGACCGAACGGTCAGACGACCTGGCCGTTCTGATCAAGCTCCACCGTCAACACGATCGGTGCAGGAGTCTCCGGTAAACTCTCGTCCTCTTTGAGGCCGCCCATTACCCCGTACATGGCAGACACCAGGGCGACAGCGACGAAGCCGACGATTAACCCAACGAACACGATCATGATCGGCTCGAACAGGGTCGTGAACCTCTTGATCCGGCTCTCGAGCTCACGGTCGAAATAGATCGCAGCGATCTCAAGCTGGTCGTCGAGAGTACCGGTCTCTTCGCCGACCTTGAACATCTGCTTTGCGGCGCCAGGGAACAATTCGGTCTCGATCAATGGGCCAGAAAATCCTCGGCCTTCAAGCATCTGCTCACGAGCAATTTCGAGGCGTTCGGAGTAGACGATGTTCGACGTTGCCTGCGTGGTGGTCTTGAGACCTTCCGGAAGCGGCACGCCGGCTTTCACCATTGCGCCGAGGATGCGGCAGAAACGCTCCAGAATCGAATAGTCAACGATGCCGCCGATGACAGGGATCTTGAGCACCAGGCGCTGTTTCCAGATTATTCCGACGGGGTGCTTGAACAGGAACGTCATCACCGCAAAAACCACGGCAAAGAATGCAGCGGTCACAAACCAGAGGTCCGTGAAGAAGCGGGAGAAGAAGAGCATCATCCGCGTCGGAATCGGCAGCTCGGCGTTGAGTTCTTCGAACAGCGGCTTGAACTGCGGAAGCACGTAGCCAGCCAGCAACAAGACGGTGCCAAAGGCCATCACCATGACAACCATCGGGTACGAGAGGGCCCCGACGACCTTGGAGCGCGTGTCGATCTCACGTTCGAGGTATTCAGCAAGGCTTTCGAGAGCAGTGTCGAGCTGACCGGTGAGCTCGGCTGACTGCAGGATGCCGACGTAGTAGTTCGGAAAGACTTCCGGGTGGCCCGCAGCAGCAACCGACAGCAGACCGCCGTTACGAAGATCGTCGGTGAGTGCACTGATGGCACGGCGGAGTGCCACGTCCTCGGTCTCATCGCCGATGGTGACGAGTGCGTCCGTAAGCGGAATACCCGCCTTCACAAACACCGCGAGCTGCCGCGTGAAGTGCATCAGCTCTTTCTTCTTGACCTTCTCTTTGGTCAGCTCGAAGTCGAGGATGCCCCGCTTCTCTTCAATTTTGGTCGGGAACAAATTTTTCCCGACCAAAATAGTTCGCGCCGCACTGATGGTCTCGGCCTTGGTGACCCCCTCGATTGAGGATCCGGCGGGATCAATTGCGGCGTAAGAAAATTTTGGCATCGGCGTGAGTCGTTCCTATTGCAGCGGACGTATGAGAGTCCGTCATTCGGTTCTTCGGCAGCAATCGCGGCCAACATGAGGGGACTTTGCACCGCTTTGCAGGGGCACGAGTCGGAAAATGGTCAGTGGGCGAAGATTGTCCGGACCACTTCAGGGACGGTGGTGACATCGTCCTCGACGAGCTGAATAGCTTCGCGCAACATCGTGCGCATACCCTGCGCAACGGCGAGGCGACGAAGTTCTTCAGTCGTCGCCCAACCGACGATGAGGCGGCGAATTTCGGGGGTGATGCGCAGCAGTTCGTACACGCCAACGCGGTCTCGGTAGCCCGTGCCGGAGCAATAGGTGCAGCCAACGCCATGCCAGAACTCCGTCTTCTCGCTCCCACCAGAATGCTGACGGAACAGCGCTATCTCTTCGGCACCCGGCGTGTACGGCTCTTTGCAGTTGTCGCACATCTTGCGGATCAGTCGCTGGGAGACGACGCCCACGATGGCCGAGGCGACGAGGAAGGCTTCGATGCCCATATCGAGAAGGCGATGCAAGGCCGCGACGGCATCGGTGCCGTGGAGCGAGGAGAGTACGAAGTGACCGGTCAGGGCCGACTGAATCGCGATACGCGCGGTATCGGCGTCTCGAATTTCACCCACGAGGATGACGTCGGGGTCTTGACGCAACAAGGCTTTGAGGCCGGTTGCGAACGTGAGACCCGCTTTATCGTTGGTCTGTACCTGGTTAATTCCGGGGAACACGTACTCAACGGGGTCCTCGACCGTGGTGACGTTCTTGCCCCCAGAATTGATCTCAAGGAGCGTGGCGTAAAGCGTCGTGGTCTTACCCGCACCGGTCGGGCCCGCACAGATGACCATGCCAAACGGTGCATGCACCAGCTTGGCGTAGGTGCTGTACATCTCTTTCGGCATCCCGAGTTCGCCGAGGCCCACCATGGATTTCGACTTGTCGAGTAGCCGCATCACGATCTTCTCGCCGAACACCGTCGCCACTGAGGAGACACGAACATCGAGATCTTTTCCATCGACTTTGGTGGAGAACTGACCATCCTGCGGCGCGCGTTTCTCGACGATGTTCATCTCGGACATGATCTTGAGTCGAGATGTCAGCGGGTTGTGAGCGGTCAGCGGCAGGCTGAACGCCTCGATCAGTTGGCCGTCAACACGGAATCGGATACGGAGCCGATCGTCGAGCGGTTCGATGTGGATGTCAGAGGCGCGGTCGCGCAGCGCCTGGCCAACGATTTTGGCAACGAGCTGCACCACTGGCGCCTGATCGTCAAGGTTGACTTCTGCAATCGTCTTCTCCGCCGCCATCCGCTGCTCGTCTTCACCGGCAAAGCTGGAGACGATGGTTTCGAGGTTCGACGACGTTCGAAACATCTGCTCGATGAATGACGTGACGGTGTTGTAGTCCGACGTCCGCCACGAGAGGCGTTCTCCGCCAGCGGCGGCTTCGACCTGTTGGCGTCGAACGGAAGAGGGATCGACCGCGTAGATGACGAGGCCTTCGGGGCTCTCCGCAATCGCAACGACCTTGTGCTCACGACACAGCTGCTCGGACAGACGCTTGACAATCTCCTCGTCCAGCTGTCCGACGTTCGAGTCGCCAACCGGAACCTGACAGGCAGTCGAAACCGCGTGGGCAACCTCGTTACGGCCCACCCCGTTGCGGGTGATGGCATATTCGCTGAACTTGAAGAGATGAGCATTGGCGTCATGCAACAGCTGTTGGAGCTGCTCGGATGTGATGCAACCGGCCTGGAGAAGCGCATCGCCAGCGGCCGCGCAATCTTCGGGATTCGGCCCAACGCTGGAGGGTTTCTCCGCGACAGCAACGCCGCCCTGTGGGGCGGGGAATCCGTCGTCGTTTTTCTTGCGTCCCAGAGCCATCAGTCGTACGTCCAGTCAGTAGATTCAGTGACCAGAAGCGGTCAGTAGCTGGCCGATGGGTCAAGGCTCATCGAGAGATCAACCAATAACGGAGCCAAGTTGGCTGCGGTGTTGACGGTAGGCGGTGCGAGCGGAGCGGTCTTCGGCGGACCCGGTATCGACACGGCTTCTTCGGCTGGAGCCGAGCGAATGATGTCGGGGTCAAGCATGAGTACTGCTCGCTCAACCTCTTCGAGCCGCTCGAGTTGGACGGCGGTTTGAACGTCCATGCTCTGGTCTTGCACCGTGGTCTCAATCTCGGTGAGTCGCATCGCAGTCTTTTCGGCCGTCGCCTCGATCCCCTCTTTGAAGCGATCCATCTCAATGCGGACGAGTTCGGCCTGGCCAAGTGCAGACGACACCTTGTCCTTAATCTCGTCAATCGCTTCGACGTCGACGTTGACGAGTCCTTCACGAATCGTTGCAAATTCTGACTCGACCTCGGTGAAGCGGCCATCGGCAGCTGCGATTCGATCGTTGAGGGTGATGACCGCATCGTCGAGGCCAGCACCGATTCGGCCGACGTGAACGTCGATGTCTGCGACTCGCTGGCCGATCTCTTCGCTCAGGCGGCTCTCAAGGCCGACAATTCGCTCGTTGGTTTGCTCTTCGCTTGCGTCGACAAGGGTGCCAACGAGGTTTGAAACATCTGTTCGTTGGCGGGCCGCAGCAGCAGAAATTTCGTCGACCCGGGCAACCAACGCAGCCATGCGTTCGTCGAGGCTGGTCATCAGGTCGACCGACACTCGCTCCAGGCGGGTATCGACGGCGGTGGTGACCGCATTCATGTGCGCGCCCATCTGACCCGCTTGCTCTTCAAATTTGCGGATGGTCGCGTCAATCTCTTCGACATCTGACTCGACCTTGTCCTGGCGATTCTCGATCTTCTTCAGGATGGGGCGGGCAGCTGATTCCACCGCAGAGGAAGTGCCGACGTTGGCTTCGTCGACAACACGGCCGAGGCGAAGGCTGATCTCATCGTGACGCTTCTTGGTTGCCGAGCTGAACTCGTTGAGCCGACCTTCCAATGCCTGCTGCAAGTCAGTCTGATATGTCATGTTGGCCGCGAGTGATCGCTCAAGCGCATCGGCGAGAACCCTGCTTTCGCGTTCCAGCTCGTCACGGGCGGCAGCCCCAGCTGCGACTTCTTCACTCAGCTTCTTGAGATTGGTGGCGACCTCACCGCTAAAGCGCGTCAGTTCCTGCTGTACGGCGCTCACGATCTGGTGTTGCATTTCTTGAATTTCTTCGCTCATCGCTCTCTCCTTGAGGGAAGATCCGTCGTGAGGTCACGAAGGAATGGTCTGCATTGCGCAGGTCCGTGACTCGGTCTCAGATGATGTATCGACCCGCGCGAACCGCGTCTTGAGGAATTATTGAGACTTCGCGAGCCCAATGGCAGATGGGCTCAATCACGATTTTCGCCGCCGACTCGGCAAATGCGAGCACAACGTGTTGCCACAAACCAGACAATCGGGCGGACGAGTGCACCACCGCTCGGCTCACACCGGCAAGTTGCGCAGCACGAGTACCGTGCGAGTTATGCGCGTGCACCTGATCGACGGCACCTATGAACTCTTCCGCCAACACTTCGGGCAAGTTTCCCGCCACGAAGACAGTCATCCGATGGCTGCTGCTGCCGGGGTGGTCTCGTCGACTTTTGCGCTCCTGGCCGACGGCGCCACTCACGTCGGCGTCGCGTCAGATCACACAATCAAGAGCTTTCGCAACGACCTATACGCCGGGTACAAGGACGGCGCAGGTATGGACGAAGACATTTTGCGCCAAATTCCCGTGATGGAGGACGCGCTCACCGCTGCCGGTTTTGTGGTGTGGCCAATGGTCTCCCACGAAGCAGACGATGCAATGGCCGCCGCTGCCAAGGTTGGCGCAGCTGACGAACGTGTCGAACAGGTTTTGATCGTGACTCCCGACAAGGATTTAGGCCAGTGCGTGCAGGGCGACCGGGTCGTGCAGTTCGATCGACGTAAGCGCGAGATTCTCAACGAAGCAGCCATTATCGAGAAGTTCGGGATTGGTCCGGCGTCGATACCCGACTACCTGGGCTTGGTCGGCGACTCAGCCGACGGATTCCCGGGGCTTCCGGGATGGGGCGCGAAAAGCGCCGCCCGAGTCCTGGCGCGCTACGGCCACATCGAAGACATCCCGGCGGCTGCAGGCCAGTGGGACGTTGACGGGCTGCGAGGCGCAGCGAAGCTCTCGGCAACGTTGCAGGCGCAGATGGAAGACGCCTTCTTGTTCCGCAAGATCGCCACGGTCGACACCGACCTCGATGTCGGTGCCGTCGATGAATGGCGCTGGACGGGGCCAACGGAGGGTTTCGCAGCGGTGGCCGAACAGATCGGCTCACCGGGTCTTTTTCGGCAAGCTCAGAAGCTTGCCGCCGCGCTAACATAAGCACCGGTGGTGGCCGGGTCCTGTGCAACGGGCGCCCGTGAACCAGGTCAGGACCGGAAGGTAGCAGCCTTCATCGGCATCGCTTGTGTGCCGCAGATCGCCTGGTCACCACCACTTCAACACCTTGACTCAATGAGTCGACGGTGTTGAAGCGCTCTGTTCGCTCCTGGCGATAGCCTGTCGAACGCAACCCGGAGGGGTGCGAGAGCGGCCGAATCGGCACGCTTGGAAAGCGTGTGAATGGCAACATTCCGTGGGTTCGAATCCCACCCTCTCCGCCACCGAAACGACCAGAGGCCTCGCCTCTGGTCGTTCGTCGTTTTCAACCGAACTTTGCCGGCCGCTATTTTCTGGACCAAGCACCAGAAACACACGTTCGACGATTCAGCTGGGAGACTGCCACCGATGGACGACCTGCACGACGAGTGGATGCAACTCGCCATTGACGAGGCGCGGGCTGCGGTCAAGCATGGAGACGTGCCGGTGGGGGCCATCGTGATCCACGACGGAGCCGTGATCGCTCGACGACACAACGAGCGCGAGCTCACCGGCGACCCGGTTGCTCATGCTGAAGTTCTTGCTCTCCGCGATGCCGCCGCCCACTTGGGAAACTGGCGCCTCGACCAGTGCACGCTCGTGGTCACGCTGGAGCCGTGCGCGATGTGTGCTGGAGCGATGGTCAATGCCCGACTTGGAAGAGTGGTGTTCGGCGCGACCGATCCCAAAGCAGGGGCCGTAGTGAGCCACTTTGA
>JBLFZD010000117.1:0-9602 GCA_047610085.1 Ilumatobacter sp. | reverse complement strand
GACCTGAGCAGCGACGAGATCGATGCCGCCTACGACGCAGCGGTCGAACGGGTGAAGCTCGCCGTCAGCGACCTTGCTCGGCCGCTGCCGTACACGCCCGTCGCTCCGCCGTCGGCAGACGACGAGCTCCCCACGCTGGAGTCGACCATGGGAGGTGGGATGTACCAGCGGGCGGTCGCCGTTGCCAAGGAGCACGTCGTCTCGGGCGACATCTTCCAGGTGGTGCTGTCGCAGCGTTACGACCTCGAACTTGAAGCCGATCCGTTCGACGTTTACCGCGTGTTGCGTCAGGTCAATCCGTCGCCGTACATGTACTACGTGAAGCACCCCGAGCTCACGATTGTTGGGTCGTCGCCTGAGCCGATGGTGCAACTCCTCGACCGCAAGGTTGTCTCTCGACCGATTGCTGGCACGCGCCGTCGCGGGCGAACCGATGAGGACGATCGCCGCATGGCTGCCGAGTTGTCGGAACACCCGAAGGAACGCGCCGAGCATGTGATGCTGGTCGACCTCGCTCGTAACGACGTGGGTCGTGTGTCGAAGTTCGGGTCGGTCAACGTCGAAGAACTGATGACGCTCGAGTTGTACAGCCACGTGATGCACCTCACCTCGCAGGTGTCTGGCGAGCTGAACGACGGCCTTGGCCCGATCGATGTCTTGCGAGCAACGCTCCCTGCGGGCACGCTCTCGGGGGCGCCGAAGGTGCGAGCGATGGAGATCATTGACGAGCTTGAACCCGTGAAGCGCGGGCCGTACGGGGGAGTGGTCGGCTACGTCGACTTCTCGGGCAACCTCGACACGGCGATTGCGATTCGCACGATGTTCATCACCGGCGATGGCAAGACGGCCAGTCTTCAGGCCGGAGCGGGCATCGTGGCCGATTCGGTCCCTGATGATGAAGACCTTGAGTGCCGAAACAAAGCCGCAGCTCTGCTTGCAGCGATACCTGCGGCGCGAGAGATGACGCGAGCCCGGCGTGAGGCCGGCACGCAAGCCTAGAAAATAAGGATCAGGCTGAAGATCAACGAGAGTCCGGCGAAGCCGAGCCCGATTAAGGTGGCGAGCGCCATGACCCCGGGGAACGTGGTGATCGAACTCATCGCCATCGACAGTTGCGCGAAATCTGCTGTGTGGTTTTTCACTGCGGCACGCAGCCCGGAGAATTGACGCGTGACGGTCACTATGCCATCGTCGTCCGATCCCTGGGTGAACTCGACGGTGTCGATGATCGTGCGTTCGGACTCGCTATCACGCGACAGGAACGAACGAACTTCGTCGACAAGTAGATCGCTTCCCTTGCGGACGGCGTGGAGTCGCCACATCGAGATCAGTACTGAGCCGATTGCCCAGACCGCGAGAATTCCGCCGACGATGATCCAGAACGAGCGCAGGCCTCCACTCAGCGCAGCGATACCGAGCAGGTACCCGCCAACACATGCAACGATCGCAAAAATCAGCACGCCGCCAGCAAGCGCGTTTGCCCGCCGGAGCAACCCGAGCACCAGGCCGACGGCAGTCTCTGCAAGACCCTCGGGTCCGAACTTGCCATCTGTCTCGGATCCGCTGCTCGGTCCGCTCACCGCATCGGGCTGGATTACGTCGTCGTTATCATCGTTCATGCACGTCGCAGTGTGCCATGCCGGAACGCTCCCGGCAGACTGGCGGCGTGAACACCGACACCGCTGTTGCCGAAACCGCTGAATTCATCGACGATGCTGCCCGAGACAGCGTCCGGGTTTCGGGAGCCGACGCTCAGAGCTACCTCCAGTCCCAGCTGGCACAGGAAGTTCGTGACCTTGAGGTTGGAGCCGCGCGGTGGACATTCGTGCTCGCCCCGACCGGCAAGATCGATGCGCTTGCCCGGCTCACCCGCACCGAAGAGACCGAATTCGTTCTCGATACCGATGCCGGCTACGGCGAGGCCATGTTGGCACGCGTCAACCGCTTCAAGATCCGTGTTGATGCTGTCACCGAATTGGAGCCGGCAGCCACAACCACCCCATCGGCTGATCATGAAGCCGCACGCATCGCGGCCGGCTGGCCGCGCATGGGGAACGAAATTGAGCCGGGCTCGACCATCCCGGCCACCACCGGCGTGGTCACGCTCGCAGCGAACTTCCAGAAGGGCTGTTACCCAGGCCAGGAACTCGTCGAACGGATGGATTCACGTGGTGCCGATGCACCCAAGTCATTGCGTGTTGTCGATCTGACCGACGGCCAGGTTGTGGGGTCCCCGATTGTCGACGCGGACGGTAACGAGGTCGGCTCGATCACAAGCGCCGCCAACGGCGTTGGTGTTGGTTACGTGAAGCGTGGCAGCGACGTTGGTCGCGTGCCGGTTCAGTTGACCTGACCCCGGATCGCCATCACGTCCGGATGGCTACGCAAGTATGCGAGCTCGGGAGCCTGGTCGATCGTTGCAGCCAATCCGGCTCGGGATGTTGCCGCCTCAGCACCGGTGCGCAGCCAGCCAATCGCGGTGAAATTGTCGCCGAGCGCAGCAGCAGATCGCGCAACCAGTGCAGCACTCAACGTGTTGGGTGCTCGCTCAAACGAACCGGCGGCATAGTGCGCAGCATCCTCGTATCGGCGGGTGAGGACGAGCAGGTTCCCCAGCAAGTACTCGTTGCCCGGGTCGCCGAAGGGAAACGGATCGGGGAGTAGATCGATGAGCTCGTTTGCTCGCTCGGCTGTGAGATTCAGATCTCCCGATGGCATCGACGGCTGGGGATGGCTGAGCGCAGCCACGAGTGTGCGGCGGGCCTTGCCCTCCTTTCCGGCGTCGAGTGCTGTTGATGCAACGTCCCATGCTGACTTGGCCTGTTGCTGCGGTTTGCCGGACTGAAGCATTTGGAACTGAGTGATCAGCAAGAATCCGACGAACAGCACGAAACCGGGGCGGCCACTGATGATCATCAATCCGGCGAAGCCGACCGTGACCCCGATCGATGCGTAAAGCATCACCTTTTGAGCCCGACCGGGAATGATGGCGTCGAGCCCGTACATCACGATGTTGCCGCCGTCGAGCGGGAGTATCGGGATCAGGTTCATGAGCCCGATGACCGGCCCCGCCCACCAGATTGCCGCCGTGATCGGGCTCTCACGGACAGAGTCCAGGCTCAGCGGGTTGGCTCCGAGCGCCACCAGCACGACCACCGCTGTGGAGATGTGAACGAAGGGGCCAGCGAACGAGATCCATGCTTGCTCCCGGCGCTTGAGCTCGCGGCTTGGACGGTACGACGCATAGCCGGCCAGGAATCCAAGTGAGATCTCCGCGTGGGCGCCGGTTCGACGCGCCGCAACGGCATGGCCGAGTTCATGAATGAGCGTGAGCACCGCGATTGAACCAGCGAGCCACCATCCGAATTCGCTCGGGTTCAAGAACACGATCAGACCCATAAAGATGATGAACCCCGACTGCACTCTGACGTCGAAACCCAGCAGCCTGAACATCGACTCAGGCTACGTCCTTGGAGGCGAGCAGAGAGAGTGTGCGGACGTATGGTGACCGGCGTGACGCTGGACCCAACCACTGCTACCAACGAACTCGTCGACATCGTCGTCCAAGCTGAGGCCGGCACGATCACGCGCGCCAACGCAGTGAGCCGGGTGAGCGCCGCCCACCTCGAGGCAATCCTGCACACGCAGTTTGAAGACGCTGGCCACGTGATTGCAACGGGCATCGGGGCGTCGCCGGGCGCTGCGGTCGGGAAGGTCTACTTCACCTCCGATGATGCGCTTGATGCCGATGATCGCGGTGAAGCCATCATCCTCGTGCGGGCGGAAACCTCCCCGGCCGACGTAATGGGTATGCAAATATCGCGGGGAATCGTGACGTCGCGCGGTGGTTTGGCGAGCCACGCGGCGCTGGTTGCTCGTGGCTGGGGAACGCCGGCGATTGTTGGTGCACAGGCCCTCGAGATCAGCGACAAATCATTCACCGTCGGAGATGTCGTCGTACATGAGGGTGATGTGATCTCGATTGACGGATCGACGGGTGAGGTCGTGCTCGGGGAACTGACCACCTCCCACTCCGAGCGTCCGCCTGAATTCGAGGTCCTGCTTGGGTGGGCAGATGACATCCGAGCCGGAAAGATGTCCGTGCGAGCAAACGCTGATACCGCAGAAGACGCAGCGATGGCGAGAGAACTTGGGGCCGAAGGCATCGGTCTGTGCCGCACCGAGCACATGTTTCTGGCGCCCGAGCGGTTACCGATTGTGCGCGAGATGATCTTGGCCGACACGCCCGAGGCCGAAGCGGCCACATTGGAAGCATTGCGGGTGGCACAACAAGCTGACTTTGAAGAAGTCCTTGCCTCGATGGATGGTTTCCCCGTCACCGTACGCCTGCTCGACCCGCCACTTCACGAGTTCCTGCCGTCGGTCGCCGAACTGAAAATTGAAGCGGCCACCGTTGGGCTCGACGCATTTGCTCAGCGTGAACTCGTTGCTGCTGAGGCATGGGCCGAGCACAACCCAATGATCGGTACCCGTGGCGTTCGCCTGGGCGTCATGAAGCCGGGCCTTTATGCAATGCAGGTGCGAGCGTTGATCGACGCAGCGGTCGCGTTGGCGGAGCGTGGATGCCACCCAATCGTCGAGGTCATGATCCCGTTGACCGTAAACCGTGAGGAACTTGCGCTTGCGCGGTCGTGGGTGCAAACCGAACTCGAAGCGTCAGAGCACAAACCTGAGAACATCACGATCGGTACCATGATCGAGACGCCACGTGCCGCGATGTGTGGGGAACAACTCGCCGAAGAAGCCGACTTCTTCAGCTTCGGAACCAACGACCTCACACAACTGACGTTTGGTTTCAGCCGGGATGACGTCGAGCGTCGGATGATGCCCGCCTACTTGGAGCAAGGTTTACTCCCCGCCAACCCATTCGACACGATTGATCAAGTTGGCGTCGGACGACTCGTCGAGCAAGGTGTTTGCTCCGGGCGAACAACCAAACCGGACCTGAAGATCGGCGTCTGCGGCGAGCACGGAGGCGACCCGGAGTCGATCGATTTCTTCTACCGCATGGGGCTCGACTACGTGTCGTGTAGTCCGTACCGGGTGCCGATCGCACGACTTGCCGCAGCACAGGCAATCATCCGGCATGATTAGAGTCCCATGGGTATTGCCGACGACGACATCGAGAAGATCCGCTCGACGGTGTCGGTCGTCGACACGGTCCAGCAGTACGTCGCACTGAAGAAGGTCGGCCGCAACTGGTCGGGGTTGTGCCCGTTCCACGCGGAGAAGTCGCCGTCGTTTTATGTGCGCGAGGAAACGGGCCGGTACAAATGCTTCGGCTGCGACAAGGGCGGCGACATCTTCACGTTTATCCAAGAGATCGAGCACACCGATTTCCCCGGGGCGATCGAGCACCTGGCCGCCAAGGCCGGGATCACCCTGAACTACACGACAACCGGGCAGTCCAAAGAGCGGGCGCAGCGCAAGAAGCTCACTGCGGCCATGGGCGATGCGGTCGAGTGGTACCACGAGCGACTCTTGAAAGACCCGGGGGCACGTGCGGCGCGTGATTACTTGCGAGATCGCGGGCTGTCTGGCGACATCGCTCGCCAGTTCAAACTCGGCTGGGCGCCCGATGATTGGGATCAGCTTTCGCATGGCCTTGGGCATTCCGCCGATGTGATGCAGAGTGTCGGGCTCTCGTTCCGTAATCGCCGAAACCGGATGCAGGATTCGTTTCGCGCTCGAGTGATGTTCCCGATCTTTTCCGAGTCGGGCGAAGCCTTGGCGTTTGGTGGTCGCATCCTGCCGGGATCCGACGACCCGGCGAAGTACAAGAACAGCGCCGAGACGCCGATCTACATGAAATCAAAGACGCTCTACGGGCTCAACTGGGCAAAAGCCGATGCCTCGAAGGTCGATCAGATCGTGGTGTGCGAGGGCTACACCGATGTGATCGGATTCCACAGTGCCGGGGTAGCTCGGGCGGTTGCCACCTGTGGCACGGCGCTCACCGAGGAGCACGTCCGCTTGCTGAAGCGCTACGCGAGCAGAGTCGTGCTTTCCTTTGACGCCGACGCTGCGGGCCAAGGCGCAGCCGAGCGGTTCTACGAATGGGAACAGAAACACCAGGTCGAGGTGTCCGTGGCCCGCCTGCCACCGGGCAAGGATCCCGGTGACCTGGCACGGACTAACCCGGCTGCTCTCGTCGCAGCGGTCGACGATTCGATTCCGTTCCTCGGTTTCCGTCTCTCGCGGACGATGGGTTCACGCCGTCTCGATTCGCCCGAGCAGAAGGCCCGCCTTGCCGAAGAAGCCATGGCGGTGGTGAACGAACACCCCAACGCAAACGTCCGCAAGCTGTACGCCGGCGAGGTTGCAGCCCAGGTGGGTTTACCCGTTGGGGACTTGGTGCGCATTGCCGAGCGCGGGGTGCGGCGGCCGCACGTCGAAGTCAGGGCGCGTCGTCACAACGCGCCCATGGAAAATGCCGAGTTCGCGGCATTGGTGCTGCTGGTACAGCAGTGGGATTCGATCGCCGAGTGGCTGATTGAGGCACTCTTCGACGATGACGCAAACCGCATGGCGTTCCTTGCGCTCGCCGAGGCAGGCGATCTGAACGGAGCGCTCGATGGCGCGCCGCCCGATGCCCGCGAAGTGCTGGAACGAGCAGCGGTTGCCGATCTCGATCTTGACGCGACCGTCGAGGCACAGTCGCTCATCGCCGCAGCGACTCGACGCGAAATGCGACATCGCACTGGGCTGATCGATCCCGTACTCCTCGAAGAAGACCGCTCCGCAAAGCTGGATCTGATGGCGCTCGGTGAGGCCGATGCAGCGCGTGCCCTCACGGCATCGGAGTCATTGCTAGGTTGGCTCCATCGACGAACCGCAGAACGCTCAGCAGGCGATGCCTGATCCCGCCATTGTCGCTGCACCTGTTGAAGGTGTGGATGCAAGGGAGTGGAACAAGCTGGTCGAGCGCGGGCTCACGAACGGCGAAGTTCACGCCGATCAGGTCAGCCACGTGCTCCGCCATGTCGAGCTGAGTGAAACCGTGCTCACCGACGTGCACGCGGCGATGGCCGGTGCCGGAATCGCAATCGATGACAAGCTCGACGATCACGATGATCGCGACGACACCTCGGTTGGTGTTGTGCGAGAAGTGGTCGTTGAGAACGATGCTGATGAAGCGCTGCTGAGCCGCCGCCGTCAGGGTCGCACCAAGAAGCGTGGCCCCAAGGCCGAAGGCGGTTCTGCTGATGCCGTGCGGATGTACTTGCGTGAGATCGGCCAGGTCGACTTGCTCACCGTTGACGACGAACGTCGCCTTGCCCAATTGATCGAAGAGGGCAAGATCGCCGCCGAGAAGATCGACGCGGCCGGCGAGGACGGTGCGAAGCTCGAGACCATCGAAGAACGCATGCTGCTTCGGGCGGTCAAGCGCGGTGAACGGGCCAAGTCCGAACTCACCCAGGCCAACCTGCGCCTGGTGGTCAGCATTGCCAAGCGTTACTCAGGGCGCGGCATGCAATTGCTCGACCTGGTTCAGGAGGGCAACCTCGGCCTCATGCGGGCGGTCGACAAGTTCGACTACACCAAGGGTTTCAAGTTCTCGACCTACGCAACGTGGTGGATTCGCCAGGCGATCACGCGATCAATCGCCGACCAGGCCCGCACGATCCGTATTCCGGTGCACATGGTCGAGCACATGAACCGGGTGACCCGGGCAAAGCGCACGATGCACCAAGAGCTTGAGCGAGAACCCACGATCGACGAAATCGCACAGCGAGTGCAGCTCGAGCCCGACAAGGTGCGTGAGCTGCTGCGGTACTCGCAAGACCCGTTGTCACTCGACTCGCCCGTGGGCGAAGAAGATGAATCGAACCTCGGCGACTTCATTCAGGATGAGTCGGCCGACAACCCAGCTGACGCGGCGGCGCGAGTGATGCTGTCGAATGCCGTGGGCGAAGTGCTCAACGAGTTGTCCGAACGCGAACAGGAAATTGTTCGCCTTCGGTTCGGTCTCGATGGTGGCCAAACAAAAACCCTCGAAGAGGTCGGTAAGGCGTTCGGTGTCACCCGTGAGCGCATCCGTCAGATCGAAGCCAAGACCCTGGCCAAGCTGCGTCACCCGCAGCGCAGCCAGCGTCTCCGCGAGTTCCTCGAAGTCGAATAGGTCGCTGCTCTCGGCTCACACGGGCCCCGAAACATCGCGTTGCGCGAACTCTGAAGTACCCCTTCGCTTAGATGGTGGACATGTTCAACAACGACGATCTGGTCCTTGATTGCCGCACCTGCCGAGCGGCCAACACCACGGCCTGCAATGAATGCGTTGTCACCCATCTGTTTGCCAACGATGCGGGGCCCATCGAGTTTGTTCCCACGCCCGTTTCCCTCAGACCCAGCCAAACAGATCAGGCGGTCGAATTGTTCGCGAAAGCTGGGATGCTTGACGACACACCTGAATTCGTTGCGTATTCATCGTTCGAATCATCCGAGGTTCCCCAGCTGGTCCGTTAACGCCTCGTACGATGGACGTATGACGGGTGCCGATGAGGAAGCGGGCGACGCCACGGTCCCCACTGGGCGAGCCGGTGTCGATCCGCTCATCGCTTTCCCCCTCGAAGCCAGGGGTCATACCGGGCAGATCGAGCGACCAGGTGATGAAACCCCCTGGTGGTTTATCCCGGGGCTCTGCGCGGTTGCGCTCGGATTTATTGGGTTGTTGCTCTTTATCGAGCAGGACCGTCAGGAGCGGACCGTGGCGTCCGTTGAGCAAACGGCCACAAACGGTGGATCGGTTCCCGTGGTGCCGGTGGCCACCGCGGCGCCCACCACGCTGGCCGCAACGACAACGATGACCCCCACGACGACGTTGCCCCCGCCCAGCACGATCGACCCGGCAGTGGCCGACCTTCCGGGATCAGGCTTTGTACGTGTTGATACCGATGAGTTCGAGATCGTTTCTCGCTGCGAGGTGCAGCTCCCGTTTGACCCGGTAGACACCAAATTTCAGATGTCGAGCTACTTCTTCTTCGACAACAACGGCCGGCGCCAACTCATCGATCGAGTCTTCGACGGTGCGACCGACACCGCTCAGCTGTTTGGCAACGACGGCCAATCTGTGGAGCTCACCGGTATCGGCGACACCGGTGCGTTCACCGCGACGTTCAATGGGCCCGGCGGCGAATTCGACGTCGTGGTGAATGCTGCGGGCAACACCGAGCCGGCGTGTGGTGACCAGGTGGTCACCAATGAGCCGGGGCAATTTACCGAGCCGCACACGCGGATTGTTCTCGACGTCTGTGTCGATCGAACGACCGACGCATTCGCGACCATCGTCGGGCTCACCTCGCACGGTGCACGTTTCGAGATTCTGCAGGCAGGCGGCGAGCTCGCCGAGATCGTGTTCGTCGAGCGAGACGGTACCGAACTTCGCACGACCGCTCCCGCCTTCATCATCCGCAGCGGCGACATCACCTCGGCATCAGGCATCGTCAGCGATGGCGTCAACGACCTGGACATCACGATCGACCTCGGGGCGACCGTCACCGAAGCCGATGCTCGTACCTGCACAGCGTCTGATCGGCTCTGATGTTGCCGTCGATCGATGAGATCATCGAGATCACCAAGCG
>JBLFZD010000116.1:0-9677 GCA_047610085.1 Ilumatobacter sp. | reverse complement strand
ACCGCCCCACAGAATGGTTCGCAGTGTGAGGTCGAGGTCGGCTTCGAGTTCCTGTTCGACGATCTCCGCCTTCTGGAAGTAAAGAATGTAGAAAAAGCGGTCGGCGTAGACCGCCTTGAACAACTCGGTTGGTTTCATCGGCCAGGGCGTATACGGCACGCTGACGTTGATCACGGCCTCAACGCGGTCCGGGTGGAAGCGAGCAAGGTCCCACACGACGAGTGCGCCCCAGTCATGACCGACGAACGTCGCAGTCGTGGCTCCGACGTCATCGAGTAATGCAATCAAGTCGGCAGCCAGTCGGTCGCTGCGGTACGCGTTGACGTCTTTGGGGGCTGAAGATGCGCCGTACCCACGTTGGTCGGGAACGAGTACCCGCCAGCCGGCGGCGACCAGTGGCGCGACCTGATGGCGCCAGGAGTGCGAGCTTTCCGGCCAGCCGTGGCAGAGCACGATGACGGGTGCTTCGGGGTCACCCGCATCGAGCACGTCAAGTTCGATACCGCCAAACTCTTCTGACGTTCGGATCCGGCGAGTCCTCGATTGCATGCCTCCGTTGTAGTCGCTGGGGCTCGGTGACGCGATGTCAGCGGTAGTAGCCGGTGATGTCGATGATGTCGATGATGAAGCCGGCCGATCCGCTGCGGCCGTTGAAGAGTTTGATTTGGCGGTCGGTGTTGAGCTTCACGGTCGAGCCGTTGGCGACCACCTGGCCTGTGGCTGACCAGTTGATGGTTGAAGCGGAGGGCGCCGCAGCGTCGCCTCCAGCGACGGCCAAAAAACCTCGGCCGATGGTGTCCACCACTGTCAGGTTGAACGTCACCGCCGTCGCCTCGGCGGGAATCGCGACGACCTCGACCACTGCACCGGTCAGCCCATCGCGTGACGCTGCCAAAGAGATCACTCGGTTCGCCCGGCGGTCGACACCGGCGGAGTCGCCGACGTCGACACGGCGCCGTTCCTCGTGTTTGCAGCTGAATCATCGACGCTTGGTGCCCGTCGTTGTATCGATCGAATCAACGCGATTGGAGACATGTGGTCGAGGGATTGGGGCCTTCCTCCGCAAATACTCGGTCGTTCGAAGTTGCAGTCCGACCCTCAAGTGCCGCCACGGTCGCCGAGTTGACCGGTCTCATCGACGATCCATGGTGCAACGCTCTGATCAACGAATTGGTCGCTGCGGGCCGCTTGGCCTGGGATGTCCGCGGTCCTCTGCGCCCGACCATCCGCTCCGCCGTTCAACCAGCGATGGGTAGGTCGGCCCAACCGAGGTCTTCGGCTGACCAGAGGCGATCAAACATCACGTCGATGTCGTCGTGGAAACCGAACCGGTTGCGGAAGTCGTAGCGGTACTGCTGCTCGACGGGCCCGAGGCGCATGCGTTCGAGTCGGCCACCGCAGTAGACATCCCACGCAGCGTTCTGGCTGTTGGTGAGTTGGAGGTCGGCGGGAGCATCGGCAAAGTCAGCACGCAGCCGGTCGACGGCTCGAAGCATCACCCGACCCAACGACAAGCGCGCCCGTTTCTCGCTGAAGTTTGTGAGGTGCTTGGTGTCTTCGAGCGCCCCGCTCTGCAGCTTCAACAGGATCGTGGAGTCCGGCGATGCGGGACCTTCGATGGTTGCAGACATCTTCGAGAGTGGGGTGGTCTCATCGACCTCGATGGAAATGGGATTGGACACGCCCAGTTGTTCGGCGAGTTCACGGGTGATCTCGCCGATTCGTTTGGCGTCATAGGCCACGAACAAGAACGTCTCGGGTGCAACCGATATGTGTGTTGGCATGGGCCGGGTCAGACGCCGGCGGCTTCTTGCGCCAAGCGCACTGCGGCCTTGCGTTCTTCGAGCGCGTCGTGGTCCATCTGAGAGATCGCGTCGACCTCGTCGTCACTGAAACCAGCGAGCTCGCGGAACCGGCGAGCGAGCCCGATCGGGCTCTCCTGACCTTCGCCGCGGGCCCCACCGAAGCTGAAGAGCTTGTCGACGACCTGCTGGAATTCGAGCGCCTTAGCGCGACGTCCAGGGTCGTTCTCGGTGACCTTGCGGAGCCAGTCGGAACCCATCTTCACGTGGGTCACTTCGTCGGCGAGCATCCAGTCTTCACAGAACTCGAGAAACGGGTCGCCAGCCAGTTGGCCGAATTCCTTCATCTGGGTGAAGACGTCGATGGCGAGACCCTCAAGCGCTCGATTCACACCCGCGAGTCGCAACACCGGATCGTTCGAGCAAGCAGCTTCAAACAGCACGGTGTTTTCTTGAAACTGGCCGATCTCGGTGCCCATCCATTCGGACAGCTTGGCGCTGATCTCGACGTGCCGGGCTTCGTCCCATGCCTGGCGGGCCATGTCGAGCTTGAGCTCAAATGGGATCGTGTCGCCACTGCCATCGCCCACCTCGAAGTCATGGGCGGTGCGGCCAGCGCCTTCGAGCGCCTGGATCTCGCCGACCATAATCCCGTGCATCAGGCTGCGTGCGGCGTCGGACGCGTCGTGTCGCTCGGGGGTGAGTCGGTTCGAAGCACCGCGACTTTTCGCCGACTTCTTCACGGGGACGGCGGAGCGCGCGTCCCTCATCCGCTCCGCCATGTTCGTTTGCACGAACCGCTCGTCGCGGGCGAGATCTTCGACTGGAAAGAACTGGCGCATTGGTTTCCCCCTTGGGTGCCGGAGTATCAGCTGCTTCCAACAGTACTCACGCGTCGGACCACGCAAGTGGTCGTGCGTGTGGCTACATCTCTCCGATGCTGCCGGGTCCGGTGATTCCGCCAGCTTCCACCATGATTTCCTCGAGCTTGGCTTGGTGCGCGGCGGCTCGGCAGACATCATCGGGTGTCCGGATCAGCGACTGGAGCATCAGCTCGCCATCGCGCCAATCGTCGAGTTCGTCCTGCAACACAAACTTGAGCGAACGGATTGTGGGTGCATCGGTGATTTCGCTCGTGTTGTTCATGTGGTACGTGTACGCGGCAACAAATCGCGGGATGAGTACGCGGTACACCCCAACGAGCTTTTCGATGGTGAGCTCGGGTGCTTCGGGTTCGGTCATCGCGGCGATGAAACGTTCCATAGCGTCGTTGGCCGGAACGGTGAGCCGCTCGGGCTTCATCTCCCGAAGCTCCGGAAGCCGCTTGTGCCAGAGTTCGGCGTGCCATGCGTGGTGGTAGCAGTGGGTGCCCAGCCGCATTTTGATATCGAGTTCGGGCACGGTTGCGACCCAGCCACCGAGCGCCTCGAACAGCTTCATCTCGGTCCACTTGTAGTTGCCGACTCGGCGGGCGGTTTCGGCCACATCGAACGATCCGGGCAGGTCGCGGCGATCCCAGGGAGCGAACGGCGGCCGGACATTGGAGCCGGTGGCAGTCGAAGGTTCGGTGGACGTGTCGTCAGCCATCGCCCCAATCGTAGATCTCCGTGGGCTGAGCGCGGTGATCGCAGGTCTAACGGGCCCGATCGAACAACCGTTGACTCGACGGCTCGCTCGGCACGTCGAGGTCACGGAACATTGCGCTGAACTCCGCTGCTGCGGAACGCGCTCCGGATCGATTGCCCGTTGTGAGAAGTGAAGCCACAAAGATTCGAGCAGCGCGTTCGATGCTCCTATCAATTCGAATCGCTCGGTCGGCCCAACGGCAGCCTCTTTGGGAAGACCTTGTGCTTCGGTCAACCCCGCGACCCGGCAGGTGGCGGTGAGCGCAAGCGAGTGGATCCGGACGCGAGTGAGTACGGCCCACCCGGCCGGTCAGCCGTTCGAAGTCAGCAACGTCGTTGTGTACATCGCCGTGGAGTCGGAGCGATTCACCGTCAACACGGAGAAAGTACGCCTCGCTGCCGGCCGCCCGGTGCCGCAGCGGAGCGGGCGGTAACACGGTCAGATCTGACCGTTGCCGGCTCGAATCGAAATCCCTGAAGCATGTTCCAACAATTACTCGGAGTCGACGCTGCGGTCGCCGACAAGGAAAAACTTCGGCACGTCGATCACCGCAGTGACCCTTTTCAGCGTGGAGGGTGGGTTGCTTGCCAGGCGGCCTCGGTGACGCCAATCTCGGTCGCTGGCGGGCCATCAGAGGTGTATTCGAGCAACATGGCGCGCCACGGTCCCGTGGCGTCGAGCTTGCCCAGAATGGCGCTCACTCCCCAGATGACCCGGTCAAGAATGACGAAACTTGGTGGCATGTTGAGTTGTTCGATGACCGCGGCGTGAGGGCCCTGGACATCGAGAATTGTGGCGAGTGTTTCGCGCATCCAATCACGCGTGAACGTGAATTCGTCTGTGAGGTACGGGGTGTACGGGCTCGACACATAGTCGTACACAAGTTGCGGGTTGAGACCGTGTCCGTCGCGGAGAAACCCGGACGATTCCATCCGGCTCACCAACAATTCGGGGTCGCGGTCGACGATGATCGCGTCCATCGCGGGTTTCAGTGTCTCCCATTCGTTGGGTGCCCATCGCTTGACGAGGCCGTAGTCGAGGAAACTCACGCTGCCGTCGTGATGGAACTTGTAATTGCCGGGGTGGGGGTCGCCGTTGAAGATGCCGTAGCGATGGATGGCGCTCTGCGCAAACCGCCAGAGGACTTCGGCTGAACGCTGCTTGGTGGCATCGGAAGCCTGAGCTCGGAACTCGTTGAATGTCAGTCCGTCGATCCACTCGGTGGTGAGCAGTCGTTCTGTGCAGAACTCGGGGACGAGCTTGGGCACGCGCACCCAAGGGTGTCCAGCGAAGCGCTCCTCAAACTCGGCAACGTTCTTCGCTTCGAGTCGGTAGTCAAGTTCTTCGCGCATTCGGCCGCGCAATTCGTCGACGAGGCCCTTTGCATCGAGACCCTTGAGCATCATCGACGAGAACATCGCATACATCACCTCGGCAGCGTCCAGGTCGCTCTCGATGGCGTCGTGCACGCCGGGGTATTGGACCTTGACGGCGACGTCGCGACCGTCGGGGGTCACCGCCTTATGTACCTGCCCAATCGATGCTGCGGCCACCGGCAGATCCGACCAGTCGAGAAAGGCTTGCTCCGGCGTTTTGCCAAGGTCGCCGGTGACCACCTGTGCAGCGAGCGTGGGCGCCATGGGGGCGGCATCGGCCTGCAGCGTGGCGAGTGCATCTTGTGCTTCTTCGGGAAGGGCTTCGAAGATAAAGCTGATCATCTGACCGGCCTTCATCAGCACACCCTTCATCTCGCCAAGTTCTTTGGCGACGTCCTCCGCTGTGCGGATTGCGAACTGTTCGTCGAGTTCGGCTCGCCTCGCTTCAGCGCTGCCAATGCCGCGAACGCGGGTGATGGCGAAGCGGGCCGAGTTGCGCGCCGAGAGCTTCCAGACTTTCGCCGATCGTCCGAATCGGTTCGTGAGTGGTGTGGCGACACGTTCGCTGGCTTGACGCTGAGCCGCGGCGGCCAACCCGGCAGTCAACGCCACCATCGACGCTAATGATGCGACTGCAGCCTTTTTCTGCACGGTCAGATCGCGACGCGTCGAGCGGTCGGATTGGCAGCCAACACGTCGTCGGGGATCGGGCCGCCGGTGACTTCGTCGATCCAATAGTGGCCGTCAGCAAGGCGCCCGAGTGCGACTTGGACGCCGTCGAGGTCGGCTTCGATGGCATCGAGGTCGAGATCTGCCCCGACGTCTGGACTCGGCGGCGTATCGGGTACGGGCGTGGTGTCGGTGACATCGCTCACCCCGCAGACGTTAGTCCCGCTGCACCCCGGTTCGGTCTGGTGATGGCCTGGCCGCCCCGGAGCCGTCCGAGTTGTGAAGATCTTGTGCAGAGAGTGTGTGGGCTGTGTGATGGGCGCACACCGTTCTCGGCCTAGCCTGTCCATGTGCCTTTGGAGAACGTCACGTCGAACGCGCAGACGTCGCCATTGTTAGCGCTTCCCACCAGCGAGGTCGACCGGGTTCGGGTCGAAGCCGCGATGCGCGATGCAGTGATCACATCAGATGCGTATCTCACGGAGATCGCGTCGCATCTGATCGTTGCTGGCGGCAAGCGCCTTCGGCCCCTGCTTTCTGCGGTTGCTGCCCAGATCGCTGGCGATCCAGCCAGTGACGACTCGGTGCGCGGTGGCGTCTCGTGTGAATTGGTCCACCTTGGTTCGCTGTATCACGACGACGTAATGGACGAAGCCGATACTCGGCGAGGCGTCGAGACGGTGAACGCAAAGTGGGGCAACCTGCAGGCGATCCTTGCAGGCGACTTCTTGCTGTCACGAGCGTCAGAGATTGCTGCTTCGCTTGGCACCGAAGTTGCGGGTCTCCTTGCTCGAACCATCGGCTGGCTCTGCGAAGGTCAGATCCAAGAACTTCGCTTCACGTACGACGTTGACCGCACCGAGGACAGCTACTACGACTCGATCCATGGCAAAACTGCGTCGCTCTATGGAACCGCTGCCCGAATTGGCGGCATTGTTGCGGGTCATGACCAAGCCACGATCGACGCCCTCACCGACTTCGGAAATGCCTACGGCATGGTCTTCCAGATCGTCGACGACATTCTCGACGTCACCGCAACCGATGAACAACTCGGCAAGCCTGCAGGTCACGACCTGGTCGAAGGTGTGTACACGCTCCCGGTTTTGCGCACGATGGCGCTTGGCAATTCGGCGTCCGACGAATTGACGGCCCTGCTCGGCGGCCCGCTTGAGGCCCCGCAACAGCAGCAAGCGCTCGCCATCGTTCGTTCGAACGATGGCGTTGCGTCAGCGATCGAGACGGCCGGCGAATACGTCAGGCGCGCGGCGGCGGCGTGCGCTGGTTTCCCCGATACTGCTGCCACCGCCGCACTCGTGGCGGCACCTTCCGTGCTGCTTGCGAACGTCACCGTTCTCGCCTGAGCGGTGGTGCGGCTGGCTCGTACCGGCGTGCCAGTAGCAGCGTGCCAGTAGCAGCGTGATGGATGCGATCGAGATCCGCCGTACGCCGCTGCCCATGCCATCTCCGGGCGAGTGAAAAGTACAGGGCACGAGATCATCGCGGCGGTTTGGTCGAGAACGCGCAACACTTGATGAAATGCACGTGATCATCGTGGGAGCCGGCGAGGTTGGCCGGTACCTGGCACAGCGACTTGGAGCCGAAGGCAACGATGTTGTCATCGTCGAACAGAATGCGGCGGTGGCTGCTTCGATTGGTGAAGAGCTCGACGTTCAGGTCGTGATTGGCAGCGCAACGGTTCCTTCAACTCTCGAAGCAGCCGGGGTCAGAAAGGCCGACCTGCTGGCCGGGGTCACCCAGAACGATGAGGTTAATTTCATCGCGTCGCTGCTTGCGAAGGAAGCGGGTGTGGCCCAAACGGTCGCCCGCATCCAAACTGAAGAGCTACGCGGACCCGCTGGTAAGGCGTTGCGTGAGGCGATGAAAGCCGACCTCATTATCGACCCCGACGCCGACACCGCTGATGAGATCATGGAGCTCGCCCGGGTCTCGGGTGCCGACGAGGTGTACCGGATGTCTGATGGCGACCTGGTCGTGATTGGCGCGGTCATCGCCGGGAGTTCACCGCTCGCTGGCAAGACGTTGGCGGAGATCGGTCAGTCGTTCGAACCTAATTGGCGGTTCTTGTTCGGAGCGCTCACCCGCGATGGCGAAACGGTCATTCCCCGTGGTGACCAACGCCTCGAAGTCGGCGACCACGTTCGCGTGTTGACCACTCGGGAAACCCGTGATGAGATCCTCGAACTGCTCGGTGCGAAACATCGCCGCGCGAAGCGTGTGATGGTGCTGGGTGGGGGAGCGGTCGGCTCGCGAGTCGCCGAGCGCCTCACCGTTGAGGGTGCTGAAGTTGTGCTCGTCGAGCAGGATCTGGCCCGTGCCACCGAACTGAGCCAAAAGCTGCCCTACGTCACGATTGTTCACGGGGACATTGAAGACGTTGACCTTTTAAACGAAGAATCGATCACTCGAATGGATCTCGTGATCGCCGCAACAGGTGATGATGCGGCGAACGTGCTTGCCTGTGCGTTTGCCGCCACCGGCCGGCGCACGTTTACCGTTGCAGTCCTCCATCGCCTCGCGCTCCTCCCGCTCGTGCGGCAGTTCGGCATCGATGCGGCGCTGAGCCCTCGCACAGCGTCAGCCAATGCGGTGTTGCGGCACGTACGCGGCGGCACGGCATCGGTGGCAACCTTTCTGGAGTCCGATATCGAAGTCGATGAGTTCCTCATCGAGGAGGGCGCCGATGCTGACGGGATCCGCGTCGCCGATCTTCACCTGCCCCACTCGATCGTTCTCGGTGCGGTGATTCGAAAGGGACATCCGGGCGAAATTGTGCGTGGCAACACCATTCTTCACGCCGGTGACAACGTCGTGGTGTTTGCCCGGCCCGAATCGATTCCAGCGTTGCTGAAGGCCTTCTCCGCGTGAGTCGCGTTGCCCGACGTCACCACAGCATTGATCCCCGTGCGCTTCTCGACCCTCGCACTTCGGTCGTGGGCCGGCGCGGAGAACGGCTACTCATCAGCAATCGACTGCCGACGCTGACTGGCCACATCGTTGGTCTGACGCTCACTGTCGTGGGGATCGGCATCCTGATCTCGGGTGTGGTCGATGCCATCGACGGTGGTCCAGATATCGCGGTACTCACGATCACTGGCGCGGTGATGGCAGCGTTGGGGGCTGCGCTGTGGCGAAGCACCAAAACGCCGAAACAGATTCGCGTGCTCGACGTCTTCACCGCAGTGACGGTCACCTGGGTGGCGATCGCTGTTGCTGGCGCGGTCCCCTACATTCTCACTGGCCACTTCGATCGATGGGATGACGGCTTGTTCGAGTCGATCTCAGGATTTACCACAACCGGGGCCACCGTCACGCCCGATATCGAAGCCACGTCAAAGGGGTTATTGTTCTGGCGTTCGACCACCCAGTGGATTGGGGGCATGGGTGTCATCGTGCTCGTGGTTGCGGTGCTTCCAACGGTCGGGTCCGGTGGCATGAGCCTGATGCAGGCCGAGGCGCCCGGCCCGACCGGTGAGCGACTCACACCACGAGTACGCGAAACCGCCCGTCGGCTCTGGGCGGTGTACATCGGACTCACCGGGGCACTGATGGCGGCGTACTTCGCTGCAGGGATGAGCCTGTACGACGCTGTCAGCCACTCGTTTACCACGGTGTCGACCGGCGGGTTCTCGCCGTACCAAGCGTCGATGGGCCATTTCGAATCGGGGGCCATCCAATGGATTGCGATCGCCGGCATGTTTCTTGCGGGAGGCAGCTTCACGCTGTACTACCGTGCGCTCCGCCGCGACCCGCTCCCGTTGCTTCGCTCGACCGAGTTCCGGATTTACGTGGTGTTCGTGTTGGCTGTCAGCCTCTGGGCGCTGGTGACGTCCTCGAACGGCGGCGGTCAAGCAGCAGGTTTCCGCGACTCACTGTTCACCGCCCTTTCGACCATCACGACCACCGGGTATGTCACGACTGAGTACGGCTTGTGGAGTCCGACTGCGCAATCGATCCTGTTGATCGCACTGCCCATTGGGGCGATGGCCGGCTCAACTGCGGGCGGCATCAAGATCGTGCGTGTGATGGCGGTCGCGAGCTTTGCCCATCGAGAATCACTCAAGCATTTGCACCCACGGTTGGTTCGGCCGGTGCGCGTTGGCAATGGGATCCTGTCCGACGATGTTGCTGGCAAGGTCGTTGGTTTCTTGCTGCTGACGCTGGTGATCTTTGGCGGCGGGTCGTT
>JBLFZD010000115.1:0-9848 GCA_047610085.1 Ilumatobacter sp. | reverse complement strand
GATCAGCGAACGGTGCGTGAGCACGCGCGGCCGTCGAGGCGTGCGGAGATGGCCTGACGCTGACGTTGCAAGATGTGAGCAGCGTTCCGCTCTACAACGGTGACGACAAAGAAGCCGGCCCACCAGCCACGGTGAGCGCACTCCACCAAGCCGTCCGCACTGCCAGTGGCCTCGTCATGTTCTCACCCGAATTCAGCAGCTCACCGCCGACCGTTACCGAGAACGTGATCGGCTGGCTCTCTCGCGATCCGTCCACGTGGGAGAGCACTGAATTCACCATGGTCGCGATGACACCCGGCGGTCGTGCCGGCCTCGGCGCTCGCGAACACTTCGAAGCGATCATGCCGCGCCAGGCATTCCGCCTCTTTCCCACGATCGGGTTCGGCAACTGCAGCGAGCTGTTCGGCGACGACAGCGAGATCAACGGCCAGACCACTCGTGACGAGCATGCCGACTTCATCGCACGCTTCGCCGAACACTGTGCCTCAACCGACTGAGGGTGCGTCCAACTGTCCGCGAGCTGTTGGGTTAGCGAGGCGCTGACTGGGCGCCGCGGATAAGGCGTCCCGGCAACGCGTCGGTGGCTTCGCCATTGCGATAGGTCTCCTGCCCAGCAACGACCGTGTGGCGCCATCCGTCGGCGCGTTGCAACAAGCGGCGGCCGCCAGCGGGCAAGTCGTAGGCGACTTCGGGTCGATGTAACCGAAGCTTCTCAAAGTCGACGACGTTGAGATCGGCCCGGTAGCCCGGAGCGAGCACGCCACGGTCATTGAGGCCAACGGTTTGTGCGGTGCCCTGGCAATGGCGCTGGACGAGGAACGGAAGATCAATCGTTCCCCGTTCTCGATCGCGCCCCCAGTATTGGAGCAACGTCGTTGGGAAGCTGCCGTCGCAGATCGTTCCGACATGCGCACCGCCGTCACCGAGGCCGGGCACGGTGTGCGGATGCACGAGCATCTCGCGTACGCCGTCGAGATTGCCGTCGACGTAATTGAGGAACGGGAAATACAACATCCCGCGCCCGTCGTTCGACAGGATCACGTCAAGTGCGAGTTCTTCGGGCGTGACTCCGTCACGGCGGGCTCGAGCAGCAATCGAGTCGTTGAGCGACGGCTCGTAGTCCGGCTCATCAGCCATCTCGAAGAGTAAGTCGAACTTACTGATGAGCGACCCGCCGAGCCTGTCGCGGTTGCGTTCCGCGTGGCGTTCGCGGTGGCGGGCGAGCAGCCGCTCGCGGAATGTCGGTGTTCGCAGCGCCGCGACGCGATCAGCCAACGGCAGGTCGGCGATCTCTGCGTAGACCGAGTTCGTGAGGAAAGGATGCAGCGTGAGTTCAAGGCCGAGGATGAGGCCGACCGCACGGGCGGCAACTTGACCCGTCATGGTGAGGCCGACAGCGTTCGCTGAGGTGATGTGGTCGAGGATCGATCGGAAGGCATCGGGCACCATCGGGTTCCGGGCGACCGATATCGACATGGGCCGGCCTGATCGAGCGACCATCGCTCGCAGCGTGGCGAACTCGTCGTCAACATCGAGGAAGTCGGACACGACTTGGAGCACGCCGGTTCCCGCTGCGCCAACTCCCTCAGCGATGCCAATGAGCTCATCGGGAGCCGCCGTGAGGGTCGGCGTATAGGCACCGGTAGAGGTCTTGTGGTTTCGGGTTCGGCTGGTAGTGAAACCAAGCGCTCCGGCTTCGATGCCCTCGCGAGCGAGTTCAGCCATCACCGCGATGTCATCAGACGTGGCGTCTTCGTGATTGGCGCCGCGCTCCCCCATTACGTTCAGCCGCAAAGCCCCGTGGGGGACCTGAGCAGCGACATCGATGTCGTGCGGGCGTGCATCGACAGCGTCGAGGAACTCGCCGAACGAGTTCCAGTTCCAGGCGAGCCCCTCGTGCAGCGCTGCGCCCGGAATATCTTCCACGCCTTCCATCAACTCGATCAGCTTGTTGTGGTCGGCATCGGCAACCGGGGCAAAGCCCACCCCACAGTTGCCCATCACGACGGTTGTGACACCGTGCCATGACGACGGCTGCATTCGTTCTTCCCAGGTGGCTTGCCCGTCGTAGTGCGCGTGAATGTCAACGATCCCTGGAATGACCAGCGCTCCATCGGCGTCGATCTCTTCGGTTCCGCTCCCCGACACGGCACCCACCTCGACCACGATGCCGTCTCGAACCGCAACGTCAGCAACACGCGCCGCGGTGCCCGTTCCGTCGATCAGTTCTCCGCCACGAATCACCAAGTCGAATTCAGCCATGAGCAATGTTTGCAGAACTCGGCATCAGAACCCGAGGTGCAGCCGCGAAGAGTGCCACCGAAAGTCAACCGACGACGAGGTTGCCGGCTTGGAACACCTGAGAGACACGCGAGCGCATGTCGCTCAGCTGAAGATCATTGCCGTTGAACACCACAGCGTCGGCGATCTTGCCCACTTCAAGCGTGCCGAGCTTGTCGTCGACACCCATCAATTCGGCTGCAACGTGCGTCGCCGACTCGAGCACTGCGATCGAGCTCATTCCTAGATCGGCCATCAGTTGCAGTTCACGCAGGTTTTGGCCATGCGGCGAGACACCAGAGTCAGTACCCATCGCGATCTTCACCCCTGCCTCGATCGCTGAACGAATCGATTCGCGATGCACATCGACCACCGCCGTTGCCTTCTCCAACACAACGGCAGGCAGGTCGACCCCGCGATCTGATGCTTCGAGCACAGCGAGCGGAGCGATGAGGGTGGGGACCAGGTACGTCCCCGCGTCGAGCATCATCTGGATGGCTTCATCGTCGATGTAGATCCCGTGCTCGATCGAACGAATCCCCGCGCGGATTGCGTTCTTGATGCCGTTGGTCGCCTGCGCATGTGCCATCACAAACTTGTGCGCAGCGGTTGCCTCGGCAACGAGCATGTCGAGTTCGTCGGCCATGAAGTGCGCGTGCTGCGGGTCGTCGCGTGGCGAGATCACACCGCCCGAGGTGCACACCTTGATCACGTCGGCACCGGCCCGGATCAGTTCACGCACTTTGACGCGCATCTCTTGCGGACCGTCGACGATGTTGTGCGGGCGCCCGGGGTGTTCGTCCATCATTCCGGGCAGGTGCGCACCGCACACCTCCCAGTTGTCGCCATGCCCGCCGGTCTGAGACAGGATCGTGATCGACAGTTGCATGCGGGGCCCCGGGATCAAACCTTTCTCCTGTGCTTCTTTCACGCCGAGGTCGGTGCCACCTGCTTCTCGCACGTTGGTGATGCCGCACGCCAGCGTGCGCTGCATGCGTTCCGCAGCCAGAAAGTAATTCATCGAGAACGGCGTCGCAGCGTGCGTGCTCGGGCTGAAGTCACCGTCGGCCATGAAGTGCACGTGGCAGTCGAACAGGCCCGGTGTGATCAATTTTCCGAAACAGTCGACGACCTCGTCGCCGTCCAACCCGGAACCGATCTCCACAATTCGACCGTCGGCGAAAGCAACGTCACCTGCTGTCGGGGCGGCACCCGTGCCATCGAAGATCGTGCCGTTAACCAAGACTGTTCGCGTCATGATCGTGAGCCTGCCACAGCGGTCAAGCGTGGACCTACCAAGACTCGCGAGAGCTTCGAGAACGACGTCGGCAACACCGGCACCGCAACGCAGACCCAAACTCTGAGCCCTCGATACCGGTGTCGGAGGCTCAAACCCGACCGAAACTCAGGCGTCGGACGATCACCGACTCGCGCCACTCGACGACGTTGTGAGGTTGCGGACCTGACGCAACGCCACAGACAACGTCGTGAGGTTGAACCCTTCCGCTCGCCGAATCTCCTGATGCATCGCAACGGTCCGGTCGACAGCACGCTGGTTCGCCACGATCCACTTCTCCGGAGAGTCGTGACCCGATCGCATGACCCCACGCGTCAATTCAGCAATCACGTTCATGAGGTCATCACGCATCGAGGACCTGGCCTGCGTCTGCCAACGATCGGACCGAGGGAGAGCCCCAATCCCGTCCCACAACCAACCGATATCGAAGGCCTCCAACACTGCGCCGTACTCGGACGCGACAGATTCGACATCGCAGTCCTCGCTGCACGCAATGTGCACCATGTCGAACCCCGTATGGAGCCATGGCCAACGCGCCGACTCCGCTGCGAGTGCAGCAGGGACCCCTTGGCTCACGCGTTCAAGCCGGAGCTCTTCGATTTGATCAGCAACCCGGCCACCCATACAGGTCTCGATTGACCCAGACAGCTTTTGTAAACCTGTGGAAAAAGTGTCGATCGCCGACTCCATGTCGAGCGGTGGCGAGTGGTGACGCAGCAGCCACGAGGTTCCACGTTCGGCCATCCGACGGACCTCGAGCAACAGATCGATTTGCGTATCGAGTGATACCGCGCTCGTGAGCCCGTCGATCTCACGCCATCGCTCATCGAACCGGAAGATGTTGCGCGAGGCGACGAACGCTCTGGCGACATCGGCCACCGACGCACCAGAATCCTCGGTCATGCGGTGGTCGAACGAGATGCCGCCGAGGTTGACCATGTTGTTGACGAGGCCCGTCGCGATGATCTCGCGTCGCAGCCGGTGGTTCAACAACGTCTCAGGGAACCGTTTGCGCAGCGCCGATGGGAAGTAGTTCAGGAGGTCCACTTGGAGAATGCCCATGTCGGGGATGTCGGAGTTGAGGATCTCCTGTACATCAAGGTTCTTGGTGTAGGCGATCATCACCGCGAACTCCGGTGCACGAAGCCCGCTCCCCGCCGCTTGGCGTTCTGCAATCTGCTTATCGCTCGGAAGGAACTCCAGCGCCCGATCGATCACCCCGTCACTCTCGAGCGTCTCGAGGTAGCGGGCATGAACGTTGACCATCGGCAACGACTGGCGACGCGCGATCATCAGCGCAAGCGTTTGAGCCCGGTTGTCGTCGAGGACCAGTTCGGCGACCTCGTCGGTCATTTCGGCCAGCAGATCGTTGCGCTGCTTCATCGTCAGATCGCCGTCTCGGACCAGTTGGTCCAGCGCAATTTTGATATTGACCTCGTGGTCGCTGCAGTCGACGCCCGCCGAATTATCAATCGCATCGGCGTAGATCAGCCCACCACCAACGGCGTACTCCACGCGTCCGAGTTGCGTGAGGCCGAGGTTGCCTCCCTCTCCGATCATGAGACATCGCAACTCATTCGCATCGATTCGCAGCGAGTCGTTGGCACGGTCGCCAACCGCCTCGTGGGTCTCGGTTGACGCCTTGACATAGGTCCCGATGCCGCCGTTCCACAACAGATCGACAGGCGCTCGCAAAATCGCTGAGATCAACTCGTCGGGGCGAAACGAATCAACGTCGGCGCCGAGACCCAATGCAACTCGAACCTCGTTCGTGATCGGGATCGCCTTGGCGCTGCGAGCGTGCACTCCACCTCCTGCAGAGATCAGGTTGCTGTCGTAATCCGCCCAACTCGATCGTGGCAAAGCGAACAAGCGGGCTCGCTCGGCATGCGAGGCTGCCGGGTCGGGCGTGGGGTCAAGGAAAACATGGCGGTGGTCGAACGCGGCCACCACTTTGAGATGCTCGGATAGCAACATGCCATTGCCAAACACATCGCCCGACATGTCGCCGATACCGACCACGGTGAGTTCGTCGACCTCGACGTTCTTGCCAATGGCGTGGGCGTGACGTCGCACGCTCTCCCAAGCGCCACGAGCCGTGATGCCCATGACTTTGTGGTCGTATCCGACGCTGCCACCCGACGCGAAGGCGTCACCAAGCCAAAATCCGGCGTCGATCGCCAACTCGTTCGCAATATCACTGAACGTCGCTGTTCCTTTGTCCGCAGCAACAACGAGGTACGGATCGTCGTCGTCGTAAATCACGCAATCCGGCGGATGGATCACCCGGGTTCCGTCAAGGTTGTCGGTGACGTCGAGCAGGGACCGGATGAACCTGCGGTATCGGTCGACCCCCTCGGCTCGTACCGCGTCACGATCACTTGGGTCAGCAGTGCTCTGTTTGATCACGAAACCGCCCTTGGCACCGACGGGCACGATGACGGCATTCTTGACCATCTGGGCCTTGACCAGACCCAAGACCTCGGTGCGGAAATCCTCGGGGCGGTCGCTCCATCGCAGACCTCCGCGCGCCACCCGGCCGCCTCGAAGATGCACACCTTCGACCTTGGCCGAACACACGAAAATCTCGAACATGGGTCGGGGCTTCGGGATGAATGCGATCGCGAGGGGGTTCAGCTTGACCGCTATCTCTGCGGCGAAGTTGCCGTCTTCACGCCGACGGAACGCGTTTGTCCGAAGCGTGGCATCGATCAACGTCAGAATCGCTCGGCAGATCCGGTCGTCGTCGAGTGACGGAATGGCCTCGAGCAACTCCAGCGCCTCGGTTCGGATCGCATCGGCGCAATCCATTCGAACGATCGACAACTCTTCACCTGCTGGATCGAATCGAGCATCGAAGAGCCGGGCGAGAGCATTGGCGAGCGGCGCATGACGGACGATCGCCTGCTCGATATAGGAACGACTGAACGGGAATCCGGCCTGATGGAGGTAACGGGCATAGGTCCTCAGCACGGCGACTTGGCGACCGTCGAGATTGGCGGCGATGATCAGCTGGTTCAAGCTGTCGGCTTCGACAGTGCCCTGCACAAGGCCTGCAAAGACGCGGCGAATCTCGGCCTGCTGTTTGTCATTTCGGCGATGGTCGAAATCTGTCGACCCATCCACGCGCACCCCGATGTCGTAGAGATGGATCGGGCCGTCAGGGCAGTCGAACACGTAGGGACGCTCATCGACGGCATGCAACCCGAGGTGGTCGAGCAACGGCACCAGTTCGGCAATGGTCGACGCTGCGCCTCGCCGGAAGACACGGAACCGCCAGTGTCCCGCTGGAGCATCGACAGTACGACCGAACAAACTGATGAGCGATTCTGGCGAGTTGGGTTCAACGTTGAGGAGTTCAGCGACGCTGATCAGGTCAGCCGCCGAGGCTTCAGGATCGACCCGCGCCCGGTATTCAGACGGGATTGCATCGCGCACCGATGTGAACACCTTGCGTCCAGCGACGTCACCAAGGCGCTCACAGACGACCGCCGCAGCGCGCTCGTCCCACGTCGTTGAAAGCTCGTCGACCTCAACAGCGAGACGGTCGAGGTCGGCGGTGTCGCTGGCACGCACGGTCATGGTGATCCGGGCGAGCGAACTCGTACCAACGAGGGTTTGTAGGTCGCGCGACTCGCTGCCATAGTGCCGCTCGACCATGCGACGAATCCGGTCGGGAAGCCCTGACTCGAAGCGGGCTTGTGGCACGTACACGAACACGGTTGTCCAGGGACCCACAGGCTCTGCAACGTCGAAGACACGAACGATTCGCCGCTCTTGCAAACCGACGATATCGATCACGAGCCCTGCGAGGGCTTCTGCATCGAGCTCGAACACGACGTCGCGCGGCAACGTTTCGACGACGTTCTTGACGGCTCGGCCTGTGTGGCTCACCTCTGACGCACCGGCCAGGGCGATGACCGCCCTGGCGCGCTCTCCGATCGTCGGAATTGCGAACACGCTCTCGCGATACGCACCGCTTCCGAGCAACCCGATGAAGCGATGTACCACCGATCCGTTCTCACTGGGCGGACGAATCGAAATGCAGGTCATACGTGCAGCGCGGTGCACCGTCGCAACAGCTTCGGTTCGGGCGATCACGGTTTCGTCGTCGCCTGGTTTCGATGGCGGGTAGGGCTGGGAGGCGTCGAGGCGAGCCTCGGTTCGATACTCCCCCAGTTCGGAGCCCGGCTGAAGCGTCAGCACCGACTCACCGTCGGGGGTGACCGAACGGTCATAGGAGGCCGCGCCAAGCAGCACAAAGTGTTGATCACCGAGCCATGCCAAGAGTGGGTCACCGTTTACGAGCGACCGCATGCGGTCGCGCATCGGGTCGAAGTCGCGGACGACGCGCAGCACTTCGGCAATGGCGTCAATGACGTCGACTTCCAACTCCCTTTCAATACCGTCCGAGCATCGGTCGAGTTCGATGAGCGTCCAAGCTTCGAGCATCCCGTGCTCGGGGTTCTCGCTGACATCAAAGAAACCGACGACCTCGTTCGCGGCATTGCGTTCGACAGGCAACATCGGATGCACAAGCAGATGGATCCCGAGCCCATACCGATCAAGCACCATGCGCACGGTGTCGACCAGGAAGGGAATGTCATCGGCGACGAACATGAGCACCGAACGTTCGGTGCGCCACCCGTCTCGCTCCACCTTCGGCGAAAGCACCCGCACGAGCACCTCGCCGGGGCTCCGAACTCGACCCAGTGTGAGGTGCGTGACCGCGGCCGCATAGGCGTCGTCGACCCGACGGTCATCGGCGTCCTCGTCAGGGAGTCCCCGGTAATACCGTGCAAGAAACTCGCCGAGGACGGCGTCATCGGGTCGCCTCTCACTGGCCATCTCAGCCAACACTTCGAGCGTCTCGCCCACCTCTGTGTGCATGTTCACATGTCCTCCATGGTGGCACGGCCACTTTCGTGCGCCCATGCCCTCGTCGGACAGTAGCCCCCGCCAGATTTCGATGTGGACGGCTTCGAGCAAACCCAGGGACTCAGGTGCCGGAGTCTGCGATGGTCACGACGGCGGTGACACCTTGACGCGGTCTCACGGAGTCGGACGCCAGCTGGGCTGTGCCAGCGAGCGCCACGATCTCGCCGCCAATTGATCGGTGGATCAATTTCTTTGTCTTCACTCCGTTTCGTTGGCAACACCTCTGACAACCTTGAGATCATGAGCACGTCGCCAAGCCAGTCGGTCTACTTCGATGCCACCGATGATGCCGTTGTCCAATGCCCGTATCCGCACTACAAGGCAATGCGCGACGAAGCTCCAGTGCTCGAACTCGACGGCGCTGCACTTGGGCGGTTGGGCGAACGAGTCTTCGCCGTGTCTCGCCATGAAGACGTTAAGCGGATCCTGCACGACACCACCACGTTCTCCTCACGATTCGGGAGCGCTCGAGCCAAGCCCTCACCCGCACTGCTCGCGCGAATCATGGAAGTGAGAGCAGACGGATGGCCCCAGATCGCCACGATGCTCACCGAAGACCCACCGGTTCACACTCGGTATCGGCGCCTCGTCTCGATGGCATTCACACCCAAGCGCGTCGCGCTGATCGAGCCCGACATTCGCGATATTTGCGAGTCACTGGTCGCCGGCTTCGAGGGGTCGCCGCGCATCGACTTCTTCAACAACTTCTCCGTCTTGCTGCCGATCGCTGCAGTCGCGACAATCCTCGAGATTCCCGACACTCGCCGCGCCGATTTCAAGCGGTGGGCCGATTCGTCGGTCGCCACAATCGGTCGCTCAATCAGCGATGATGCAACCGTTGCCGCCGAACGCGACATCGTTGAACAGCAGCGCTACTTCGCAAGCGAACTCGAGGCCCGCCGCGACGATCCACGCGATGATTTCCTCAGCGATCTCGTCCACGCAGAGCTTGCGCCGAGCGAGGGAGTCGAGGGTGGGCCGCTCAACATCGCCGAGATGCTCTCAATTATCCGCCAGATCCAGGTGGCCGGGAGCGAGACCACCGCAAGCCTGCTCACCGACCTGATCGTCCAACTCGCCAAGAACCCCGACGAATGGGAGCGGCTCAAGGCCGACCCCACACGCGTCAACAAAGTGGTTGAGGAAGGCCTACGTTGGGCAAGCCCAAATCAAGGGCTCTTCCGCATCGTCAAAGCCGACACCGAAATCAACGGCACGGAGATCCCCGAGGGATCAACAATTTGGGTGATGTACGGGTCAGCGGACCACGACGACGAGGTCTTCGACAATCCCGAGGAATTCAACCCCGATCGCGAGCGTCTCAACCAACACA
>JBLFZD010000114.1:0-9875 GCA_047610085.1 Ilumatobacter sp. | reverse complement strand
CGCCGAGCACACATGTGACTTCGCCGGCAGCGACCGACGTGGACACACCTTCAAGTGCGGTGATGCTGCCGTAGTACTTCGAGATGTTCTCGAGTTGGAGGAGCGGTTGTTCAGACATTGGAGTTCTCCGTGCGTGCGTGGAGCGTGCGTGGGTCGTGAATGAAGATCGGTACGGCGTTCATCGGCGGATCGAGTCGGCCTTGGTGCGGAGGAACTTGTTCGACACCACGGCGAGCAGCAAGATCACGCCGATGATGAGGAAACGCCAGTCAGTGTTCCAGCGGGCTGCGGAAATGCCGGCCAACGGCATCGACATGATGCAGGCGCCGATCGCACCACCGAAGGCAGTGCCGTAGCCGCCGGTGAGCAACGTGCCACCCACAACAGCCGCGATGATGAAGAGGAACTCCTGACCATCGCCAGCATTCGACTGGATCGAGTTGATCCGGAATGCCACGAGCAGACCGACAAACCATGCAGCGACAGCCACCAGCATGAACAGTTGTGTCTTCGTGCGTGCGGCGGGGACACCAACCTGGCGAGCGGCTTCCTTATTGCCGCCGACTGCAAAGGTCCAGCTTCCGAAACGGGTACGAGCCAGCACCCACATCATCCCTGCAGTGAATGCGAAGAACCAGAAGAGACGGATCGATGTCTTGGCTGGCGGCACTTCAGCAAGCAGCTCTGCCTGGGTGATGAACAGCATGCGGAATCCAATTCCAACAAGGACGGTGACGATGCCAACGAGCAGCAAGATCCCGCCAAGGCGGTCAGCGGGAGCCGACCTCGTGCGGCGTTCGGTGAATCGTGAGACGACGAACGACCAGACGGCGATGATGACCACCATAAAGAGCAACACGGTGAACAGCGACGCCCGAAACTTCGAGGCCTCGGAGTCGACGAAGACAAGCACAGCAATCACACCGACGGCCGCCGCAAGGACCGCTGTCGCAACCGCCTTGGTCGCCGGGCTCGCTGAAAGCGCTGCCTGCGACGACATGGCAATGAGGGCGATGCCTGCCGTTGCAAGGGCCAGCAGCAGGATGACACGGACGCCCTGGGTGGTGAAGGGGAAGAAGAACTCATGTGTCGAGGATGAGTCGATGACGATGGCGACGACGGCCCCCAGCACGACGAGCCCGAACCCGAGGCCAAGGCGCTTGCGCATCATTGGGTCGAGGTCGACCGAGCCACGGTCGTGATTCGGCTCGAAGCGCCAGCTGGCCAACCCATGAATGCCGAGGAAGATGGCAATGGCCATCACGATGGCGATCGCGGTGTTGACGCCTGCCCCGTCGGTGACGTGCGTTGTGATGCCTGCGCCAATGCCAAGTGCGAGTCCAACGAGGAACTCGACGAGGCCACGTGGCTCTTTCTGCTCGGCCCGCTTGAACCACAGTTCGCACACTGCGATGACCACGATGACGAGCCCCGCTGCGAAGAGGGAGATATAGAAGAAGTCACGGAGCTCGAAGGGGTGCCCGTTGCGTGACCATTCAGCAGCAAAGAAGGGGCGAAAGAAGTCGAAGTCGGAGGCTTCGTCGGTGCGGCCGATTTGGATCTGGCCGACAAAACGCTTGGAGAGGCCGAGCTTCAGGCCGATGAGTGCGAAGAACGTACCGAGGGTGATGATGAAACTCGGTTGTCCCGTGCGCTCAACCATCCACCCGTTGAGATAGCCAATGCCAAGCGCCACCACCAACGAAAGCGGGATGGCGATCGCCATCGGGAAGCCGAGGCCACCGAGCTCCCCCGTTTCCTTCACGAGGTAGATGATGAGCATGCCCATCGCTCCGGTCATCGCGCCAGATGACAGGTCGAACTCACCGCCGATCATCAGCATCGAGACGGCGACCGCCATGATGCCCAGCGTTGCAGCGGTGTCGAGCCAAACGAAGGTTTGCCCGACGGTGCCAAACGTGCCCGAGACAGCCCAGAAAAAGATCCAAATTCCTGCAGCACCGATGATGCCACCGACCTCAGGGCGGACAAACAGTCGCTGGAAGACCGAGCGATACATGAGCCGCTCGTCGGCGACAGGCGCCTCGGCTGTTTCGGCGTGAGCCTCGAGCGGTTCGTCGACGGACGCGTCGACAGTGGATTGGTCTTCGTTCACAGGTGCCCCCAGGAGTGATCGTGATGATGTACAACCGGCGTGCGAGGGGAGGACCCCATGCCCTCACCTCGCACGTCAGTGGATTCAGTCTTCGTTTCCAGGTCTTCAGGTATTCGTGTTCAGGTGGTGCTGACGAATCAGCGGGTGCCCTGTGCGCTGAGGGCGATGACGTCCGCAGCGTTCTCCGGGGTCACAAAGCCGGGGCCCGTGAGGATCGGAAGGCCGCCACCGAGGGTGTTCTGGTTGGTGACGTTCAGGTACATCAACAGGACAGGCATGTAACCCTGCAGGTACTGCTGCTGATCAACGGTGAAGGCAACCTCGCCGTCGAGGATCGCCGTGAGGAGATCCTCACCGAGGTCGAAGCCACCAATGGTGATGTCGTCACGGCCGAGGTCCTGCGCTGCGCGCAGGGCCGACATGGTGATCACGGGACCGACGCCGAGGACGGCGTCGATGTCGGGGTCAGCTGCGAGGAACGCGTTAATCGTGTTCTGCTGTTCCGTGGTGTCGGCATCGAGGCCCATGAATTCGATGACGGCTTCGCCACCGAAGGTCTCGGCCATACCGCTGCAACGCTCTTCGAGGGCGATGTTGCCCTGCTCCTGGAATGCACACAGCACCTTGGTGGCGCCTGCATCGTTGAAGCGCTCACCAGCACCGTTGCCGGCGACGATTTCGGTCTGACCCACGTGGGTGAGTGCACCGATCGCCTGGTAATCGTTCGAGCCGGAGTTGAGCGTGATCACGGGGATGCCAGCGGCAACGGCTTCTTGCAGCGGACCAACGAGTGCGTCGGGGTCGGGCAGCGATGCGGCGATGCCGTTCGAGCCTTCTGCGATGGCAGCTTCGATGTCTTGCACCATGACCTGTGCGTCGTTGACGCCCGGCTTCCAGACGAGGGTGACCCCGAGGTCTTCGGCTGCTGCGTCTGCACCAGCCTGGACGACGGACCAGAACGGGCCGTCGTCGGAGTGCGTGATCATGTGGAAGGTGAGATCGCCGGCCTGGGTCTGGTCGACCGCTTCAGCGCCTTCTTCTTCGGTGGCTTCTTCTTCAGGTGCTTCAGCTTCGGCGACGGAGTCGTCGGAGCCTTCGGCGTCATCGCTGCTGGTGTCATCGGAGCCACAGGCTGCGGCAACGAGTGCAATTGCTGGCACGAGGGCCAGCATCTTCTTGGACTTAGTCATGTTCTCCCCTTATTAGGTGTGTGTTCCCTCAACTGTCGAGACGGGCGCCTCGATCCCCCTGAGGTACTCGATGCTCGCGAGAACATCGAGAAGTGGGCCAGCACCAACATCGGGTTCACCCGATGTGATGGCAGCGTCTTGTTCGAGTACGTACCACTGGTCGTACCCGCGATCTTCGAGCTCGGTGACGATCTTTCCGATCGGCACGTCGCCGCTTCCGAGGTTGCAGAACATCCCCGCTTGGACACCATCCATAATGGACTGCGCGTGTTCAAATACTGGCATCGCAAGGTCCATAACAACGTCCTTGAGGTGTACATGCTTAATGCGATCGAACGCCACGTCAAGGAATTCCATCGGATCCATGCCGCCGATTTGCATGTGCCCCATGTCGAAAGTCCAGCCGACCTCGGAGTGTTCAAGCACATTGAGGATGTCTTCGCGTGTTTCAACGATTGTCCGCAGATGTGGGTGCATCGCCTGGGTCATGCCGTATTCACCGACGACGTCGTCGATCATCGACAATACCTTGGCGCCGTGCGCCCAGTCACTGGAATCGAGATCGCGGCGCGGGCCCCAATTCCAATCGGTGACCGGCGACGAGACGAACATCGTGCCGCCAGCGGCTGACATCAACTTGGCCGCGCGGTGGGTGGCTTCGATGGTCGCGTCAATCTCGGTGGGCTCGTGAATGACGACCGGGACGAAACCACCGATCATTGACAATTCAAACTCGGCACACAGGTCTTTGAGTTCGGCTGGGTCGGTCGGCAGGTAGCCATCAGAACCCAGTTCGGTCGCCGCCAGACCACAGTCACGCATTTCGCCAAGCACACGGCGCGGTGACAGTTCGATTCCCCAACCGGGAACTTCGCAGACTCCCCAAGAGATGGGTGCGCCAGCAAGGCGCTGCATGAACGACATCAGGTGAATTCCTTGAAGATAAGCGCGGCGTCTATCCGGTCCTCACCGGATTGCCCCTTGACGAAACAAAATTAGAGCGCTCTAATAACGAGTGCGCCCTTACTATGGCGGTGGTCACACAGCCGTGTCAAGTGCGAGCTCACAAAGATCGGAGAAAAAATGTCGCCACCCACCATGCAGCAAGTCGCCCAAAGGGCGGGTGTATCGACGGCACTCGTCTCCCTGGTCATGCGTGGAGCGTCCAATGTCAGTGACTACCGCCGCAAGCTCGTGCTCGAAGCAGCCGACGAACTCGGCTACCGGCCAAACGTGCTCGCCCGAAACCTCGCCAGTCGACGTACCCAGACCATCGGCGTCGTACTCAATGATCTCCACAACCTGTTCTTCGCGGAGGTTGCCGACGGTATTCAGGCAGCAGCCGACACCGCCGACTACCGACTGCTGTACGGCAACGGAAAACACTCGATCGACGGCGAAGCCGAGGCAGTGGAAACATTTCTGCAATTTCGCGTCGACGGTGTGATCCTCGCTGGCTCGCTTGATGTGACAACCATGGAACGGGCTGCTCGATCCGCCGCAGTCGTCGTCGTTGGGCGAACCGAAGCGAGCCCGTCAGTTGACACGATCAACACCGACGGTTATGCGGGCGCGGTACTCGCCGTCGATCATTTAGTCGAGCTCGGCCACACACGAATCGCACACCTCAACGGCGGCGCAGGTGCCGGTGCCGCGGAACGTTCGGCCGGCTACGTCGCCTCCATGCAGCGCCACGGGTTGAGTCAGTACGTGCAGATTGCATCCGGCAACTACGACGAATCGGGCGGCCAGGCCGGTGCGGTCGAGCTCCTCGCGGCGCCGGTGCGGCCCACAGCGATCTTTGCGTCAAATGACCTCAGCGCGATCGGCGCGCTTGATCACATCGTGGGCATGGGGCTCAACGTCCCGGACGACATCTCGTTGGTTGGCTTTGACAACACCGCGCTCTCCGCGCTCTCCTACGTGTCACTTACGACGATCAATCAGCCGTCCGAGGAACTCGGCCAAGCCGCGATCGATCTTATTCTTGAACGTTTAGAGGGCCGGACGACGTCGACGCACTACGTCGGTGCCCCGACCCTCATCGTCCGGCGCAGCACCGCTCCCCCGTCCAATTCCCCCACCTGAAGCCGCTGATCCGGAGACACCACATGAACACCTCGAACACTTCTCAATCGGCACGGGTACGCGTCGGAATCCTCGGCACCAGTTGGTGGGCCGACTCGATGTACCTGCCGGCACTGGCCACCCATCCCGACGTCGACATCGTTGGCCTCTGTGGCCGAACCCCGGCCAAGGCCGAAGCCCTCGCTGCAGAATGGGACGTTCCGTGGTGGACCGTTGACAGCGACGAGTTCCTTGATCCAGAGCGGCTTGACGCGGTGATCGTTGCCACCTCAAACGACAGCCACGAACCACTCACGATGCTCGCGATGGAACGCGGACTCCACGTGCTGTGTGAAAAGCCGATCGCCACCTCGGTCGGGGCTGGTCAGCGGATGGCCGACCGGGCTGCGGAGCTCAATCGAACGACCCTCGTCCCGTTCACATACCGCTACATGCCAACCAATCAGTTCGTAAAGCGGCTGATCGACGGCGGATTTGTTGGCCGTCCCTATCACCTCAATATGCGCTACTTCACCGGTTTCGCTCGAGACGGTGAATACAGCTGGCGGTTCGACACCGAACTCGCTGGCTCCGGAGTGCTCGGCGACATCGGCAGCCACTGGCTCCACGTCGCCCGCTGGCTCCTCGGAGAAGTCACCGAAATCGGATGCATCAGCGAGCGATTCGTCGATCGTGAACTCCGACCGGACAGATCCGACTACGAGCGCAGCGAAGACTCCGCACAGATGACCGTCCGCTTCGAGAACGGCGCCTACGGCACGCTCCAGGTCAGCGCTGTCTGCTGGGAAGGAACCGACTTCAACCAGACACACCACCTCGACCTCCACGGTGCCGACGGCACGATCTACAGCTACAACGACTGGTCAAGCGTGCAGGAAGTGCGAGGGGTCAAAGCAAACGAGCCCGGCCCGGCTCAGCCGCTCGAGATTCCAGACGACATCTGGGGCGACGCCCGGCGCGACAGTGTTCACAACACATACCGAGACGTCTTTCGCGTGAACCGCTCGATGATCGGGGACTGGGTCGACGCGGTTCGCGACGGACGCCAGCTCGATGGACCACTCGTTCCCGATCTCGCCGAAGGCGCCCGGGTTCAGTATCTGCTTGAGTTGGCAACCCAGAGCGCAGCCGGTGACGGCCGCCTCCTCGACGCCCGGGTCTGACAGCGGCGCCGGTCGGCCACTGCAAGCCGCGAGTGGTGTCGGAGACGATGCGCTGTCGCGTCGGCTCGCCCGACGTCGTAGAGGGTGAGCACGAGCAGCGATCGCCTGGTCGAGAAACCGAACCGCACTGCGTTGTGCGTCTGGTGTTTCCACTGCTGATTGGCAGGCGAACCGACTTTCGACACGTTGGGGCGGCCGGCTAGAGGTCGACGCGCGACGCTCGTGGAATACCGGATGTGGCGGTTCGTTCTTCGGGGACGGTGACGTTTTTGTTGACTGATGTTGTCGGTGTCGCTGCTGGCGCACGACGCGGTCTTACGTTCCGCGATCGAGGGCAACAACGGCGGTGTGTTCACCACCCCAGGCGACTCGTTCGCCGCTGTGTTCGGACGGGTTTCAGACACGGTGCGATCGGCAACCGAACCACAGGCCAGCCTGGCGGAAACGACGTGGCCGGACCCGGCGTTAAAGGTCCGCCTGGGACTGCATCTGGGCGAAGCCGAGAACGAGGCGGCGCCGACTTCGAACCCACGGTGAACACCGCACACTCGCCTTGGTCGAGGGCCGCTCGATCTTGGGATCGCTCGATGTCGGGATGCGGCAGCGCCATAACTGCTCGAACATCATCACTGCGGTCGAATGGGCTACTGACCACGACCGACAACGTCGACGGTTTCCAGGCCAAGTCCGAGAACGAACGCGACACACCGACCCCGTCCGACAAAGAATTCTCAACACTCACAACACCGCTCGGGGCCGGGCTTTGTCTGCTCGGGCCTCCGTCGACAGCCCGCCACGGTCGCCGACGGACGCCACCTCGCCAGAGAACTCGACATCGTCGACGAGTACACCAGTACACGAGCTAAAACAAGGAACAGATAAGCCAACCCGACAAACTTCAGGTGACCACCCGCTGGATTTCTATGTCGGTACCGCAAACTCCACTGCGAGCCGGCCGACCCCACGTTTCGGCCCACCGATTCGAAGCACTCGGCCAGGCTCGCCGCGAACCAGGCCGGTAGTGTCGTCCCGGTGATGCCGAGCGATGTGAACACCGTCAGCACCTCTTTGGCGGCGCAGGGGTATCTCCCTGATGAGGGCATCTCCACCGCGGTGTTCCTTGCGATGACGCTGCAACGACCACTTCTCCTTGAAGGTGAAGCCGGTGTCGGCAAGACCGAGTTGGCCAAGGCGCTCGCGTCAATGACCGGGGGTGAGCTGATCCGTCTGCAGTGCTACGAAGGCATCGACGTCTCTCAAGCTGTCTACGACTGGGACTATTCACGTCAACTCCTGCACTTGCGTGCCACCGAGGCGACCGGCGAGTCGGCATCGATGTCATCTGATGATCTTGAAGCTCAGCTCTACGGAGAACGCTTCATGGTGAAGCGTGCGCTCCTCCGTGCAATTTCACCCGTCGACGGCCCTCCCCCCGTGTTACTCATCGACGAGGTCGACCGTGCCGACGACGAGTTCGAGGCGTATCTGCTCGAAGTGCTCTCGGACTTTCAGATCACGGTGCCCGAGATCGGCGTCTTCAAAGCCGAGCGCCCGCCGCTGGTCATACTCACGTCGAACCGGACACGCGACGTACACGACGCGCTCAAGCGGCGCTGCCTCTACCACTGGGTCGAGCACCCCAGCTTCGAACGCGAAGTTGAGATCGTCAAGTTGCGCGTCCCGGGTGTGAACGACGGCCTCGCTCGCCAGGTGGCCGCTGCCGTGGAGGCATTGCGCGACCTCAATCTGTACAAGCCACCGGGGGTAGCCGAAACTATCGACTGGGCCGCAGCGCTCGGCAAGCTCGGCGCCACGAAGCTCGACGACACGCTCGTGACCAACACGCTCGGCACGGTACTGAAGTATCGCGAGGACCTCCAGCGAGTCGAGCAGCACGGCGTGGCCGAAGTGATCAAGCAGGCCTTCGAGAAGGGGCTGCTGCACGGGTGAACGATCAATGACTGCGTTGATGGTGTGTCTGGTGGCAGTCCGATGACGTGGGCGCCCCCGGCGGTGCCCAGCCCATCGCTACCGCAACGCAGTGACTCGGCCGAGATCGCCGTGGCATTCACCCGCGTGCTGCGGGGCGCCGGATTAAAGGTCCCGACGAGCTGCACGCACACGTTCGCTGAGGCATTGTGTGCCGTCGGCCTGGACAGCCGAAATGGGGTCTACTGGTCTGGCCGGGCCACGCTCGCCCGGCGCCCCGAAGACATCGAGGTCTTCGACCGAGTGTTCAAAGTGTTCTTTGAGCATCGATGCTCGTCCGGCGACGACACTGAAGCGGAAGATCCGCTGTCGATCACGATGGCGATCGATGCCGAAGATGACGACGGAGACGACGAACCCGAGTCCGCCGACGCAAACGACGACCCGACCATCGAGCTGCGCTTTTCAACGACCGAGGTGCTTCGTCACAAGGATTTTGCTCAGTACAGCTCCGACGAACTCGTGCTCGCTCAGGAGCTGATGTCGAATCTGAAGCTGGTCGGGTCACCGCGTTCGTCGCTGCGGCTCGGGCCGTCATCACGGGCGACCAATCGGCCCGACATCCGTCGCACGATGCAGGCTGCCATCCGTTCCGGCGGCGAGCCGATCGAACGGCACCATCGGCAGCCGCGCACACGGCTCCGGAGGCTGGTCTTGCTGCTCGACGTCAGCGGTTCGATGGAGCCCTATGCGCGTGCGCTCCTCCGGTTCGTGCACGCAGCCGTTGCTGGTCGCCAAAAGGTCGAAGCGTTCGCACTAGGAACGCGGCTCACCCGAATCACCCGTGAGCTCAACAGCCGCGACCCCGATATTGCACTCGCAGCGGCATCCGAACGCGTCATTGACTGGAGCGGCGGAACCCGGCTGGGCGAAGGATTACGTTCGTTCAACGACGAGTGGGGTGTCCGCGGGCTCGCTCGTAACTCCATCGTCGTCGTCCTCTCCGACGGCTGGGATCGCGGCGACCCCGACACACTCGCAGAGCAGATGGAACGGCTCCACCGCGTCACCCACCGCCTGGTCTGGGTGAACCCGCTCAAGGTCACGCCGGGCTATGCGCCACTGGCACGCGGCATGGCCGCAGCGCTCCCCCACCTCGATGCCTTCGTCGAAGGCCACTCGGTGGCCGCCATGGAGGAACTGTGCAGAGTCATCGGCGAATGAAACTGGCGAAGTTACCTGGCGCCTTCGACAATGGCTGTGAGACTGAGGAACGATGAAAGATCTATTGAAAGACATCAATCGATGGCAGCGTTCGGGTGAGCGGATCGCCATTGCTCGCGTTGTCGACATCGAGGGTTCAGGGCCGCGGCTACCAGGCGCGGCAAT
>JBLFZD010000113.1:0-9875 GCA_047610085.1 Ilumatobacter sp. | reverse complement strand
GACACCGCCAGCAGAGTCGCCGATCCAACCCCGGCGCGGCGTGGTGTCGACCGAGGTGCCAAACAGTCCGTACGGCTCAAGGATGCGCTCAGCGAGAACCGTCTCGTAGTCCTGGCCTGTTGCGTTCTCGACCAGGAGCCCGAGTGTGAGGAAGCCGGTGTTCGAGTACCCGGCCTTGCTGCCGGGCGCCCACTGAAGGTCGGTGGTCAGGGCCATCTGTACCGCAGCGAGCGAGTCGAGGGATGTGCTCGAATCGTAGGTCGGAGTTTCCTGGTACGGGGCGAGGCCGCTGGAGTGATTCAGCAGTTGGCGGATCGTGATCGTTGCTCCGCCGGGGATTTCGCCTGCCCCAGGGATCGAGGTCATGGGTGCGTCGAGGTCGAGGAGGCCTTCGTCGACGAGTTGCATTGTGATGGCGCCGGTCATCGTCTTTGTGATTGACGTAACAGCAGTGCTGCTGTCGACGTTCATCGGCGAGCCGTCACCGTTGGTGCCTGACCCGGCAAAGAGCGACGAGCCATCCGGAGTCACCACAGCAACGCGTACACCGGAGATTCCCGAGGTTGCCAGCCACTGTTCGGTCAGCGCTGTTAGCGCCGGCGAGATGACAGCTGGTGTCGCGGCCGGTGTCGCAGTTGGTGTCGCGTCGGTGGCCGCACCGGCCACAGCTGCTTGCGGGTCCGGCCGACCGGAAGGTGTTGGTGGGAGGGTAAGTCCGTCGTCAGTTTCAGCACTTGTTGATGTGGCAGCTTGCTCAATCAAGGGGCCATCAGCCGGCGTCACCGGTGCGATTGCTGCGAGTACAACGAGGGTTGCGGCGCAACCGGCCGCCAGTGCACCGACGATGCCGTGACGGCGTGCAGGAACGATGTGGCCAAGCGTGTCGCGGATCATCACCTTGTCGACGGAGCGGGTTGGCCAAATCTCAGCTGGCTTACCGCCTGCGACGTCTTCGATCCAGCCGGTCAAGATGACTGCTAAGACGATGATGGGGATGACCATGGCGATCAGCAGTGTCGGTGTCGGGTTGAGGTTGAGCTGGGCAGCGAGGAGGTAGGCGCTCACGATTGCAGGGCTGTGCCACAGGTAGATAGACATCGCCCGGCGAGTCATCCAGTAGAGGATGCCGCCGATGACAGGAACCTGAGGTGCGACGTTGAGCCATGGACGCGCGAGGGAGGCGACAGCGATCCAAACGATTCCTGACGCCCAGAGCGTCGGGTAGCTGTGATTGATCACGCCAGTCGTCGCGGGGAAGAAGTGCCAAGCAACAAAGGTTGCGGTCACTGCCAGGCCGAGCCACTCGAGGAGTTCACGGACGCCGAGCTGGCTAAATGCGCCGCAGGCATGAGCGAAGCCAAGCAGGACGAAGAACGAGTAGATGCCAAGGTCCCCAAGGATCCAGACCGCGCTATTCGGACCGGGGTCGGAGGCCCGCGAAAGGAATTCGCCAGCGAACATCAGCACCAGGGGCAATGGAAGGAGGGCCATGCCGAAACGGCGCCAGGCGGCAAGCAGCATCGGTGACAGGAGTAGCAACCAGAGGTAGGCCCGGATGTACCAGAGTGGGCCGGACGCCCACCCGGCTTCCCAACCCGAAGCAGTCGGGTTGGCGAGTGGTATGAACCATGCAAGCAGCTGGTCGGGTGAGTAGTTGGTCGTCGGACCCGGGTTGCTGAGGTGGACAATGGAGAGAAAGCCGAGGACGATTGCTCCGAAGAACCAGAACGGGACGAGGAGACGACGAAGGCGAGAACGCAGCACCTGTCCGGCCGGACGAGCCTCGAGCGAGTTGTGGAGTAACGAGCCGGCGACAAAAAACATCAATGGCATCGTGGCGATGACCCAGGAAATGATTGGGGTCCCAAAGGCGTGCCACAGCACGACGCGGATGATGGCGACGGCACGCAACGCGTCGAGGAAGCCATCACGTTGCTTGGCCGGTCGTGGAGTGGTTTTCGGGTCGTGCGCAGCGGACTTGGCTAGGGCAGGCGTCGGAATGAGCCCGAACGGTGCGGGTGCGCCTGTTGGGGGGCTTACGAACGGCGATGCGGCTGATTTCGTTGCTGATTTCGCGGTCGAGTTGCCGATAACCATCGTGGTGGCCATTACAGGCTCACTATGTCGACGTTGTCGAATGCGATGGAAGAGACGGATGTCGAAAGACCGACGTATCCCGGAACGATCGCAGCGAAGTCGGCAATCCGTTCGCCGTCAACGATCACAATGGTCCGCGCAGCGCTGGCCTCGACCGTCAGGGTGTGGGGCAGTGTCGGGTCGAAATCGTCGGGCATCGCAAGACCGCCTTGGTACTCGTGTGCGCCGGTGTCAAGGCGGTACAGACCCCAGCGAAGGAACATGCCAGAATCGGTGAAGTCAATCAACGTGGCGCCACGGCGAGAACCGAGTACCGCCTGTCCGAGGACAACTCCGCCACCGAACTTGCTGTCGATTGCGGTCATTTCGACCGAAATGCTGAACTCGGACGGGGGAAGTTCGTCGTACTGGCTGATGAAGTCGTAGCCGGTGCTGTCGGTCTGGGTGTACTTGCCGTCAGCAATCACCCAGCTGCCAGTCATCGACGACCATCCCGCAGCGTCGATTTCGAAGTCGTCGCGACGCGACAGGGCCGCCGGTGCATCGCCACCGGCCGAAACGGCTGTCTCGGGAGCACGTTCGGCGGGCGCTATTTCGGGCTCGTTTGCTGCACTCGATGTGATGAACGCGCTGTCGTCGGTTGAGACGGCTTCCCGTAGGGAGGTATCGATCGGAGCGAGGGAAGTATCAACCGGCGCGCTGGTGGGAGCAATAGTGCTCGCGGGGCCAGAGCCGTCAGCGACAGTGACGCCGACAGCGACGGCAGCGAGTGCAGCCATGGCGGCCAATCGGAAGTTCGAGCTGGGAAGAGATGCAGTGGAGTGCATGTCGCAAACCTGTCTGTGTCGTCGGAAGGACCAGATGAGTGTCAAAGGCCCAATTCAAGGACCGGTAGAGCACAGATCAAGATCTGATCAGTTCGCGCGTGCTCGAAAACGACAAAAGGCGGGCCCGCAGGCCCGCCCTTCATCTTTTCAGTTGTTCAGGTGTTGATCAGACGAATGCTGATGCGAACACGAGGCTGACGATCGTCATGACCTTCAGCAGGATGTTCATTGCTGGGCCCGAGGTGTCCTTGAACGGGTCACCGACGGTGTCACCGACAACAGCAGCCTTGTGGTTGTCGGAGCCCTTGCCGCCGTGGGCGCCGGCTTCGATGTACTTCTTGGCGTTGTCCCAAGCTCCACCGGCGTTGGCCATGAAGATGGCGAGTGCAAAACCGGTCACGAGTGCACCGGCGAGCATGCCGCCAAGTGCGTCGACGCTGATGAACCCGACCACGAGCGGAACAACAACGGCGAGGGCGCCAGGAACGATCATCTCTTTCAGCGACGCTTCGGTGGAGATCTCCACACAACGCGCCGAGTCAGGAATGACCCCTTCTTCGCCTTCACGCAGGCCCGGAATTTCGCGGAACTGGCGGCGGACCTCTTCGATCATCTTCGCCGCGGCTCGACCAACTGCGTCGATCGTTAAGGCGGCGAACAGGAACGGGAGCGCAGCGCCGACGAAGAGTCCGGCAAACACGTCGACTTCGCCGATGTCAAGGTTGAGCACGGTCGAGCCGCCTGAAGCGCTCTCGATGGCGAACTCGAAGCTCTTGAACAAGGCAAGCGCAGTCAGAGCTGCTGAACCAACAGCAAAGCCCTTAGCCATCGCTGCGGTGGTGTTACCAAGCGAGTCGAGGGCGTCGGTCACTTCGCGGACCGACGGATCGAGCTCGGCCATTTCGGCAATTCCGCCAGCGTTGTCGGCGATGGGGCCGTATGCATCAACCGAGACAACAACACCCGTGGTTGCGAGCATGCCGATTGCTGCAACGGCGATGCCGTACAGGCCGCCGTTGCCGGCCGAGCCAAGTGCTTGTTGGCCGCCCCAGTAGGCGACACCGATACCGATGAGGATCAAGGCAACCGAAGCGGCGACTGAAACCATTCCGATGCTGATGCCCTTGAGGATGGTCGTAGCCGGTCCGGTGTTTGTTTGCTCGGCGATCTGCTTGACCGGGTTGAAGTGGTCTGAGGTGTAGTACTCGGCGGTTTTGCCGAGCGCCCAACCAATGAGGAGGCCGCCGATTACCGAGACTGCGAGGCCCCACGGCTTACCTTCGGCGAAGACTGCCTCGTCGCCGAAGATCCAGAACGAACCGGCGAGCACACCAAGCACGGTGATTCCCATTGCGGCGTTCGTGCCCATGTGAAGGGACTTGCTGAGCGACTTGGAGTCGGTCGATTCGCCTCCCCTGACGAGGAACGAGCCAATGATCGAGGCGACCATGCCGACGAACGCAACGAACATCGGGAAGACCATGAACGGCAGAATGCTCGTGTCGCCAGCGTTCTCGGCGACGAGACCGGTGGCATTTTCCGTGGCCAGAATGCCACCGGCGAAGGCAACGAGCGAGATCGGAGCGATGATCGAGCCGGCGTACGACTCGAACAGGTCGGCGCCCATCCCAGCGACGTCGCCGACGTTGTCGCCGACGTTGTCGGCGATGGTGGCCGGGTTGCGGGGGTCGTCTTCGGGGATGCCGGCTTCGACTTTGCCGACGAGGTCGGCGCCGACGTCGGCTGCCTTGGTGAAGATGCCACCGCCAACACGTGAGAACAGGGCGATCGTCGAGGCACCGAGACCGTAGGCGGTGACGATTTCGAAGGCGTCATTAACTTCGAGCAACGTGACGAACACGATGTAGGTGCCCATCAGGCCGAGCAGTGCGAGACCAGCGACGCTGAACCCCATCACTGCGCCGCCGCGGAAGGCAACGGCAAGTGCTTTGGCCGGGCCGCTCTTGGCAGCTTCGGTCGTGCGAGCGTTGGCCATCGTTGCGACGGTCATGCCGGCGTAGCCAGCAACTCCGGACAGCAGGGCGCCCAGCAGGTAGCTGACGGCGGCGTACGGAGCAATAACGACCCCGACGAGCAGCGCCATCGCAAGTGCGAAGATCGACACCCACTGGTATTCCTTCTTCAGGAAGGCCTTGGCGCCTTTCTGGATTTCGGTCATGAGGAAGACCATGCGCTCGTTGCCGGGCGATGCCTTCTTCACATCGGTATAGAAAAAAACCGCCAGACCGAGCGCAGCTACAGCTGAGATCAGGGCGAGATACGGAATGACGTCCACGGGGTGGTGCCTCCAGGCGTGTTGGTCGACGCAAGGAGCGCGTCGAGGTTGTCGTGTGCCGGTTGTTACATCGGCGGGCTGGCCAATGATGGCCGCCGCAAGATGCTAGAGAGAAATCGAAGCAAACACGCACATGGTCACATCGACGACACGGCTTGCCCCCGCCATGTTCGCAAACTGCCAGGCCTCAAGCGAACGTGACGGAGCCCACACGAACGATTGGCGGTCGAATTGGGCGGGCCGAGGTACTCGGAGAGTAGGTTCTGACTCCTATGGCACAAACGTTAAGCCGGGGCCCCGTTTCGGGCACAGCCGTGAAGGCACCCGAGAAGAAGAAACCATTCGTTCTCGACCTGTACGGCACCGCGGTTGGAAAAAAGTACGTCATGGCGATCACGGGGCTCATTGGCTTGGGATTCATCGTGACCCACATGATTGGCAACCTCAAGATGTATTTGGGTCCGATCATGGAAGATGGCGAGCGTGTTTACGACATTGACATCTACGGCGAGTTTCTGCGTGATCTCGCCGTGCCGCTGCTGCCGCGAACGTATCTTCTTTGGGGTCTGCGCCTCATTTTGATCGGTGCCGTGCTGTTGCACATTCACGCTGCGGTGGGTCTCACCAGAATGAATCACAAGGCACGTTCGGTGAAGTATCAGTCTCCTCGCGACTACCAGGTAGCCAACTTCGCCAGCCGATCGATGCGGTACACGGGTTCCATCGTGTTGTTGTTCATCATCTGGCACCTCGCCGACCTCACCTGGGGAGCCACCGGCGCAGATTGGGTCCGCGGCGACGTGTACTACAACATCGACCAGTCCCTGAGCCGGATTCCGGTCGCCGCCATCTACATCATTGCCAACGTGGCGCTCGGGGTCCACCTGTTCCACGGCATTTGGTCGCTCTTCCAGTCGCTCGGCTGGAGCAACCCCAAGTTCAACGCATGGCGCCGCAACGTCGCCATCGGAACGGCCGCCCTCATCGTGGCCGGAAACGTCTCGTTCCCGATCGCCGTCATGGCCGGGGTGATCGAGTACGACCCGACCGTCGTGTCAGTTCACGACCTTCACAACTCAGCAGGAGAGGAATAGAAAAATGACCCTGAACCTCGATCCCAAAGTCCCCGAAGGCCCGATGGCCGACAAGTGGAACAGCTATGTCGAAAACCAAAAGCTGGTGAACCCGTCGAATAAGCGCAAGTTCAAGATCCTCGTTGTGGGCACCGGCCTCGCCGGAGCTTCTGCTGCTGCGACGTTTGGTGAGCTTGGCTACAACGTCGAGTCGTTCACGTTCCATGACTCTCCTCGTCGTGCCCACTCGATTGCTGCACAGGGCGGCATCAATGCGGCCAAGAACTATCAGGGAGATGGTGATTCTGTTCATCGTCTCTTTTATGACACGGTGAAGGGTGGCGACTTCCGCAGCCGCGAAGCAAACGTGCATCGCCTCGCCGAAGTGTCGGTCAACATCATTGACCAGATGGTTGCTCAGGGAGTCCCGTTCGCACGTGAATACGGCGGGCTGCTCGATAATCGCTCGTTCGGTGGAGCTCAGGTGAGTCGCACGTTTTACGCCCGTGGTCAGACCGGTCAGCAGCTGCTGCTCGGCGCATATCAGCAGCTCTCGCGACAAATCGGCCTTGGCAACGTCAAGTTGTGGAATCGCATCGAGATGGTCGACGTCGTGAACATCGATGGTCGTTGTGCTGGCATTGTCACCCGTGACCTGATGACCGGCGAAGTCCGGTCGCACGCTGCGCACGCTGTCGTGCTCGCCACCGGCGGCTACGGCAACGCGTTCTACCTCTCCACGAATGCAATGGCCTGCAACGTGACCGCCGCATGGCGTGCTCATCGGCGTGGTGCGGGGTTCGCCAACCCGAGTTACACCCAGATTCACCCGACGTGTATCCCGCAGGCTGACGAATTCCAGTCGAAACTCACCCTCATGTCCGAGTCGCTGCGTAACGATGGCCGCATCTGGGTCCCCGTCAGCCCCGATGAGACCCGCGTCGCCAAAGACGTCCCCGAGGACGAGCGCGACTACTACCTCGAGCGGATCTACCCGAGTTTCGGCAACCTGGCGCCTCGCGATGTGTCGTCTCGCGCGGCCAAACGGGCGGTCGATGCTGGCCAAGGCGTCGGTCCGTTGAAGAACGGTGTCTACCTCGACTTTGCTGACGCCATTGGTCGCCTTGGCGCTGATGTCATCAAGGAGCGTTACGGCAACCTGTTTGAAATGTACGAGCGGATTACCGGCGAATCGCCCTATGACAGCCCGATGCGGATCTACCCGGCCAGCCACTACACGATGGGTGGGCTCTGGGTCGATTACGAACTCCAGACCACGATCCCTGGCCTGTTCTGCGCCGGTGAAGCCAATTTCTCCGATCATGGTGCAAACCGTCTCGGTGCGTCTGCTCTCATGCAGGGCCTGTCCGACGGCTACTTCGTGCTGCCCTACACGATCGCTCCGTATCTGTCCGATTTGCTCAACAAGCCGATTCCGGACGAGAACCACCAGGCGTTTACCGTTGCTGAGCAAGAGGCTCGTGACCGATACCAGGGCTACATCGACATCGGTGGAACTAAGGGCCCGGATCACTTCCATCGCCGGCTCGGTCAGATCATCTGGGACTACTGCGGCATGGATCGCAGCCAGGTTGGCCTCGAGAAGGCGCTCGCCGAGATCCCTGCATTGCACGCAGAGTTCAAAAAGGACCTCCGTGTCACCGGCGACGGCGAGAGCCTGAACCAGACGCTCGAAAAAGCGGCGCGTGTCGACGACTTCTTCGAGTTGGGTCTACTTATGTGCAAGGACGCACTGGTCCGTGAAGAAAGTTGCGGCGGGCACTTCCGCTCCGAGCATCAGACCGACGATGGCGAGGCGTTGCGTAACGACGACGACTTCGCTCACGTCACTGCATGGGAGTGGAGCGGCGACGCCGAGAATCCCATTGAAAACCGCGAAGCCCTCGAGTACGAGGTCGTCAAGTTCGCGACCCGTTCGTACAAGTAACGTCCGACAGGAATCAACAATGAGCCACACCCTCACCAACATCACCCTCAAGATCTGGCGTCAGAACGGTCCGGACGGTCAAGGCCGGTTTGAGACGCATCAGATTCCAGAGATCAGCGACGAAGCGTCGTTCCTCGAGATGCTCGACATCTTGAACGAGCGCCTCATCGAAGAGAACAAGGAAGCAATCGTCTTCGACCATGACTGCCGCGAAGGGATCTGTGGGACCTGTTCCCTGATGATCGATGGCCAGGCACACGGTCCGCAGAAGGGCACCGCAACGTGCCAGATCCATATGCGTACGTTTGATTCCGGTGCCGAGATCGTGATCGAACCGTGGCGTGCTACGGCGTTCCCGATCATCAAAGACCTCATGGTCGATCGTTCGCCATTTGATCGGATTGTCGAGTCGGGTGGGTTCATTACCGCTCCCACCGGCGGCGCACCTGATGCAAACCTGATCCCGATTCCGAAGCCGGTGTCCGATGCTGCGATGGACAATGCAGCCTGTATTGGCTGTGGCGCATGCGTTGCAGCGTGCCCGAATGGTGCAGCGTCGTTGTTTACCTCGGCCAAGCTCACGCACCTGAACTTGCTGCCGCAGGGTCAATCCGAGCGTTATAAGCGTGCGGAGTCCATGGTGGAGACCATGGAGGAGTACTTCGGCTCGTGCACGAACCACGGTGAATGTTCCTCGGCGTGCCCGAAGGAGATTTCGATCGATGCGATTGCCGTCATGAATACCGACTACCGCAAGTCGAAGCTGAAGAACCGCAAGTCGCTCTCACGTAAGTGAGTTGAACGATTTCGAGATGCGCCGTCGAGGAATCACCTCGGCGGCGTTGTCGCATCGGGGAGCAACCCAATCTTCTCGGCATTCCGCCTGTTCACGGCGTTGTGTTTCTTTCGGTGCGTCGAACGGTGGCTCGGTGCCGTTCGCCTACAACGCCAATCTTGTAGCTTCTGATCTCACGATCGCCAACAGTGACGGCGATGGGATCGAACTCATCGGTGGGCTTTCGCCGCAAGATTCATCGCTGAACATTGGGTGCGTGACGATCTTGGATTTCGGAGATGATGTCACCGATGGCAGGTCTTTCGATGGTCACCTCATGGTGACCGACCCGACGGTCGGTGGCTCTGACTAACGTGCTATCCGAGTGAGTGCCATCATGGATCTCACCGTCTTGGGTACATCGATCGTGAACGTCATCGTGAGTGCACCAGAAGCGAAAGTGTTCGTCATGGTCCGTTCTTGTCTGACCCGTGCCCAACAGCGGCGGCACTGAACCATGTGCCGGGCGTGAACGGTGTGGTTGAGATTGTCACGCTGCAACGGTCACGGGTTATCGCGAGTGATCTCGTCCGAGGTGATCTCGACGGCGTCTTCTGTGCAGATCTGTATGAGATAGCTGTGGTCCTTTTTGATCAGCGGGTCGTCAACCCGTCACCAACGTCCCGGCCGAGTACAGCTAGACCTGGAGACGATCATCGATGTCGGTGAGGCTGGCGGAGGTGTAATAGCCAGCCACATCTGCGAACACGTCGACGGCACCGTTGTTGACGAACAGCTTGATTGCCCCGTCGGTGGACAACTTCACGTCCACTTTGTTCGGCGTCGGGGTTTGGCCACC
>JBLFZD010000112.1:0-9926 GCA_047610085.1 Ilumatobacter sp. | reverse complement strand
TGAAGGCTTCGGTGATGCCCTGGTTGTCGTCGTAGGCGGCGATCAATCGGTCGATCGGCTTGATCTGGTCAACGCCCATCATGACCCAATCGCCGGGAGCCAGCACGTCGGCAAGCGCTCCCATAAACGCTCGACGCTCCTCGACGTAGAAGTTGCCGATTGTGCCACCAAGAAACATCACCAGTCGGGGCCCGTCAGAGGGGATCTCGGCTAAGCGATGCAAATGCCGGGTGAAGTCACCCACGACCGGATCAATCTCGATGCCGGGATGACGCAGGCGCAACATTTCGGCCGCATCAAGCACCGTTTGTTCGCTGATATCGAGCGGTACGAACCGTTGGATCAGGCCGTGCGCGGTGAACGCATCGAGCAGCGTTCGCGTCTTGTCACTGGTGCCCGAACCAAGCTCAACGACGGTTGTCGCTTCGGTCAGTTCAGCAATGGTCGATGAGTGATCAGCAAGAATCTGTCGCTCGGTTTCGGTTTGGTAGTACTCGGGCACGCCAGTGATCTGTGTGAACAACTCGCTGCCGCGGTCGTCGTAGAGCCAGCGCGTGGGCAGGGTCCGCGGGAGCCGGGTGAGGGCGTCTCGCAGTTCTTGAGCAGTGGTATCGAGTTCCGGGCGAACATTCATCGTGTTTCCTTGTCTTGGACGCGGTCTCGGAGTGGGTCAGGCACCCTCCGAGCCCGACGTCAATCACGGGCGAGGCGAACACCACCGAGGTGCCAGCGGGTATGCGGGTGGAAAAAGTTGCGGTACGTCGCTCGTGTGTGGCCCAGGGGCGTGAGCGCACTGCCGCCACGCAATATCTGCTGGCCGGACATGAACTTGCCGTTGTACTCGCCGATGGCCCCATCGACTGGCGAGAAGCCTGGGTATGGCTGGTATGCCGACGATGTCCACTCCCACACCTCGCCAAACATCTGCCGCAGTTGGCCATTCCCCTCGGCACGGACCGACGACGGATGAAAGGAGAACTCGCCGTTCTGCTCGTCGAGGAACCCGGCCGATGGCAGCGTGATGTCACGTGCCGCGTGTTCCCATTCGAACTCGGTTGGGAGCCGCGCCTGCGACCACGTGGCGAATGCATCAGCCTCGAAGTGCGACACGTGGCAGACCGGCTCGTGCGGGTCGACGTCGCGCAGCCCGGTCAGCGTATGGATCCACCACGCATCGATCTGATCGGGGTTGCGACGCCAATAGAGGGGACAATCCCACCCTTCAGCTTTCGCCCGGTGCCAGCCGTCCGACTTCCAAAGTTCGGGGCGGTCGTAGCCCCCGTCCGCAATGAACTCGAGCCATTCGCCAGCGGTCACCAACCGGTCGGCGAGCGAAAACCCGTACAGGCGAACTTCGTGAGCGGGCCCTTCGTTATCGAACGAGAAGCGATCGATCTGCGCCGACCCAGCGTCAGCGAGACCGATGTCGACGATGCCGCCATCGAAGTCGACGAATGATGCCGGGCCAGGGTCCTTGGCCGCTGCACTGGAGCGGTCGGCATATGCCGGACCAACGGCAGGATTCATCGAAAGCACGTGCTTGATGTCGATCAACAGCAACTCTTGATGCTGTTCTTCGTGATGCGTGCCAAGTTCAATGATGCTCAGCTGGGAAGCGGTTGGGCCGGGCCCGCTCGTGAGGAGTTCGGTCACCTCCGTATCGACAGCAGCCCGATAAGCACCCACTTCGGCGAGCGAAGGTCGCGTCACGAGTCCACGATTGGGCCGAGCGTGCCGGGCGCCCACAGCGTCGTAATAGCTGTTGTAGAGGAATCGATACTCGGGCAGATCCCACGGACGCTGACTTGAGCCGTCCACCTCGAGTACAAATTCAGCGAAGAACCACGACGTATGCGCTCGGTGCCATTTTGTTGGACTCGTGTCCTCCATCGATTGAACGACCTGGTCTTCAGGCGACAGCCGAGCGGAGAGACGTTCTGTGCGAGCGCGCACGGCGGTGAAACGCTGTGCGATTCGCTCACGCTCACCTTGCGATAAAGAGGTCATCGTCGGTTTAACGGCCATACACATCATGTAACCCCTGTTCGCAACGCAATGTTCCGCCACAATCCGTGAACATTTTCGGACGTTTGGCCTGACGGCCAGCCGCACGCCGTCGTGCCCCATGACATCCGCATCGGCGGCGAGTACTACCTTCGGCTCATGGACATTGGCGTTCTCATCTTCCCAACCGACCAGACGATCGATCCGATCGAACTCGCCCGCGAGGCCGAGGCCCGTGGGTTTGAGTCGCTGTGGTTCCCCGAGCACTCGCACATCCCAACGAGTCGGGTCACCCCGTGGGGAGGCAACGAGGGCGCCCCGCCGCTCCCCGAATTCTACTGGCGCACCCATGATCCCTTCGTGTCGCTTGCGGCCTGCGCTGCAGTCACCTCAGAGATCAAACTGGCCACCGGCATTTGCCTGGTTTCCCAGCGCGATCCGATTCATACAGCCAAGGAAGTTGCGAGCCTCGACCGCATTTCGAATGGTCGATTTCTGTTCGGCGTCGGGTACGGCTGGAACAAAGAAGAGATGGCGCACCACGGCACTGCGTACGGCGAGCGGCGCGAGATCCTGCGCGAGAGTATTCTCGCGATGAAGCAGTTGTGGACGCAAGACGAAGCATCGTTCGACGGTGAGCACGTGCAGTTCTCGTCATCGTGGGCATGGCCAAAGCCGACCCAAGACGGTGGGCCGCCCATCATCCTCGGCGGCAACGCCGGTCCCAAAACCGCTGCACATATCGCCGAGTTCTGTGATGGCTGGATGCCAATCGGTGGACGCCACCCGCTCGAGAAATGGCAGTTGATCGTCGAGGCCTGCGACACAATCGGGCGCGATCCGGAAACCATCGAGCGCGGCGTATTCGGTGCGCTGCCCTCGGAGGAAAAGCTGACCGAAATGGCGTCTGCCGGGATTTCGCGCGGCGTACTCGGACTGCCCCAAGGTCCGCGTGACGAGGTGATGGCCAAACTCGATGAGTATGCGCCACTCGTCGCAGCAATGGCTGACGCCTGAACGGGCTCCGCCGAGGGGCCTGGTCCTCGAGACTCCTCGGTGACCGATGCCTGGATCGACGAGATTAGCGTGACGATGAGCGCCAGCAGAAACAGCCGGGACTTCGTTACTCAACGCCCAACCTGGCACTGACGACGCCGCTCCAATGACGTGACGCGCGGCGCACGCCGTGCAACACCGCGACGTTGCGCCATTCTCAACCCCTATCCTAGGAGCGCTTCGAAACCACGGAGCAAGAAACGGAGCACGTTGCTCCAAAGGGATCGAAGCCATGTCAGAGAACACCCAGTCCGACCAATCCTCCACGCCCGCGCCCGGCGACGACACCACCGAAATAGCCGCACCACTCGCAGCCGAAGCACCCGACGTCGCAACGCTGGCTGATCTGCCTGCTCCAACCGGCGTAGCAATCGACCCGATCGACGAAATGCTCGCTGCCCATGAAGGCCGTTCGATGATGACCAGCCTCGATGATCTGAGCGAAGTCGACGACGTCTCCACCGCCGACGAAAGCCCAGCCGAGGTCGTTCCCGAAGAAGCACCCGTCACCGAAGAGGCACCTGCTTCTCTCGAGACCTTCGAAGCGCCGGCCGAAACCACCGCTCCTGTTGAAGCAGCAGCGCCCATCGAGGCCGATACCGACGCCGACGCCAAGGTCGAGGCTTCCAACGAAGATGACGACGAAGACAACGATGAACACAACGATGGCGTCGTCACGTTTGCCGACCTCGGCCTGTCCGACGAACTGCTTGGTTCGCTGACCGCCCTCGGCTACGTCAACCCCACGCCGATCCAGGCCGAGTCGATCCCGCCGTTGCTCGACGGTTTCGACCTCCTCGGCCAGGCCGCCACCGGCACCGGTAAGACCGCCGCCTTTGCGCTGCCGATGCTTGACCGCGTGAGCAGCATGAAGAAGTCGAAGCTGCCCTTCGGCCTCGTTCTCGTGCCCACCCGTGAACTCGCCAACCAGGTTGCCGAAGCGATGAAGGAATACGGCGCTCACGGACGCGTGCGCATGGCAGCCCTGTTTGGCGGCACGAACATCGGCCCCCAGTTCAGCTTGCTCAACTCCGGCGTCGACATTGTGATCGGCACCCCGGGCCGAGTGCTCGACCACCTCAAGCGCGGTTCGCTCGACCTGAGCAATTGCGGCATGGTCGTGCTCGACGAAGCCGACGAAATGCTCGACATGGGCTTCGCCGAAGACCTCGAGGCGATCCTCAACGCCGCTCCCCCGGAGCGTCAGACCATCTTGTTCTCGGCCACGATGCCGAACCGCATCGACTCGATCGCCACGCGCCAGCTGAGCAACCCGGTCCGAATCAGCATCCAGCGCGCCGTCGGTACAGAAGGCACCACGCCCAAGGTGACGCAGCGTGCATTCCTGACCCACCGCAGCCACCGGGCATCCGCACTTGGCCGCATCCTCGACATGGAGGCTCCGGAAGCTGCCATCGTCTTCTGTCGCACTCGCGGTGACGTCGACGAACTCACCGACGTCATGAACGGCCGCGGTTACCGCGCCGAAGCACTCCACGGCGGCATGAGCCAAGACCAGCGCGATCGCGCGATGGGCCGCCTCAAGAGTGGCGTTGCCACACTGCTGATCGCCACCGACGTCGCCGCCCGCGGCATCGATGTTGATCACCTCAGCCACGTCATCAACTACGACATTCCCCAGACCACCGAGGCCTACACACACCGCATCGGCCGAGTCGGCCGCGCTGGCCGCGAGGGCATTGCGATCACGCTGGGCGGCCCGAAGGACCACCGCAAGATCCAAAACCTGTCGCGCTTCACGAAGCAGCCGATCTCGATCGAGAAGGTCCCGACCGTCAACGACCTCACCATGCGTCGGATGGAAAAGACCGGCGCTGAAGTGGCCGCGAAGATCGGCGACACCGAGTCAGCCGACCTTTACCGGGCCATCGTCGAAGGCCTCACCGCCGACAACGACCCGATCGAAGTTGCGATCGCCGCCGTACGCCTCGCTCACGAGTCCGCTGGCCGCACCACCAAAGAAGTCGAGATCCCCGACGTCAATGCCGGCGCGGGCAAGGGCCGCGAACGCTTCGACCGCGACGACCGCAAGGGCCACCGCGGCCAGCGCGACGACCGAAGCGGTCGTGGAGATCGTGGAGATCGTGGAGATCGTGGAGACAGCGGTAGCCGAGGCGGCCACGAGAACCGTGCGGTTCGCAACTCCGATGGCTCGCATCACGTCGAGGCTGGCTTCGTCAGCTTGCAGTTCAACCTCGGCCGCTCGGCCGGGCTGCGCCCTGGCGACCTCGTCGGTGCGATTGCCAACGAGGCAAACATGCGTGGCAGCGAAATCGGCGCCATCAAGATCAACGACAAGTCGGCGTTTGTCCAGGTGCCGCAGTCATCTGCAGACAAGGTGCTGCGCAGCCTCGAAGGCGCCAAGATCCGCAACAAGCCGGTTCGTGTGCGCCGCGCCGACAACGCAGACAGCTGAGTCGGGGGCTCCCTTTACTTTCGGCGCGACTTCGACAGTCGGTTCGCACTCATGGGAAGATTGGGAGCTATGGGTACCACTGCGCCATTGCCAAAGCAATACACCGACGTCACCGTCAGTGGGTCCACGAAGTCGATGGCCTACTTCGACACGGGGATCGTCGCTGATAACGCCGGTCGCACGATTGTGTTCTTACATGGCAACCCGACGTCGTCGTATCTATGGCGCAACATCATCCCGCACGTAAGGGACCTCGGTCGCCTTGTTGCTCCGGACCTGATTGGCCAGGGCGACTCAGACAAGCTCGACAATTCTGGGCCGGACAGCTACACCTTCGTCGAACATCGAGCGTGGCTCGATGCATTGCTCGACTCACTCGATCTGGGCGATCAGGTTGTTCTCGTCATTCACGACTGGGGCTCGGCGCTCGGCTTCGATTGGGCGCGCCGCCACGCTGACCGGGTTGCTGGCATCGCGTACATGGAGGCGATTGTGCAACCAATTCCGTCGTGGGACGACTGGCCGCTGAACGCCCGCGGCATCTTCCAAGGGCTCCGTTCAGACGCCGGCGAAGAACTGTGCTTGGAGAAGAACCTGTTTATCGAGGCAATCCTCCCCAATGCGATCATCAGCGGCCTGACCGCAGAGGAAATGGAGGTCTACCGGGCTCCGTTCGCCGATCCCGGCGAAGGCCGCCGTCCCACACTCGCCTGGCCACGCCAGATTCCGATTGAAGGCGGCCCAGCCGAAACCGTCGCAATCGTTCAGGAGTACGCCGACTGGATGAACACCAACGAGATCCCCAAGCTGTTCATCGACGCTGACCCCGGCTCAATCCTCGTCGGACATCAGCGCGAGTTCTGTCGCGGCTGGCCGAACCAGACTGAAACTCGCGTGGCCGGCATGCACTTCGTTCAAGAAGACAGTCCCGACGAAATCGGCAACGCGATCGCCGACTGGCTCACCTGACCAGCCACACCGCCGCTCAACCAGTGCATCGCGAACACCGTGCGACACGCCGAATGAGGTCCTCCGAGTGGTTCTTGTGTTGTTCTTCGTCCTACGCCACCTGGCGGAACATGTCGCCCGCCCTAGCGTCAGACCTGCAGTCACCTCGGTCCTGGAGCCTCGGTGATGTTCATGCTTCCTCTCGTCAGGTGCGTCCTCCCGCCGACTCACGCTGCCCCACGGTCATGAGGCGTCTGCAGAGCGATTGAACAGTGGTCACACCGAGCGTTCGCCCATCGGGAGCACGATGGTGAAGGTGGCACCCTCCCCCGGCGTCGCTGTCACGGAGATCTCTCCGCCATGGGCTTGCACGATTGCCTGCGTGATCGACAGCCCGAGCCCCGAACCGCCTGTTGTCCTCGCCCGAGAGCGGTCGCCTCTGCTGAAGCGATCGAACACCACCGCTGCCTCATCAACGGTGAGGCCAGGTCCAGAATCGGCGACCGCCAGCTCGACACACCCGTCGACACGCGAGGCAGAAATCCAAACGGCGACATCATTAGGGGTGTGACGAATTGCATTGTCCACCAGCGCGGCGAGTGCTTGCTGCAGTCGTAGGCGATCGACCTCGACCTCCAAACCATCCGGCGAATCGACAAGGATCTCCCGGTCGGGATGGGCGGCGAGAGCGAGCGCAGCAACATCGCCCACGATGACGTCAAGGTGCACCGACGAGAGGTCAAGCGGCTGCTCCTCATCGAACTGAGCTAAGACGAGCAGGTCCTCCACGAGCAGGTTCATTCGTTCAGCCTCCACCTGCAGCCGCCGAACCGCATCGTCGAGTTCGCCCGGTCGGCGAAATCCACCGGTTACATAGAGGTCGAGATAGCCCCGGATCGAGGTGAGCGGTGTCCGCAATTCGTGTGAGGCATTCGAGACAAACTGGCGGAGCCGAGTTTCGGTGGCGTCACGCTCATCGAGCATGACGTTGAACGCATGACCGAGGCGGTCGGCCTCGGTCGTCTCGCTGTTGACGTCGGCACGGCGATCTCGTTCTCCCGCTGAGATCGCGACGGCGACATCGGTCATCGCTCCGATCGGTCCGAGCCCGAAGCGGTTCACCCACGAAGCGATCAGAATCAGGACCAACAAGATCAGGCCAGCGACACCGATGAAGATGAACGTCAGCTGCCGCATCGTTTCCTCGACGTCGTCGACGGGGACAGCGACGACCATTGCGAGCGACGTCGCCGTTTCCGGAAGAAACAGCACACGGAACGTCGACCTTCCCTCCGCTCCTGCAACGGTCAGCAGCTCGGGTTCTGTTGGCGGTTCACGGAGCAGCGCCTGAAGGTCGGGCACATCGGCGAGTAGCTGTCCCTGGATGGAGGGGCGGACCGTGTTCCCAGGAGTAATCACGGCCACGTACAAGTCGGAGATGCTCTCCCCATCGACGGGCTGCGCGACAGGTCGTTCAGGCCCGCCTGGCGGCGGCTCTCGTTGACTCCCGACCGTTTGCTCGACGCGGGCGCCCGGCGGCACCGGTGTCGACCTGAGTTGATCGTCGACCTGGTCGTAGAGCTGACTTCGTTGCGCCGTCACCGTGAAGACGCCAGCGGCAACGACCACAAGGAAGACCATCATGAACCCGAGAAGGACTCGCGTGCGCAGTCTCACCCGTCATCTCGAAGACAAAATCCAACACCCCGGATCGTATGGATCAGCTTCGGCTCAACGTGGTCGAGCTTGCGACGCAGGTAACTGATGTAGGTGTCGACCACCGATGAATCACCCCCGACGTCGTCATCCCAGACACGTTCGAGCAGCTGACGGCGCGTGAGGACACGCCCGGAATTCTCCAGCAGGTAGTGGAGCAGCTTGTATTCGGTGGGCGACAATTCGACAGCACTGTCGGCACGGATTACCCGGTGCGCTTCGACGTCGAGTTCGAGGTCGGCGCAGCGCAACACCGTCTGCTTCGCGGCCTGCCCTGCCTGGTGCAAGCGAAGCTGTACTCGGGCAACCAGCTCGGCAACAGCGAACGGCTTGACCATGTAGTCGTCACCGCCAGCGGTGAGCCCACGCACTCGATCGTCGGTCGAGTCGCGCGCCGTGAGGAAGATAACCGGCGTCCGCGAACCCGTGTCGCGAAGTCGCTGCAGCACCTCGAACCCATCGAGCTCGGGCATCATCACGTCGAGCACGATGAGGTCTGGCCGAGAGTCCACGGCCAACTTGAGGCCAGCCCGACCATTGTCGGCCCCGGCGGTCTCGATACCGGCAAGCTGGAGTGCCGACTCGACGAGGAACCTGATGTTCTCCTCGTCATCGACAACGAGAACTCGCGGAGGCCGACCGCTCATCGCCCGCCATCGACATAGCTGATAAGCGCCGCCGCCTCCGAGATCACGGTCGCCTCGGAGACGAGGTCGGCAGCGCCGTTGATCAAGACGTTCGACCAGTTCGCGATCACCTCGTCGACAGTACCGCTGGCGAAGAGCAGCTCGGTGAGTTCGGCCGTGTTCGTGGTGTACATCGCAGCGAACTCAGCGTTGGCCATGAAGCGGTCGACGAGCACGTTGGCCTCGCCGCCAGGTCCGCCGCCGGCACCCTCCGGCGGCGGACCGGCTGGTCGTGAGCCGGCTGGTCGCGAGCCGGCTGGTCGCGAGCCGCCGCCTGCGGCTCCACCGCCGACGTTGGCAGTTCCGAACGCCAAGTTCAGGTCCCACGACACCACGGTGAACTGCTCAACAGACGTGTCGTATTGAAGGAAGGAGTTGTTGCCCCGACCGCTGATGTCGTCAGCGTTGCCGATGAGATCCTGGAACGCCAGGTACGTGGCGAAGGCTTCAACGTCAAGTTGGTCCGCCAGCTCGGAAGCGAACGTGGCGTCGTCGGAGTTATTGATGAAGTCGAGGAAGTCGATCAGCGGTTGCAGGTCGTTGTCGCCGACTTTTTGGTCGAACACGTCGGTGTAGGCGTCGCTGTCTTCTCCTCGATAGCTGTAGTCACCTTCTGCGTCAGCCTTGTAGAGCAACCCACCCTCGTCGTCGAAGTTGTCCTCGTACCACTCCTCGTCGGGGTTCTCGACGGCCAGCCGGAGTTCGGTTTCGCCACCATTCACCGTGAAGGCCGTCGCGATCGGGTCCTGTGAGGCGAGCCCGGTCAGAGCGAGCAGTTCCTGAGCGACCGCTTCGTTCAGTGCGGTTTCGGTCGAGTTCGAACGAATCACGATGTCCTCGTAGTCCTGGTGATCTTCACCCTCGACAAACTTATTGAGGCGGATCAGCCAGGGCAGATCTTCTGGGTTGCCGGACGTGTCGGCCGTCAGGCCGAACAGCGATGAGTTGCCCTTCAGCCGGAGGCCAATGTCTGCATAGGTGGTTCCGTCGATCATGACAGTTGCCGAGATCCAGTCTTTGTCGCCGGTCGACGCGAACGTCTCAATCATCGCGTCGTAGTCAGCCTGGTCGAAGTCGAC
>JBLFZD010000111.1:0-9964 GCA_047610085.1 Ilumatobacter sp. | reverse complement strand
GCGGCAGGGCGGGCCATCCTCTCTGGACTCCCCGCCGAGACGGTGCGCGAACTCTTCAGCGGCGACGGACTACCGGCGCTGACTGAAGCAACGATCACCGACGTCGAGGCACTTATCGAACAATGCTCCAGCGACCGCGAGATCGGCTACTCGATCAGTCGCGAAGAGCGCGTCGAGGGTGGGTTTGCAATTGCGTCGCCGTTCTTCGACCGCACTGCCGTCTGCCAGGGTTCGGTCATGATCAGCGCACCGTTGTCACGCATCGACCAGTACGACGTTGACGAAATCGGCCGCGCCGTGTGCCGCGCCGCCGCCGGCTTGTCGTCGCGGCTCGGCGCTCCCGACCCGATCCAGAAGATCTGACCACCGTCGCGTCCGGCTCACGAGGTGGCCCCTGGGCCATCGACAAACCTGCCGGTTCGGAGCTGATGCGCAACTCCGTCGCGTGCGATCTCTTCCCCGCGTAGATAGGTCGCGACGGCGCATCCCTGCAAGACCCGACCAGAGTACGGGCTCCATCCGGCTTTGGAGAGCAGGCCCGTTGGGTCCACAGTCCACGAAGCGGACGGATCGACCAAGACGAAGTCGGCATCTGCTCCGAGGCCGAGATGACCCTTGCGGGGGAACAACCCATAGCGCTTCGCCGGCGTCTCGCTGTACAACCGGGCGACGTCGGCCATCCCGATCTTGCCGTTCAACGCAGCATCGATGAGCACCGGGAAGGTGGTGTCCAACCCGGGCAGGCCGAACGGTGAGCTCCAGATGTCGCCGCTCATTTTCTGCTCCATCGTCGACGGCGCATGGTCGGTGGAAAAGTGTGAATACGTTCCGTTGCGGACGAGTTCCCACATGGCCTCTTCGTCGGCGTCGGAACGGGCGCGTGCCGGAGGTGTGAATTTGCGGAGAACGCCGCACGAATGCACGTCGTCTTCGCGGAGCAGCAGGTATTGCGGGCATGCTTCGGCAGCGAGGTTGGCGCCGCGGGCCTGCGCGTCGGTGATAACCGCCGCGACGGCGGGGCTGCTGACATGAGCAATGGTGGCTCGCGCCCCGGTCACCGAAACGAGCGAGGCAGCGGCCGCCGTTGCGGCGAGTTCGGCTTCGCGGCTGCGCCACTCGAGCAGGATGCCGTTGTCGCTTCGGCCTGATTCTTTTAGTGCCTTCTCGGCAACAGCAGTGATCGATTCGTCTTCGCAGTGAATGAGCGTCGCCGCGCCGGCGGCAGAGATCGCGCGGAGTGCGGCCAACAGATTTGCGGGATCGAGCCCGGGCACGCCATGCGTAGAACAGGTGAAGATTTTGAAGAACGCGACGCCGGCGCGCCATAGGCCGGCGATCTGGTCGACGCGGTCGGGCCAGGTGTGAGCAGCGAGCGCATAGTCGACGTTGGATCGGCCGACGAGGTGCGACTTCTTCTCGTGGAGGTCGCCGATTTCGCGGATCGGATGACCGTGCGTGTGTTCGATGATCGTGGTCACGCCCCGTGCTGCGGCAGCAGCTGTTCCGGAAGGAAAGTCCTCGCGGCTCAGGTCACCGGGCTCCATCAGGTGAACGTGAGTGTCGACGCCGCCCGGCAGAATCAACAGGTCGCTGGCGTCAATCGTTTTGCCCCCGACGGGGAGATCCAGTCCAACCGCGGCGACCCGACCGTTCTTGATGAGGAGGTCAGCGCGCGTCTGTCCAGCGCTCGACACGATTGTTCCGCCGCTCACCAGCAAGTCGGTCATGTTCGCTCCGTCATGTTCGCTCCGTCATGTTGTCACGGTTGTCATGTTGTCACCGTCGTAGGGGATGTCGATGCAGGCATTTCTGGTCGCCACCGGGACGCCGTGTCCGTCGACAAGGTGATTGCGATGTCGATCAACATGTCGTCCGAATGCGGCGCACCGATCAGCCCGAGCGGCGTGTACCACGAGTCGTGCACCGTCGGGATGACAATCTGGGAACCACCGCCGAGCGTGCAGGGTGCCGCGAGCTGAAATGCGGCGCGCCGGAAGTCGAGCAATTCAGCAGCCGTCCACGCCAGCCGCGGTCCCCTTCGTGACCAAACAGGCATGATCGCAATCGCGCCGGCCGGAATCGAGCGGGACAACGCGCTGACGTAACGCGCACGGGCCGCCTGATCAAGCTGAGAGGCGTCGGATGAGTCGGCGGCGAGCGACTGACACGTGCGCAGGCGAGCCTGGACGTCGTCAGCGAGCGATTCAATGTTGTTCGTCACCCACGTGGAGTGTTGGTCCCAGATTTCTCGGCTTTGCAGACGAGCGAGGAGTTCGCCGGCAGCAGGATCAACGAGTCGACTCATGGGGGAGGCGACGACCTCGACGTCGAGTGCCTGCCCGATCCGCACGCTCATGGAGCGAGCAGCCGCTTCGTCGCGTGGACTTTGCGTGGCCCAGATGTCGTCAGGGAACAGAATCCGTACTGGTGCGGGTCCGACCGGCCGTGACGGCGCGGCGACGTCAAGCGCGCGTCGGAGCAGTTCTGGGTCGCGAGCGAGGAACCCCACGACGTCGAACGATCGAGCTAGTGGTAGGACGCCCGCCGTCTCGACCAGACCGTGGGTTGGTCGGTGGCCGAACAACCCACACGCTGCAGCCGGAGCGCGGATCGAACCGGCAGTGTCGCTGCCGACGCCGAGATCGGCCAAGCCGCCAGCGACAGCAGACGCAGACCCGGACGACGAACCGGCGCAGTACGAGCCCGCGTCGAACGGGTTCATCGGCGGAACGCCTTCGCCGGCATTGCCGACCAGCGAATAGGCAAGTTGATCCATCTTCGTCGTGCCGATGATTTCGCCGCCCGCGGCGCGCAGCCGGCTCACGATCGGCGCGTCATGCCGTGCCGGTTTGTGGGTTGCACGCCAGCGCTGATGCCCGAACGACGAGGTGTGTCCGGTAATCGCGATGAGATCTTTGACCGCGATTCGGACTCCGTCGAGCACGCCCGAATCGGTCGGCAGCCGCGCCGCCGAGGTCGGCGTGAAGCAATGGAGATTGATCATGTGCTGCGACCCGACCCGTGTGGATCGCTGCGTCCACCAGACGTGTGATCGAACCGTTCGTGATGTTGGCGCAACAAGTCCGCGCCGTAGTCACCGCCGTTTGGCGTCCGCACGATCGAGTGCACGTGATGCCGCGACGGGACGTCGTTGTCGAAAACGATCCCCGGCAAGTGGTCGAACTCGATCAGCACCACGGGGCTCTGCGCGCGGTAGTAGAACGGCCCATCCGTGGTCGAACCCATCCACGCGAACCACGTCTCGTCGAGATGCGCGTCGACCTCGGTCATCTTGACGTCGGCATGACCATCGCGGGTCCAGCCGACGAACGTGCCGACGAGGGCGCGGAGCAGGCCCCGCTGCGCATCGGTCAAGGCGGTGGCGGACACGCCCTCGTTGCCAATGACGGCATTGTCCATGAACGCACCGGCGCGCATCTGCCCATCGAAAGGCTGCTGCAGTTCCGGGGGGAGGTCGTCGGGATGGATTGATGGCCGGAGCAGCGCCTGTGCTGCCTGGTCGCGGTCGAGCGACCGAATCAGATCGAGCCCGATGCGTTCCTCTTGTTCGAACACGGTGGTGCCGGCAAACGCTCCACTCTCGACCTGGCATGGCTCGGAACCCATGAACTTGAGCCGCATGATGCCGCGCGCATGGGAATACCCGGGCGCTGACAATGTCGTCCGGAGTAGCTCGAGGCCGAGCTGTCGTCCGGTTACCGAGAGCTCCTCGAGCATCACCCCGTGGCGGAAGAAGTTCATGTGTACGTTGATCCACGAACGCCACGCATCAGAATCGAGCGGGAACTGCACCCTGGCGCGTTGTTCTGGACTGAGCGCGCTCAGAAATGCGGCGGCCGCCTCGGCGATCGGCTCGGTGCTCACCCCCGTCGGACTCAGCGCGAACAGATCGGATCGGATCACGCCCTCGAGAGTGACGCCACTCAAAGGTTCTTGGAGCAGTGTGCGCCGTTGTTCGACAACCGGCTGCAGCGGAACAGGGATCGTCTCAACTCGCGAACGCGCCGACATCGGCGGACTGGATCGAATGCCGAACTCACTCCAATGCATCACGCCCCCGAATCCGTGACATCATCACCATGGCACCGCGACACCGAGTTGGCCCGCCACTCGCTCCAGATCCGAACGGACCGGTGCCGTCACGGCAATGCCGAGTGCGGTGTTCTCGCGCTGAGCAATCTGTTCAGGCTCACCATGGATGTAGACCCGCTCGTGGCCAGGCGATTTCTTGGCGGCGCGCACGATGTCGATCGTTTCGGCCATCGACCGATGCACGTCGGGTTCCGGCCGGAAGCCGTCCAGGCGGATGGCTCCCATGAAGTGCGCCATCGCCGCCGGTGCGTGCCCCGCGGCGCCAGTGATTCGGTCGGCGAGCGGTGTGCCGCTCAGGGCGCCACACATCAGTTCGACCATCAGGTTCAATCCGTACCCCTTGTGACCACCTGCCTCGTCGCCAGCGCCGCCGAGCGGCAGCAGCGGAGCGTCATACGACAAGACGCCGTGCTCGTCGAGCGTGGGCACACCCGAGTCACGGGCGACCCACCCGTCCGGAATCGAACGCCCCTCGCGGAGTGCCGTCTCGATTTTGCCGACAGCGACCGCGGACGTCGCCATGTCGAGGACGAAGTCGGTGCCGCCTGGGCCTGCCCCCATGGCGACCGATAGCGGGTTTGTTCCGTGCAACGATTCGTCGGCGAACGTCGGCGTGACCCGTCCCGCGCTGTTCGACATGCTGATCCCCAGACAGCCCTGCGCCATTGCTCGCTCAGCCCAGTACCCGGCGAACCCGAAGTGGCTGCTGTTCGCGACTGCGACGAAACCCGAACCGTGCCGCGCAGCCATGTCGATGGCGAGGTCCATGGCGACCGAACTGGCGATGATGCCGAGGCCGTTGTCGGCATCGAGGAGTGCCGTCGTGTCCGAACCAGTCGTTGTCGTCATCGTCGGGCAGACGTTGAGCGTGCCCCGTTCGATGCGCACCATGAAGTAGCTGATCCGAGCAACGCCGTGGCTGCGCACTCCGCGCAGGTCGGCGGACACCAGCACGTCGGCAACGAGTTCGGCGGTTTCTCGCGAGCATCCAGCCGCCACGAACACGTCGCGCACGAAACCCAGTGCAGCAGATACAGGGACGCGCATCGTGTCCTTCGGCAATCGGGCAGATTCGACCATCGCAAGCTCCTCACAGACGGTTTTCACAGGGTCATTCTCACTGGGTCACTGGCAAGAATCCTTCGCAGAGGACACTGGCCTTCGACTGAATATCCTATATTGTGCATTATCTTGCTCTCTGAAGGAAATAGTGTCAAAAATTACCGTTGACCTCCACGCCCATGCCATCGTTCCTGATGCTCTCGTCGAGATGCAGAAGGCCCACCATGAATACGGGCCAGTACTGATCGAAGACAGCGGGCTGCAGTATCTGAAGTACCCGGCTCGGGAACGTCTTGGCCCGCTCCCCGACGGCATCTTCGATCCGAAACTGCGCATTGCCGACATGGATCGCCAACGCGTCGATCGACAGATCATCGCCATTCCTCCGCCGAACTTTCACTATCACATCGATGGCGAGGTCGGTATCGACTTCGCGCGGATCCAGAACGACGGGATTCTGTCGATGTGCGATTCGAACCCCGATCGATTCCACATGTTCGCGACGCTGCCGCTTCAAGACATCGATGCGTCAATCATCGAGGTGCGACGCATTGCTGCCTCACCATTGGTGCGCGGCGTCCAGTTCGGAACGAACATCAACGGCGTCGACCTCGACGATCCAATGTTCACACCACTTTTCGACGTGATGGAAGAACTCGACCTGCCCATGTGGCTCCACCCGGATCAGCGCTCGATCGCCGGGATCGACCGCCTCACGAAGTACTACCTTCAGAACTTCATCGGCAATCCGCTCGAGTCGACCATCGCGATGGGCAGAATCATCTTCGGCGGAGTGATGGATCGACACCCCACGCTGCGGTTCGGCTTTGTGCACGGTGGCGGGTTCACCCCGTACCAAACCGGGCGCTGGGATCACGGCTGGGCGCAACGCTCCGAGGCAAAGGAATTCATTAGCGACATCGCTCCGAGCGAGTACTTCAAACGCTTCTTCATCGACTCACTCACGCACGACCCGCTGTCGCTCGAACTCCTCGGCCGCCGGATGGGATGGGGCCAGGTGGTGTTGGGCAGCGACTACCCGTTTGACATGGCCTCGGAGGATCCGGTCGGCGGAGTTGACGCAGTGGGCATCTTGACCGACGACGAGCGCGACGCGGTGTTGTGTCATAACGCCGATCGATTCCTCCGCCCGTGCCCGGCGCACGTGACGGACTAACGGCCACCATGAGAACCACAACACTCGGCAGCCTCGACGTCTCAGTCGTCGGGCTCGGCTGTAACAACTTCGGTCGTGCGCTCGACCAGGCGAGTACGAACACCGTCGTCTCGGCAGCACTCGATGCGGGCATCACCTTCTTCGACACAGCGAGCAACTACGGCGAGGGACAGTCCGAGCGGTTCCTCGGGCATGCGCTGGGGGCGCGCCGCGACGAGGTCATCATCGCGACGAAGTTCGGTATGGCCGTGCCGGGGGCGCCGGGTTTGGAAGGTGCACGACCCGAAACGATCCACGCATCGGTCGACCGAAGCCTGCGTGAGTTGGGCACCGACCGAATCGACTTGCTGCAACTTCATCAGCCCGACCCAGCAACGCCGATCGCCGAAACCTTGGGCGCTCTCGGCGAACTCGTGCAGCAGGGCAAGGTCATCGAGATCGGTTGCTCGAACCTTGACGCCACGCAGTGCTCGGAGGCCTTCGCGGCCAGCCTCGACGCTGACCTCCCGCGGTTCATCACCAACCAGATCGAGTACAGCATTATCGTCCGCGACCCTGAGACCAATGGCCTTGCTGAGGTCGGCGCCCGGGAGGGCATGGCGCTCCTGCCGTTCTACCCGCTTGCGAACGGCTTACTCACGGGCAAGAAGCGCAAAGGGGAACAGGTCGAGGGTCGTCTGAACATGGACCGGTACCAGCGGTATTTGACCGACCGAAACTTCGACATCGTCGAAGCGGTCCGCACGTTCGCGGCCGAGCGAGACCTGACGATGCCAGTGGTGGCGATTGCATGGTTGCTCGCCCAACCCACTGTGCCCGCAGTGACACCAGGCGCAACAACGCCCCAGCAAATCGCTTCCAACGTCGAAGCCGCCGGTAGCGAACTCAACGAGGCCGACCTCGCTTACCTCGATGACCTTTTGAGTTTGATCCCATGAGCTCTGGTAAAGCATGAGCGTCGGGATCGGAATCGTCGGCCTTGGTCGCTGGGCTGGCGTCCACACGGCGGCTGCCTCCCGTGTGGACAGCATCCACATTGCATCGTGTTTCAGCCGAGACGAATCCCGACGATCCGAGTTCGCCGCGACGCATGGCATTCCGTCGACGGCGAGCTCGTACGAGGCTCTGCTCGATGATCCCGAGGTCGAGGCCATCGTGATCTCGACCCCGAACGATCTGCACGTAAACATGGCGATCGCCGCGATCACGGCGGGTAAGCCGGTCCTGATCGACAAGCCGGTCTCGGTCGATATTCCGAGCGGCCTCGCGCTCCTTCGTGCAGTTGCCAACGGCGGACCCGGCGTGGGGGTCGCCCACCATCCACGACGTCTCGCTGGCCACCGGGCCGCCCAGCACTGGCTGCAATCCGACGACGGCGGACTCCCGCGGCTCGCGCACGCCGACTTCTCCAACGCCCGCGGCGCCCACATGTCGCCCGACGCATGGCATCGCAACGTTCCGGGCTCCGAGGCCGGGGTGTTGATCCAGGTCGGCATCCATCAGATCGACAACATGCTCACCTTGCTCGGTCCGCCGGTTGCGGTCAACGCCCGGTTTGATCACCGAACGCTGGGGCCCATGCCCGACGCCGCGATCGTCGTGATCCAGCACGCGTCCGGCGCGATGTCGACGGTCACCAGTAGTTGGACGACGCCGGGGCTCTACCGCTTCGAGCTGCAGGCGACGGGCGGAAACCTCCGCTATCGGCTCGCCCACAAACATTGGACAAGTGCCGATGTCGATGACCACGGCGAACTGACTCTCAGCCGTGACGGCGAAGTCGAGCGGCGGATCGACCTGCCGAAGGGAGACCCACTCGCCGAACAGCTCGCTGAACTCGGTGCAGCGACCGTCGAACGCGACGCAATGAAAGTCGACGTCGCCGCCGGTCTTCGCTCGATGGCTGTTGTGCTCGCGGCGGTCCGATCGTCTGAGGAGCGCGGCGCCGAAGTTGGACTTGCCGACCTCCTGCGCGAATCGGGAGCGAGCAACGACGAGGTCGAGTTGTTGACAAAGGGATCCGCTGGGCGAACTTCATAAACGAATCTGAGTTACTCATCAAGAGTTTCGATCGGGTTCAAGATCTTGTCCACACTGCGACGACCGGGTTGGCGCGTGAACAGCTCAGGTATCGACCCGAGGCTGGTGCGAACTCGATTGCCTGGCTGGTCTGGCATCTCACTCGCGTCGACTCGAAAGAGCTTGGTCAGCGTCCTGAGCAACAACCTCCAGCACCCAGGCCAGCCCGTTAGGTTCGCGGAATCGTCGACCGATCCAGCAACGGATGCGGGCTGAGGCCTCGTTCCCCAACCTCGATCGCCGCGTCGAGTACCAGCCACTGCGAACCGGACCAGACGATCGGATTGAGGTCGATCGAGCCAATCGACGGATCGGCGCCGACGCGATCACCGAGCAGCACCAGGAGAGTGGCAAGCGCGTCGAGATCCGCTGGTTGACCAACACGGGGATTCGTCAGCACGCGCAACCCTGCGAGCGAGTCGATCATCTGCCGAGCATGAGTCAATCCCAGCGGAGCCAGCGCCATGCGAGCGTCGTCCAGGGCTTCAGCGACCACGCCGCCAAGGCCGACGAGGACCATTGGACCAAAGGTCTCGTCGTGCAGCGCGCCAAGAATCACCTCGGGGCCGTTGACGCACCGCTCGACCAACACCCCGTCGATCGATGCGTCCGGCTCTGCGGCGCGTACAGCTGCCATCACGTCGTCGAAAGCCGAGGCGACCGCCTGGGCATCTGTCAGCCCGATCGCGACTCCCCCGACTTCTGTTTTGTGCACGATGTCGGCCGAACTGATCTTCAGCACGACGGGAAAACCCAGACGGTCGGCAATCGAAATCGCCATGTCGGCAGTTGTCGCGATCTCACCGGCCACGGTCGCGAAACCCCATGACTCGACCAGCTGCTTCGTGGCATGCTCGGTCATCGGCGTTGCCAACACAGGACTCTGGTCCGATGTCAAGTCGACAGCAGGGGCCGCTTGGCCGAGCGTCGGCTCGACGAGTGCAGCGAGCGCCCGCATCGCGGCCCGTGGTTCTTCGGTGACGGGCGCCCCCGACTCGCGTAAGGCCGCCAAGCCATGCGCAGCAACGTCACCGCCCATCCACAGGTGGACGACCGGTACCGGCGTCGACAGCGCCAGCAGCGAATCGACGCGGGCTGCGGTGTGCGCAGGAGGATGGGCCGTACTCACCGCCAGGACGAGATCAACGTCACCGGAACGGGCAACAGCATCGACCACCTCACCGAACCGCTGCGGACCACCGATGATGCCGCCCATGTCGAGCGGATTGTCGGCCGAGCCCTGCTGGAGCAATGGCTCCAACACCGACCGCAGCGCCGGGCCGGGCACCGGCAACTCGATCGGGGTGCCCGCCGCAAGATCGCTCAGCAAAATCGCGATACCTCCGGAGTGCGTGACAACTCCGGCCCGCCGGCCAGCCGGCGGCGGTGTGCGCGCGAGAATCTCCGCGATCTCGAACATCTCCTCCGGTGTCTCCGCCACTGCCACGCCGAGCGACGACAACACGCCCTCGACGACGCGGCTCGGGCGCGCCATTGCGCCCGTGTGGGTCTGCATGAGCCGGTGACCGCGGT
>JBLFZD010000110.1:0-9996 GCA_047610085.1 Ilumatobacter sp. | reverse complement strand
TGTCGGAAATCTTGGCGCCCCCGAGTACTGCCACAAACGGGTGCCTCGGCCTGTTCCGCAGGCCGAGGAGAACCTCGACCTCTTTCTCGAGCAAACGACCCATCACCGCTGGAACATGTTGCGGCGGACCGACGATCGACGCGTGTTCTCGGTGCGACGCACCGAACGCATCGTTCACATATCCATCGATGCCATCGACGAGTTGCGCGACGAACGCTGGGTCGTTGGCGGTCTCCCCTGCGTTGAAACGCAAGTTCTCAAGCAACTCGACACCGGGTGCGAGTTCACCAAGCCGAGCACGCACCGGATCCATTGCGTACTTCGGGTTTGGCTCTCCCTTGGGCCGGCCGAGATGGCTGGCCGTAACGACGTTCGCGCCACGCTCTGTGAGCCACTCGATCGTCGGCAAGGCGGCCTTGACGCGGAAGTCGTCGGTGATTGCGCCACTCTCATCGAGCGGCACGTTGAAGTCGGTACGGACCAGAATCCGCTTGCCCGACAAGTCGCCGAGCTTTCCTTCAAGATCTTCAAGTGTTGGGATGTCACTCACGCGCTGAATCGTTCAGCGCTTGACCTTGGAACCAGCGAAGACAGTCATATCGACCAGACGGTTCGAGTAGCCCCATTCGTTGTCGTACCAGCCATTGATCTTCACCATTTTACCCTGGACCTGGGTCATGCCTGCGTCGTACGTGCAGCTCGACGGGTCGGTGACGATGTCACTTGAGACAATGGGATCCTCGGTGTAGCTGAGCACGCCCTTGAGCGCACCCGACTTGGCAGCCTTCTTAAAGGCAGCGTTGATCTCTTCAACCGTGGCTTTCGTCTTCAGGTTGGCAGTGAAATCGGTGAGCGAGCCAGTCGGGATCGGGACGCGGAGAGAACCACCATCGAGCTTGCCCTTCATTGACTCCATCACGAGTGCGGTTGCACGGGCAGCTCCCGTGGACGTCGGGATGATGTTGATGGCTGCGGCGCGGGCACGGCGCAGGTCACTGTGCGGACCGTCGACGATCGACTGGTCGCCGGTGTAGGCATGAATGGTGGTCATGAGGCCTTCGACAACGCCGAATGCGTCATCGAGAACCTTCACCATCGGGACGATGCAGTTCGTCGTGCAGCTGGCGTTCGAGATCACCTTGTGTTGACTGATCCGGAAGTCCTTGTGATTCACGCCGTAGACGAACGTGGCATCAGCAGCCGAGCACGGTGCCGACACGATCACCAGCGGTGCTCCGGCATCAAGGTGGGCTGACGCTGCCTCACGCGAGTTGAAGAATCCAGTCGACTCGATGACGACGTCGACACCAAGCTCACCCCATGGCAGCTGTGCCGGGTCACGCTGGCTGAGTACCTTCAGCGTGTCTTCGCCGACCTTGAGGCCATCCTTGACGACCTTGACCGGTTCAGGGAAACGACCGAGGACCGAGTCGTACTGGAGCAGATGCGCCATCTGTTCGAGCGATCCGAGGTCATTCACTGCCACGAAATCGATGTCGGCTCCCTGCGCCTTTGCAGCGCGGAAGAAGTTACGGCCGATGCGGCCGAAGCCATTGATGCCGACGCGAACTGTCATGTGGAATTCCTTTGATGTGGTTGCTTGCGAGAGATTCGATGCCACTTGCGACGGCAAGGGGCACCATGGCCCCAACTCGCCTGACTGTAGCGCTCACCGATGCTGACCGACAGTGCCCGATGAACGAACTGTTCAACGACCGACGTCGCGGTGGGTCACGCGCACAGCGACACCACGGCTCCGGAGCCGCGACGCAAGTTCTTCGGTGATTGCCACCGAACGATGCCGCCCACCGGTGCAACCGATGGCAACGGTGAGATAGCTGCGCCCCTCCTTCTCGTAGTGAGGAAGCAGCGAGGCGAGCAGGTCGTCGTATCGATCGACGAAATCCGAACCGGCCGCCGTCTCAAGCACATGGTCTCGCACCTTGGGGTCATGACCAGTCAGCGGACGAAGGTCAGGCTGCCAATGCGGGTTTGGCAAGAACCGAACGTCCATGACCATGTCGGCATCAAGTGGCAGCCCGTACTTGAACCCAAAGCTCTCGACCGACACTTGCAGCCGTGACTCCGTCGACTCAGCGAAAGCTGCAACGAGGCGCTCCTTGAGCTGGTGCACGTTGAGGTCACTCGTGTCGATGATCAGGTCGGCAGCCGCACGGGCTCTGTCGAGTTGTTCACGTTCGAGTTCGATTGACTCAACAAGACCATCGGCTTGATCAGCGAGCGGGTGGCGTCGGCGCGTTGCGTTGTAGCGGCGCACGAGTTCCGGCGTGGACGCATCAAGGAAAACAACGGTGACCTCATGCCCGCTCGCCCGAACCTCACCAATCTTCTCAAGCAGCGCGGCATGCTGGCGTCCGCCAACGAGCGCGAGCCGCGCAATGTCGCTGCCCGGTTTGGCTGCAAGATCGATGATCGTGTTGATCAACATCGTGGGCAGGTTGTCAACGACATACCAACCGAGATCTTCAAGCACGTCGGCGGTGCCCGACCGACCGGCCCCGGATAATCCGGTGATGAGAACGATCTCGGCCATGGAGACCACGCTACTCGCCGCTGTCTCAGCAGGGTGAACAGTGTCGTCAGGAGTTGGTGCGACGCAGCCGGAGCAGAAGCAGGCGTGGGTACGCAGCGCTCGCTGCGTAGCTAGCCGACTGTTCGAGGAAGCCCGGCGGAGGAGCCGGTTCCACCATCCGTTCGAGCATCAAGCCATGGGCGGCAAGCGTGTTCAAGTATCGAGAGAGCGGACGGTGCACGAAACGGATCCATACCCCCAGCTCGACCTCCTCAACCGTCTCTGTCTCGACGAGGTACGGCCCAAGCCGCCAGTACTGCTCGGGTGGATCGACCATGTGGTCGTCGATGAGTGCACTACCCGGCGACTGCAGAATCGGATGGTTGAGAAAGAAACTGAACGTGCCGCCAGGTTCGAGCACACGAGCAACTTCGGCGATCGCTGCGTCGACCTCGTCGATGTGCTCAAACACAAGGCACGCCACTGCGGCGTCGAAGGACGCGTCAGCAAAGGGCAACTCGGCCGCCCCCGCACGAGCAAACGCTGCTCCCCCTCCACGCTCAGCGGCAACACTCACGCAGTTCCACGTTGGGTCGATACCGATCACCGACGCACCCTGCGCCGCAGCGAGCCGGCTGATCTGACCGTCACCGCACCCGATGTCAAGAACTCGGCGGGCACCTTCCAATTCTGCAGCGGCGAGCGGCATGATCTGCTCGACGTACTCCGGGTCAGCCCCGTCGGTGAACCCGTCGATCCACCAGTCGGCGTGGGCTTCCCACAGGTCATCGTTCATCCGACCATCGTACGACCCGCTCACACGAGGAGCGGGTTGACGCCCGCACCGTCGGCCTCGCTACGGTCAGACAGATGAAGTTCTCCGTCTGGCCGAACCCGTGTCGCTCACCCCAAGAGGTGCTCGACCTGGCACAGATGGCCGACGACGACGGCTGGCATTGCTTCTGGTACGCCGACCACTACATGAACAACACCGGCGACGAATCGTTCAAACCCGGTCCCGTTCATGAAGCATGGTCGATCCTCCCAGCCGTGGCCGCAGCAACATCACGAATCCGACTTGGCCCCCTTGTCGCTCCCACCTCGGTCCATCACCCTGCGCTTCTGGCGAATCGTGCAGCAACCATCGACCAACTCTCCGGTGGGCGATTCGTGCTCGGGCTCGGAGCCGGCTGGCAGATCAACGAACACGCTGCGTACGGCATCGACCTCGAAGCACCCGGTACCCGCGTCAGCCGCTTCGAGGAATCGATTCAAGTTGTTCGTTCGCTCCTCGACAATGGCACCACGACGTTTCACGGCGACTTCTACCGTTTCACCGATGCCCCGTGTGAGCCTCGGCCGGTGCAGGACAGGTTGCCGATCCTTGTGGGGACAGGCAGCCCGCGCATGTTGCGCATCACCTGCCGTCATGCTCAAGAATGGAACACGTGGGGTGCTCCACCCCTTGCAGACCAGCGACGGATCGACTTCGACGCAGCCTGCAACGCCGTGGGGACCGATCCTGATTCGATGCACACATCGGTCCAAGCACTCGTGACGATGACCGAGGATCAAGCAGCGATCGATGCCGCAATGGCAGGGCCGATGGGTGACCGAATGATCGCTGGATCAGATGAGCACATCGTGGATCAACTCGGCCGCTACGCCGACGATGGATTCGACGAGTTCATCCTTTTCGACGGCACCCTCGGCGCGACCCACGAAGAACGACTCGACAGCTACCGCCGGTTCGACGCCGACATCGCCTCCGAACTCAACTAGCGACAGCAGGACGCCCGCCAAACTACTGAGGAGGGCTGAACTTGGTGTAAATCGCTTCAGCCACGGCATCGGGCAAAAACGAGTGCGCCTTGAGCTCATCGAGGCTGGCCTTCTTCACGGCGTTCACGCCACCCATCGCCATAGTGAGCTTCTTCTTGCGCACCTCACCGAGCCCGGCGATGTCGTCAAGCGCACTCACCGTCATTGCCTTGCTGCGGCGTTCACGGTGGAACGTGTTTGCAAAGCGGTGAGCTTCGTCGCGAATCCGTTGCAGCATGAACAATGCATCGGAGCCTCGCGGGATCTCGACGGGCTGCGACCGTCCCGGAACGTAGACCTCTTCGAAGCGCTTGGCAAGGCCAGCGACGGGGATCTCATCGGCCAGGCCGAGTTCTTCGACAACCCGTTGCGTTGCGCTCACCTGCCCCTTACCGCCGTCGACCAGCAGCAACTGTGGCGGGTACGCAAACTTGCCCGGCTTGCGTTCCTTCTTGCCTGACCCGTCGGCCTTGCCGTCGTCGTCCGGACCCGAGCGCTCGTCGACGGGGCGGTCCCGGTCGTTGATGTACGCCTGTAGACGCCGACGAACAACCTCGGCCATTGCTGCGTAGTCATCGCTGCCGTGGCCGACTTCGGTCCCACCGACCGTGTTCACCTTGAATCGGCGGTACTCGCGTTTTGCTGGAAGTCCATCTTCGAGCACGACCATCGAGCCGACGTACTCGGTGCCCTGAAGGTGGGCCATGTCATAACACTCGATGCGCAGCGGTGCCTCGGGCAGGTCGAGGTGCTTTTGCAATTCGGTCAATGCCCGGCTCCGCGTGTTGTGGTCGCTCGCTCGCTTCATCCGATGGCGCGCGAATTCTTCGGTTGCATTGCGCGTGACGGTTTCGAGGAGCGCTTTCTTGTCGCCGCGTTGCGGAACCCGCACCTGAACCTTTGACCCCCGGATCAATTCCAGCCAGTTCTCGTAGGTCTCGACGTCGTCGGCTTGCCACGGCACGAGAACCTGCTTGGGGACGCCGACAACCGGTTCCTCGCCGTACATCGACTCGAGGATGCGATCGATGAGGAGGCCCGGCGTGAGCGCTTCAACCTTGTCGAGGATGAAACCCTTCCGCCCCATCACCCGACCCTTGCGCACATAGAACACCTGCACCGACGCTTCGAGTTCGTCCTCGGCAATCCCGATGACGTCGAGGTCTTCGTCCTTCTCGGCGACCATCTGCTGCTTCGAGATGGCCTTACGGACCGAGTCCAGACGGTCGCGCAGCCGCGCCGCCTTCTCAAAATCGAGGGCGCCCGCCGCGTCTCGCATCTCCACGTCGAGACGATTGACGATTTCATCGGTGTCGCCATCGAGGAATTCGCACAGTTCGGTGACGAGCTGGCGGTATTCCATCTCCTCGATCTCGCCCACGCACGGGCCAGAGCACTTCTCAATGTGGAAGAGCAGGCACGGCCGACCCGACCGTACGTGCTCCTTAAACTTGCTTTCGCTGCACGTGCGAATCGGAAAGCTCCGCAACAGCAGGTCGAGCGTGTCGCGGATCGCATAGGCGTGCCCATAAGGGCCGAAGTAGCGGGTGCCTTTTTTCTTCGTGCCGCGCATCACGACGGCACGTGGCCAGATGTCATCCTTGGTGACGGCCAGAAACGGATAGCTCTTGTCGTCACGAAGCCGGACGTTGAAGCGCGGGTCGTGCTCCTTAATCAGCGAGTACTCGAGCATCAGCGCTTCGACTTCGTTGCGTACGATCGTCCACTCGACCGACTCGGCTGTTTTCACCATCTGCGCAGTGCGCGGGTGCATGTTTCGGGGATTCTGGAAGTAATTCGACAGTCGTTGGCGAAGACTCGATGCCTTACCGACATAGATCACTTGGCCATGGCGGTCTTTGAATTGGTACGAACCGGGTTCGTCGGGAATCGTTCCCGCTGGTGGACGCGTGACCATGACGTGTCCAGGATAGGGACCGGGCGGTACCGTAGGTGGCTAATGTCGCAGTACTTCGCTTCTCTCTTTCGACGTCGACCGAACGAGGGTTGGTTTCGCGTCAGCCGATTCGATCTCACGACCGTCGACATCATGTCCGCGCTCGCGATTGCCTCCATGTTCGTGTGGGCTGCCAGCCCCCGGGCCTTTAGCTACCTCATCTTTAGTGCTCCGCGAGTTCGTAGCGGAGAGGTGTGGCGGCTCGCCACCTGGCCGATTGCTGAGGAGCCCGGGTTTTTCGCGCTGATCAGCATTGCATTTTTCTGGTCATTCGGCCAACAGCTCGAAGGGCTTTTCGGGCGAGGTCGATTCGTCGTCTGGATCCTTTCGGTGGCGCTCCTGCCGTCGATCGGGCTCACCGTTCTTGGCGCCTTTAGCAACAGCCTCGACCTCACCAGCTTCTCGTTCGGGCTCGGCCCCATTTTCCTCGCGGGAATCTGGGTATACGCAGCGACCTATCCCAATGTTCGCTGGTTTGAGATCGTGCCGCTGTGGGCGATCGCTGCGATCTTCACGATGCTTCAGCTTTTGAACTTCACCGGGAGCCGAGCATCGGGCGGCATCCTGTTCATGCTGTTGTCGATCGCTACTGCGCTCAGCATCGGCCGGTCGCTCGGATTCGCCACCGCCTGGCCCATCCCCCATGTTCCTGTTCCTGCTCCGGGGTCCAACGGCGGCCGTTCGCGTCGGTCGAAGCCATCGAAGCCAAAGCGTCGCAAGCGCGGTGGCACCGGCCAGCGCGTGGTCGAGGGACCATGGAGCAAAAGCACGTCAGGCTCGATGCCCGCTCCCCCGTCGTCGGCTCCCACCGGTCCCTCACCGGCCGACCAGGCCGAACTCGATGGCTTGCTCGACAAGATCGGCAGCCTGGGGATGGAATCTTTGTCGACCGCCGAGAAGCAACGACTCAACGAACTCAGCAAGCGGCTTCGCAACAGCTGAGCCATCGGATCAACTGTCGGCGTTGGCCACTCGACTTGCGGCCACAACGTCGCGCAGGATCGTTCGATCCACTTGATGCTCAAACCCACGATTGGTTGACTCGACAAACCCTGCCGTCTCGAGTATCGCGATCAGATCCAGCTTCGACAAGGTCTTCACATTCCACGACAGTGCTGCAGATCCGCCCGTCCGGATCCACTCAGGCCAACGTTGCGAGACACTCTCGACAAGGTCAGCCACCGACGAGATCGCCTTTTGCCCTCCCGTGCGAGCTCGATGCTGCACTCCGTACGGCAAGTCACTCACGATCATCGACGCCTTGCTGAGGCCAATATCTTCGATGTCTGCTGGGACATTGAAGGTCCTGATATCAGGCTTGGCTTTCGCTTCGAGTTCATCCCGGGTCCGAGCGACAGTAAAGTCGAAGTGTCGTGGGTCGCTCGGTTTGCGGTATCGCTCAATCCTGTGTGGGTAACGATTTCCCTGCGCCCACTGCTGCAAGAACGTGGCGTAATCATCGAGGGCGTTGTCGTCGATGTCGAGCCCGACTGCAGGGATGCCGTACAGCAGCGCCCAGTTCAATGTGGTGCCACGGCCGCACATTGGGTCGATCAGCGAACGGGCCTTCACGGCCTTCGACGCATCGCCGGCTCGGGCCAGATTGAGCATAAGGCGTGTCAGGCGCTCGCTGGTCTTGCCCTTGTATCGCTGCGTGGTGACGACTTCGGTGCCAAATCGCAGGCTGTTGACGAGGGCCAGCGGCTCGAGCGATGTCGGCGTGTGCTCGACGAACACGGCCGCCGTGGCCGACAGCATGGAGAGCGATTCGACCAGCTGGTCGCGGTCGCCGTCGAAGCTGAACGTGAGGTATGACGTTCGGCCGTCTTCGACATGCTCGATTTCGCTGCCAGGCGCGGAGTGAACCCCCGACAGGACGACGTCGAGCTCGGCGACCGCGATCGGACCGAGCGACTTGGTAAACACCCGATTCAGGTCGGTCTCGAGATACATCCGGTAGGTCGACATGGCGGTCAGTGTGCCAGCGCGTTACCGACGATTCATCACTGCCACAGATCGGCCCAGTCGTTCGCTTCTGGCCACAGGAACACCTGCCCCTTGATCAGCCGACACCCACGATCAATCTCGATGAGTGCAGCCATCTCAGAGTCGGAGAGCTCAAGTGTGCAGACCGCATCGAGCATCGCCTCATATTGATGGCGCTTCACCGAAAACGGAATTGGCACCGAACCTCGCTGGATCTGCCAGAGCACGCACACCACAGCGGGATGCACTGCGAGGCGCTGCGCTGCGGCAACCACGACCGAATCCTCAATGTCGACCGAATCATCGGCCGTTCGATCTCGTTCTGGGCGGCTCGGGGACCCGATCGGGCTGTAACCAATCGCCACGATGCCATTCGCTTGCACAAGGTCAAAGAGCTCAGGCTGCTGGAAGTGGGGATGTAGTTCCATCTCGTTGGCGCCGGGAACAATTGCCGCATCGGCGATGACGGCAGTGAGCTTTGAAACCGTCATGTTGGACGTGCCGATGTTGCGAACCAATCCACGTTCAACGAGTCGCTCCATCTGCGCCCACGTCGCCATAAATCGATCGTGTGAGTAGGGGACGGCGCACGGGTCACGGGCATCGACGTCGACGCCCGCTTCGTGGTGGTTGGGGAACGGCCAGTGGACAAGGAACAGGTCAAGAAAATCGAGCCCGAGGTCGACGAGTGACTGCTCACAGGACGCTTCGACGCGATCGTGCGCGTCGTTCCACACCTTGCTGGTGATCCACAGACCATCTCGGGGAGCCCCGGCCGCCATTGCCTTCGCCAGCGACATTCCAACCTGGGCTTCGTTTCCATACACCGACGCGCAGTCGATGTGGCGGTACCCAACATCGATCGCACCGACCACCGCCTCGGCAATATCTGCTGAGGTGTAGTTGTCCGATCCGAACGTGCCGAGTCCAACAGCAGGCATCTCGTCGCCGCTGGCAAGCTTGACCACCGGTACACCACGCATCGCATCAGCCTCTCAGATTTATTGCATCGCGGCCTGCCACAAAACGAACTCCTGAGGTCCCGGGTGCTCCCAGACATGAGTTGCTCGAGCAACCCTGGGAGCGGAGGAAGCCGGCGCACCTCAGCTCAGGGGTTGAGGAGGGGCTTGAGGTAGTAGCCGGTGTGCGAAGCCTCGACTGATGCGATGTGCTCTGGCGGGCCTTCGGCCACGACCATGCCGCCGCCGCTACCGCCCAGCGGGCCAAGGTCAATGACCCAGTCGGAGGTCTTGATGACATCGAGGCTGTGTTCGATAACCAGCACGGTGTTGCCCTTGTCGACGAGTCGCTGAAGAACCGTGAGGAGTCGCCGGACGTCATCGAAGTGCAGACCAGTTGTGGGTTCGTCGAGCAGGTAAATCGTTTTACCAGTCGAACGCTTGGCGAGTTCGGTGGCGAGCTTGACGCGCTGCGCTTCACCACCAGACAAGGTCGGAGCTGACTGCCCCAGGCGAACGTAGCCGAGGCCGACGTCCATCAACGTCTCCATGAATCGCGAGATACCTGGCTGATTGGCGAAGAACCCGACCGCCTCGGCAACCGGCATATCGAGTACTTCGGCAATGTTCTTGCCCTTGAATTCGATGTCGAGCGTGTCGCGGTTGAAGCGAGCGCCTTTGCACACTTCGCACGGAACGTAGACATCAGGCAAGAAGTGCATCTCGATCTTGATCGTGCC
>JBLFZD010000109.1:0-9996 GCA_047610085.1 Ilumatobacter sp. | reverse complement strand
AGCGGCAGGCCATCAGCTGCGAAGTACGTGAAGGTGACGTTCGACGACGTGATGACCGACTTAAACGAATGCAGGTGGGCGCCCCAATGGAATTTCACCCAGGGAGGACGACCATTGTTCTTCTCTATGTCGAAGCCAGCGAGCTTTTCATCGACCTCCATGAGCGCAAGCAGCTTCTGAGTATGGGTCGTGACCGACTTGCCCGTATTGGTGGTGTCGAATGTGAGGCTCAGGCTGAACGTGCCGCCGCCGCCGCCCGCGTATCGCAATGTCGGTGTGTCTTTGCCGGGGATCTTGTCGGACTCCCAGTTATTCGAGGTGGAGAACGCGAAGGTGGTCGGGTTGAACATGCAGTCAACGCGACCGCCTGACTCGACCTCGAGGTAGGCCTTTTGCAGTTGGGTCACCATGGAGTGCTCCTCACTATCAGGTCACGAGCCATCACAGTTCGCCCCAGATGCGCCCGCCGCGGCGTTCGAAGTCGAGCAACATGCGCTGCTCGAGTTGATGCACGATGTGATCGAAGTTTCGATCGATCTGTTTGATGAACCAGGTCTCGGCATCGTCGTTGTCATCGAGATCGGAGAAGGTGATGCCGGTCTGGCCTGTGGACGTGCGTGGGACCGTGTAGCTCGGTGCGGCGGGCTGGACTCGCCGCTGGACGGCGCGGTCGGTCGAGTTGGCGATGCTTGCCGCTAACGCGCTCGGGTTCGCTCCGGCTGCGCTACTCGAAGATGTGGAGCCGCTGCTCGATGCGAGCTTGGCTTGCAGCGCAGCGTGGGTACCTGTGGCAGCGGTGCTGGACGTGTCGGTGGTGCGTCGAATCATGGGGGAGCTGCCGTTCGGTGAGCTGACGGGCGGGCGAGAGGGCGCCTGCGAGGAGTCGGGCGCCCGCGACGAGGCAGGCGCGTTCGGGGCAAGTGGTGAGCGGGCAATGATTGCTGCCACCTGTTCGGCCTTGCGTTCTTCGGGGCTGTGGTCGATGTCGTCGAAGAAACGAGGCGTGGCCGAGGGGTGAGCCACGTGGGTGAGTTCATGGGCCATGACCTCGTCGATTCGGCGCCGGGGGGCGGCGGTCGGATCGATATGGATCGTGTCGTTGGTGGTCGCGGCGACCTTGCCGACGGCTTGAAGTGCACGTCGTGATGACGAGTCGGTGGACAGCAATACTCGACGTCCGCCGGTGATGGCATCGGCCATCGGCCGGTAGCTCGAGGGAAGCACGTCGGGGCGGCGTTGGACCGTAGCCGACAATTCAGTCATGAACCGAGTGACAAGTTCGGCGGAGGTACGCGGTGGGGCCGACGGAGCGGGTGGAGTTGGCGCAACTACCTGGTGTGCGCTGGTTGCGGCGGGCGCAACAGACGTCGATCGGGGGTCGCCACTGCCGGTTGTTGTCGATGCGGTGATGCGGCGACGGATCGACCCAACATCTGAAGCTTCAGCCTTGAGGCTCGCTTCGGCAGTGGAATCGCCAGCCGGACGTGAGGGTGACGATGTTGGACCCGGCGTGTGACCGTCTCGAGACATCCGAATCGATGTGTTGGTTGGCTGAACCGATGGTGACGCTTGCTGGCTAGGTGCCGAATTCGGTTGTGGCGGGCTCGGCTCGGTGATGCGTGCGCTGGCAGCCGAGGTTGAGCGACTCGAAGGCTGAGGAGCGTCCGAAGATCGTTGGATCGCGGGGTTCGCGCCGTCTCGTAGGGCGACCGTCTGCGGGTTTCGCTCACGGGTGTCGGTGAGCGAATCGGTGGTCGGCGTTGATCTGGCAGTTGACGCTGGGCTGGCATCCCGAGAGGCGATCGCAGGAACGGACGGCGCGGCGCGTCCTTGGACGGTCGATCGCAGCGCTCCGAGGAGCGAGTTCGACGACACGGCCCGATGTGGCGAGGCTCCGCGCTGCGCTGTGGTGGCGCCCGTCGAGCGCTCCGGGCTAGAACCGATCGATGGTGCGGTTGATTGCAAGGAGGAACGTCGAGCGATGGTGTGACGGATTGCGTCGCGAACGGGTGCTCCCGCAGATGTTGCCGGTGTTGAGATCGGGGCGGAGCCCTGAGGCGAAGGCGCGGCGTGAGGTATTACCACCGTCGGTGTTGCCGTCGTGTGGGCCGTCTGGGTGCTTGCGGGCTGTACGGCCTGTCGCGTTTGAGCACCACGTTGGGGAACGGCAGACTCGCGAGTTGCCGAGGCGATGTTGTCAATTGCAGTCGCAGGTGAGCGGCGCAACGCCGCGTCGCTCAATGTGTCACGCTCGAGTACCGCGACGCCGACAGGTGAAACGGACAGTTCTGTGTGCGTGCTGTGCGATGCGATCGGCATGCTGGGCGTGGCTGGTGCCGGTGGGAGTCGGGGCGGACGATGGTGGAGCGATGTGGCGCGCGGTAAGGTCACGCGGCGGATGACCTGATCGCCGGCTCGTCCTCCACTGGCCTGAATGGCAGCGGGAGAAACCGGCAGCGTCGGTCGCAGGGTGTTTCGAACGGCGTTCTGAGCCTGGCTGCGAGCCTGGTTGCGCGTTGTGGGAACGTCCCGTGAGCTGGGGAAAGAATTCACGTTGGTCGAACGCGTCAGCGTCGAGGCGGCGACACGTTGTGTGCCGGTTGCTGCGAGCGCATCGGAGACGGACCGGCGCACTTGGGTGTTGTCGGATGCCGAAAGCATGCGTTGCGCTCGGCGTCGCACGTCGGTGGCGATGCCAGCAGTCGGCGGTGCCACCGGGTCGGTGTCGATCGACGATGTTGGATTGCTGGGTGGTCCCGATCGTGACGGTGGTTCACCGGTTCGTGTCGACCTGATGTCCGACGCTGGCGCAACGCCCAGACCGTCACCAGTGGGGTCAGCGTCGATCGCTGCTGCCGGTGGCATGTACGACGACGAAGTGTTCGGGCTGGCCGATGATTCGGGGCTCTTTGGGCGTTCGCTGCTCGGCGATCGTTGGATCCTGGCGAGGGTGGCGTCGACGCCGGCCCGCCGCTGGGCGGTGGCGCTGGTGGCGGGAGCCGCGGGGGGTTGCCCGGTTATCGGGGCGGAGCGTGTGGAATGTGCCGAACGACCGCGGTCGCGCGACGAGTTGGATCTGTTTGATGTGTCGGTCAGATCGCCGTGTGATGGCGCTGTCGTGGTCGCTCTTGCACGCTCTGAAACCGGGGGTGCATCGCGCGCAGCGATGGCATTGCGGAGTTCCGTGAGGCGGTCGCGAGGTTGCGAGCGAGTGGCGGGCGCTCGACGCATCGTGTCGGGGCTGGCTGTTCTCGCCGACTGGGCGACCACGGAAGCCTCGGTGGCGTCAATCCGTTCGGGTTGAAGCGACCTGGCCAGAGACCCTGGTGCGGTTCGCTTGCCGGCGCTGGTGCTTCCTCGATCGGTGTCGGTCGGTGTTGATTCTGACGTGATGTCGGGGCTGACCGCGGTCGCTGATTCGTCGACCTTGCGACGTTCGCTCGACGCTGGACGCTCTCCTGGCGGGGGACTAGCGACGGCCCGCTCAGCGTTGGCCGAAGCCGCTGCAGCCTTCTTCATGGCAAGGCGCATAACGTCGAGGCGTTGGTCGCCAGTGCTGACGAAGTCTTCGGGCGGTGCCTCGGGAGCCGGCCTGTTGACACCGAGTGCCTGCTGATCTGTCCAGCCGATTGTGCTGCGCCGCAAGATTTGGTCGGTCCATGTCGGTCGGCGCGATGCGATGGAGCGGCGGGCCGGCGTCGACGCCGATCGCACGGCTGCAGCGTGCCGGGCAGACGTGACCGACGCTTCGGGTGGCGCAGAAGATCGTTGGACCTTGTTCGATCCGGCGGATACTGGCGCCGTGGCCAATTTTGCGGCGGGTGGTGTCGTCGCAGTTGCGAGCTGAGTTGCGGTGCTGTGGTCGGCCACAGGTGTTGCGGCCTCGTGGTAGTTGTCGATCGATTCGCGCCAGAATTCGGTAGGTGGGCGCAATGCGAGCGAGTTCAAGTCGGATCGACGAACCACCGGGTGAACGGCACGCGACCGACCAACTGCCAGGCCGAAGCCGACGCTTGCTCGGCCCACGGCACCGACGAGGCGAGCAGACGTTCGCTGTTGTCGAAGGGCAAGTTGGGGTCGACTTCGAAAGGCCATACCGAGGCCGAGCCCAGCGGGTTCCTGCGCGGTGTTCTCCAGGTCGGTGGAGGTGTCGAGGTCAGTGGGCACGAGCCGTGAATCCGTGGTGAGCGATTTCAAGCTGCTCGTCGGGGTTGCTTTCGGAATCGGCGGCAAAGCTGGGCCCGGTCCACTTGATCGGGTAGGCGGCGTCGAAGTCCCACGAACGCAGTCGAGTACCGGAGCGGTCGAGCAGCGTGATGGCCGCCGTTGAGCGCTTAAGCTTGTTTCCGTTCTTTGCGAAGGCTTCACCCGATGACTTTTGGAGCCACTCGAGGAGGTTGTCCTGGCTCATGACGCCGCGCTTGAGCGTGATGTTCGGCCAGGTCATGCGGCCGGGCAGTTTGTGCACGTATCCGTTCTGTCCACCCTCGGGGACGTCTTCGGTCTCGATAGAGACTTCAAGGCCGCTCACTTCCATGAACGACCCGATGTCGAGGCCGTCCACCTCAAACAGAAAGCTTGCAGTGCTTGCTTCGGGGTAGGGCTTATTGGGCATCGAGTGCGTCCCAGGCTCGTTGGTTCATGTCGGCGACCGTTTCGATCAACCGTGCTCGGTCGGCATGCTCAAGGTCGAGCAGTGCATCGAAGTCCCAGTGGAGGTGATACGCCAGGTACGCGATCTCGTTCCAGAGAGCGGTCTCCGGGTAGAGCTTCACGCGGGTTCCCGTCAGGCCGTCGAGGCAGACGGCATCTCTTCGATGCGTCCGCTTCGTCTCGGCGCCGGCTTGGGTTCCGGTGCGGGTTCGTCGATTGTCGCTGCTTCGGCATCCAACTCATCGGCATCGGCCAGTTCGACCATTGCGAAGTCGTCGGACTCGTCGGCGGTTGTGTCTGAAGCTTCGACATGATCGAACTCGTCGCCGAGCACGCTGTCTTGGAGCGCATTGACATCGGCTTGATCACCGAAGTTGATGATGCCGTACAGGTCCTGGAGAAACGCCAGGTCGGCTGCGAACAGGCCCTCGACCTCGTCGACACCAAACTCGGAGAGATCTCCGAGTGAGGTGACGACGCGGGCGAGGACCAGGATCGTCAGATATGGATCATCAGGTCCATCAATGGTGCGGTCACGCAGCGGTTCGATCTCATCGCGTGCCGTGGCAAGGCGCATCGTGCCGCGGCGGTGTAAACCGCCATCGGTATCGACGTAACCCTTCGGGAGCGTGAAGTTGAATTCCGTGCGTAGACCAGCCATTGTCAGGCCCAGATCAGGTTGTGGTGGCGAATGGTCATGTCTTCGACCATCGCCTCACTGGAACCGGTGTCGAGGTCCGACATCGACAGCTTCGACGGGAACGCATCTTCAAGGTTGAAGCGTGCGATCTCGGTCGACATGTCACGTGACATGCATACGATCGATGCTGACTTGTAGGTGATCTCTTGTGCGGCATCGACGGTCTCATCGAACCACTTGTTGAGTTCGAGGTCGGCCGTGACGCCACGCTTGAGCGTGACCTCGCTGAACGATTGGCGCCCAGGCTGCTTGACCTCGATCGATGCACCCTTCGGCGTGACACCCTTCTGAGTGGCCACTTCGAGTTCGGAGCTGAGGCCCGAACACGCCGTGAAGAAACCAAGGTTGATGCCGTCGACTTCGAGTCCGAAGTACGACGCCTGTACTTGCTTTTCCTGTCCGAAATTTGACATCAGCTCACCCGTTCCATGTATTCGATCTGCAGCGTGGTCTCTTCGCTGACGACGTCGTCAGTGCCAGCATCGAGGTCCGAAACTGACCACTTTGACGGCCAGACCTTGTTGATGTTCCAACGTGCGGCCTCGCTGTTGTCGAGGTTGTAGAGCACGATTGAACCGTCCTCATACGCATTGGCGCCAGCCACCATCTTCATGTGCCAGTCGTAGAGCGTTTTGTCGCCCGTGAAGACACGCTTGATGCTGATTTCGGAATAGGCAACAGTTCCCGCACGGAAGCGCGAGATCAATTTGCCGTCGGCTCCGACCTCTTTCGACTCCACTTCCTTAACGTCGATGCTGAGGCCGGACACGCTTTGGATGTCTCCGACGTTGATGCTGCCCAATTCGAGGGCAAACATCGATGTCAGAATTGCGCGTTGCTCGTCAGAGCTCGGTGTGATGGTGCTCACTAATCAATCCCTCCTGTGTAGTGCTGGTTTGTCATTCGCCGTCGTCCTTGATCTGGGCGATGCGGAAGATTACGAATTCGGCCGGCTTGACCGGTGCGATACCGACTTCGACAATGACCTTGCCGGCGTCGATCGAATCCGGCGGGTTTGTCTCTTCGTCACACTTGACGTAAAACGCTTGCTCGGCAGATGCACCGAACAAAGCGCCGTCGCGCCAGAGGCCACGCAGGAACGAGTTGACCGTGCGCTTCAGGCCTTCCCAGAGCTTTTGGTCGTTCGGCTCGAAGACGGCGAACTGTGTGCCGGTCATGATCGCGGTTTCAACAGTGTTGAACAGGCGGCGGACGTTGATGTAGGTCCAGTCGGTGTTCGACGAGAGGGTGCGAGCGCCCCAGATGCGGATGCCCTGCGTACCGAACGGGCGGATGCAGTTGACACCGATCGGGTTGAGCAGACCTTGCTCAGCCTTGTTGATGTTGGTCTCAACGTTGAGTGCGCCGCGCACGATCTCGTTTGCGGGAGCCTTCCAGACGCCACGCTCGTTATCGACGCGGGCCCAGACACCAGCCATGTGACCCGACGGCGGCACGTTGATCGTGGTGTTGCCGTTGGTACCTGACGGGTTGTCGACGTTGATCCAGGGGTAGTACAGGGCGGCGAACGCCGAGTCGTACATGGCCTGTTCGCTGCGCCATTCCTTGACCTGCTGAGGTGACATGGCGGGGGGTGCGTCGAGGACCGCCATCCGGTTGCCCTGGCCCTCGCAGTGGTTGATCAGTGCGAGCTGCACCGACTTCCACATTCCGAGGTCGACGGTGCCGTCGTCCTTGGTTGCAGCCGTGATCAGGTCGGGGACCATGACCATCGTGACGTCTTCGGCGATCGAGAGCCCGCTGATGCCGGTACGAGCCGATTCTGACCCGTTAAATGCTTTGCCGGGAACGCTGACCGGAATCGGCGCGGCTTTCTCGACGGCGAACGTGCCGGTCGGCATGGTCTGAAGGTCGGCAGCGAGCTGATCGAGGTCGATCTTGGTTTCGACCTTAACCTTGGTGGAGGTACCGTTAATCGAGTCGCCGATACCGCCCAGCGTGACGCCGGTGTAGGTCTCGGGCTCGGAGTCGCCGTCTTCACTGATGACCACTTCGAAGGTCGGGAGGGCGTCGTCACCTGCGCCATCGGCAGCAGGTTCCGGGCTGATCGACACGGTGATGCTGGCGTTGGATTCGGTGGTGGTGAACTCAACAGCAGGGCCGAGTGCACGATCACCCGAGGTGAGTCCGAGCTGGCCGGGCTCGTCGGCGGGCTCGGTGTGCGGGATGCGGACGATATACGCCATCGATCCGCCGTTGTTGAAGTAGCCGTAGACAGAAAGGGGAAGCATGGCGCCGGCAATAAACCCGCCGTACAGCTTTTCGAACTGCGTCCAGTTGGTGACCAAGCGGGGCTTGACGCCCTCCGGGTCACTGGGGTCGTCGTTCGGAGCTTTTTCGGTGAAGCCGACAAATGCGGCGATGGCGGTGGCGCCTGCTGTGAGGGTTCCGCTCGAAGACGCAACCTCCTCGACGTAGACACCAGGGGTCAAATAGCTTGGCACTGTGGTTCCTCCTGTAATACTGATGAAGAGACGTATCCACGGCTGGATACGTCATTGTTTGGATCGTTGGAAGACGTGCGACCCTCACACAGAAGTGAACCTCGCCCGCCAATTACGAAACCTAACACGGCGCTCGGCAGGGGGAAAGGTCTACTGCTCGATTCGCGTCTCCGGTGACACAACTGACAACTCGTCGTCATCAAACCGCAATACCCATCACGCGAAGTGACTACACAAACGTACGGCGTGGGCAAAGGGGCGTAATCCGACCCATTTCAATGTCAGCTCTGTGTCGTACCCTCGGGGTTCACTTGAGGGACTCGGTCGTGGTCCCCGGGATTTTTATCTGGATGACGCCGCCGTACGCGCAGTTGCACGTGGAGGCGTCGGTGAGGGCGGGCTTGCCTCCCACCTTGGTTTGCGGCGACCCTGGCACCCATGGCGCGGGGATCACGGGGAGGCACGCCCCGGGGGTGAGCACGCCCAAGGCTGCTGCGGTCTGGGCTGCGGTGATCGGGTTCGCGAGGCTTGAGCACACGCCGAACGGCGGGACGTTCACGAACGGGTTCTTGTCCATGATTGACGCCATCGGTTTTTTCTCGGCCATCACCTTGGCCATCGGAAGAACGTTCAACGTCGATGGCGCAACACCGAACGAACATTGCAGCATTGCACCGGTTGCCACTGGTTTTCCCATGCCGCTCACCGTACCGGGCTCGTCAAGTCCGCCCGGCGACCAACGCTGATGGCATCGCGGTACGAACCACCTGATTGACTGTGCAATGTGAGGTCGACGAAAGGAGGTGGCGTGTCAGCGCCCGGCTGGTTTGGGTTCGGTCGCGCTGTCCTGCTTGATGCGGTGGTTCGTGCCGCAGGCGATGAGGTCATCGACCTGCCCGATGTCGACAACGTTTCCGATGTCAATCACGCCCGTGACGCGCTCCACGGATCACTCGCCGACTCGTCACCTTTCTCGGTTCTGGCCGGGAACCTCGGGATCGACGGTGACTTGGCCGAGGTCTTCGCGCTCCTTGTTGCGGCCGAGATCGACGTCAGTCTCGGGCGGCTGGTCCGCCAGATCAGTGGCGATCAGTCGCGTGGACGACTCACGCTTGGCGTTTTGCAGAACCTGTTTCCTGCGCCGCACCTTGGCACGTTGTCGGTCGCTGCGCATTCACCCCTGCGCCGCTCAGCATTCGTCACCATTGCGACCGACGGACCGTGGGCCGACCATGCCGTCAAGGTCCATCCAGGAGTCATTTGGGCCCTTGTTGGCGACGGGACACCCGATCCGGACCTGCCACCCAACACGGTGATCCATCGCTGCGATCCGGCCGACAGATCGCCCGGTGCAATCGTCGCCGATGTTGTGATCGCCAACGGTTTGGACCGGATCCGACGTCGTCAAGCCGGGGCGCTTGCTGGGGCCGCCGACCAATACCTGTGTGCTTCCGACACCGATGATGAAGTTGCGTGGGCAGCGCTCGTGCGCGAGGCGAGCATCACCGGCAGTGGCGTCATCATCGATCTTGCGACGTCCTTGCCGGTGGCTGGCCGCCGGTGGATCGAACGAGCGACGCACCTGACGTGGGTGGTGTCGGCCGCGACGGGCCCGACGCTCGACGAGCTACCCGACCGCCAATGGACCCATATCGAAGCCGGCTCAGATGACCCGACCGACCTGGAATGGGCGACCGCCTTCGGTCCCACGGCGCCGCGGTCTCACCGTCTGAGCCCTGACCAACTGGACCGAGTCAGTCACGCCTTCAACCGTTCGCTCACCAACCGAGGCGTCTCGAAAACCGGCCTTGGTGATGACATCGACGATGCGGTCCGCCGCCTGGCGAGTGGCCGACTTGAGACACTCACTACCAGAATCCGACCCACTCGCACATGGGACGATGTTGTTGTCAGTGAGGACCGCCTCGAAGTGCTTCACGGCATTTCAGATCGTTATCGCAACAGTCACCGGGTGTACGGCGAATGGGGCTTCGCACCCAACCCATCGCGAGGTTTGGTGGCGCTGTTTGCTGGTCCATCCGGCACGGGCAAGACCCTCACGGCCGAGATCATCGCAGGCGACCTCGGGCTCGACCTCTTCAAACTCGACCTTTCGTCAGTGGTGAGCAAGTACATCGGTGAGACCGAGAAGAACCTCGAGCAGATCTTCGACGCCGC
>JBLFZD010000108.1:0-10093 GCA_047610085.1 Ilumatobacter sp. | reverse complement strand
GACAGTGACACTTGGTAAGCCGATTGCTATGGACGAAGGTCTCCGTTTCGCTATCCGCGAAGGCGGCCGCACCGTGGGTGCTGGCCGCGTTACGAAGATCATCGCCTGATTTTGGCGAGCGAGGCTCGCTGAAAAACGAAGTACACATGTTGCAGCGGCCGGTCCTGTTTGGGCCGGCCGCGCGATGTTCCCAACGAAGACAACATTAAGAGATGGAGGCCCGAGATGGCCAAAAGTGACAAGCGCATCAAGGTCACACTCGAGTGCACCGATTGCAAACGGCGCAACTACATCACCATGAAGTCCAAGGTCAACGACCGCGAACGTCTGGAAATGCAGAAGTACTGCAGCAACCAGCGCAAGCACACGTTGCACAAGGAGACTCGCTGACGCGAGTCACGGGGCCTTGATCCATGTGATCATCGGGTCTCGGGAGGCGCTGGTACCCTGCACCTCCCTACAAAGGGCAGTAGCTCAGTTGGCTAGAGCATCGGTCTCCAAAACCGACGGTCGTGGGTTCGAGTCCCTCCTGCCCTGCAAGTTCCTCACCGAACTCAAAGAATTGGTCCCTTGGGGCCGTAAATAATATCCGTATCCGACGATCGAGAAATCGCAGTATCCCAACGTGTCATTGGACGATCTCAACCGCGAGCAAAAGCGACAACTGAAGAAGATGGGCGCGCTCGACGACCAGGGCAAAATGCAGCGCGCCCCTCGTGCGCAGCCGAAGAAGAAGTCAGATCGCGTCGGCCCGACTCAGTACCTCAGAGAGGTACGCGATGAGATGCGCAAGGTTGCTTGGCCCAAGCGCCCTGAGGTTGTCCGCTACTCGATCGTGGTGCTGATCACGGTGATCATCTACGCCGCACTTGTCGGAGGCCTCGACTTTGGCTTCGGCAAGCTTGCTGAATGGTTTTACTCTTCATGACCGACAATAACGACACCACTCTCGACGACCTCGATGCACAGCTCCAGGCGGTTTCGTCTACAGCTGCTGCATCGACTGCGGCGCTCGAAGACGCCGCCAGCACGCTGGCGGCCGACGCGGAGGCCTCTGGCCAGGAAAAGGTTCCTGACAGCGTGGCCCCGGCTGACTTGTTGCCGTCTGGCGACGCGGTCATCACTTCCGATGCCGACGAGCAAGTCGTCACCGAGATGTCAAGCGACGATGCAGCTGCATTGCTTCCGTCTGGGACCGCCGATGACGCAACCGACGTGATTGATACCGGGTCGACCGACGAAGCAAGCGCCTCCGATGAGGCTCCGGCCGAGGTCGTTGGCGAAGACGGACTGGCCATCGACGACGCCGAGCCGGTCATCGACGACCCGAACAAGCGCCCTGGCAAATGGTTCGTGGTCCACACACAGAGCGGCTACGAGAAAAAGGTCACCGCCAACCTGAATGCTCGTATCCAGTCCATGAACATGGAAGACAAGATCTACGAGATCGTCATCCCCATGGAAGAGGTCGACGAGTACAAGAACGGCAAGAAGCAGACCGTCATGAAGAAGGTCTTCCCTGGCTACCTCCTTGTGCGTTGCCAGATGGACGACGAGTCCTGGTACTGCGTACGCAACACTCCCGGCATCACCGGGTTCGTTGGCCAGGCTGCCAAAGGCCAGAAGCCCACGCCGCTGTCGCGTCGTGAGGTCAAAACATTCCTCACACCGAAAACCGAGGGCGTCGAAGCTGCACCACGTCGCAAGGCGAAGCTCGACTACGAAGAAGGCGAAAGCGTTCGCGTGAAGGAAGGCCCGTTCGCCGACTTCACCGGAGAGATCGCCGAGATCAACGCAGATCACATGAAGCTGAAAGTCCTCGTCAACATCTTCGGCCGCGAAACGCTGGTCGAGATGGACTTCAGCCAGGTCGCCAAGCTCTAAGCAGCGACGCTCTGAGCTGCAAGCTCAGAACCGTGACACCATCCACCACTGACGACGCCGAGCAAGAACGTCGTTTCGAGAATACGAAGAGAGAACTGAAATGGCAAAGAAAAAGGTCATGGCGGTCGTCAAGATCCAAATCCAAGCAGGCAAGGCGAGCCCCGCTCCGCCCGTCGGCACCGCACTCGGACCACACGGCATCGCCATCATGGACTTCGTCAAGGCGTACAACGCTCAGACTGAATCCAGCGTGGGAACAGTCATCCCGACCGAGATCACGATCTTCGAAGATCGGACGTTCTCGTTCGTCCTCAAGACGCCGCCCACATCGACGTTGATCCGTGAGAAGGCTGGCGTCACCAAGGCCGCGAACAACCCGGGCTCCGAGATCGCCGGCTCGATCACCGCAGCACAGGTCATCGAGATCGCCGAGATCAAGATGCCCGACCTCAACGCCAACGACATGGATGCAGCCAAGCTGCAAGTCGAAGGTACCGCTCGTTCCATGGGCATCGAAGTCGTCTGACCCCTCGGGGTTCAGGCACTCAACACACCAATTCACCGTCTCGACCAGCAGTACCTCAGCTGGCGGACCAACATCTCTGAGGGAGACATCCAATGTCAGGTAAGAAGTTTGCAGACGCCGTCAAGACCTTTGATCGCGACTACATGTACGTTCCGGTCGAGGCCGTCACGCACGCCAAGAACACCGCCACGGCCAAGTTTGATGAGTCGATCGACATCGTGATCCGTCTCGGCGTCGACCCGCGCAAGGCCGACCAAATGGTGCGCGGCACCGTTGCACTTCCTGCCGGTACCGGCAAGGACGTGCGTATTGCCGTGTTCGCCACTGGCGAAGCTGCCGACGCCGCTCGGGCTGCTGGCGCCGACCTCGTTGGCGCCGATGATCTCTTCGAGCAGGTCGAAGGCGGCATGATGGATTTCGATCTCGTCATTGCGGCCCCGGACATGATGCCGCTTGTTGGTCGCCTCGGCCGTTCGCTCGGTCCCCGTGGCCTGATGCCGAACCCGAAGACCGGGACCGTGACGACCGACGTCGGCAAGGCCGTCGAAGAGTTCAAGGGCGGCAAGGTTGAGTACCGCACCGATCGCTACGCCAACGTACAGGTCCCAATCGGCAAGGCCAGCTTCGACATCGACAAGCTCGCTGACAACTTCTATGCGGTCATCGAAGAATTGAACCGTGCCAAGCCGGCATCGGCCAAGGGCCGCTACATCCGCAAGGTCACCGCATCGGCGACCATGGGGCCCGGCGTTCGTGTCGACATTGCGCGCCTGAAGCGCGTCATCGACTGAGACGCTCGACCTCGCAGTGAGTTCATCGCTGCTGCGGTCCGCAAGGCTGCTTGGATCGTGCCGTTTGATCTCAAGCGACTCGTTGCAACATCATCAAATTGAATCGTTTTGCGAACGGTCCGTCCCCCCGAGGGCGGGCCGTTCGTCGTTTTCGACAACGCGACGGCGCCTGCTGCGGCGTGAGCTCCGCGGCAGTGAACGCGGGTGAGCCGAGCCGAGTTGCTATCGAGTCGAGCCACCGAGGACCCTCTGAGAACACAAAGTACGGGGGCGGTCGAAATCGCCAGCTTCAAGGACCTCGCCGGTCACGTCGGCCCGAAGCCCGGTTGAAAATGGTGGTTCGATGTGGCATCGCATGCGGATCCGGGCAGCGTTGCGCTGAGGTGTCGTTGTGGCCATCAGCGATTGGGGCGCTGATTTGCGCGAACTGCTCGTAGTATCCATGTCTCAATCAATACGGTTCTCGCCCAAGACCGTTGGTCCGCCGCTTCTTCACCGAAGCAGCGGGTAATGACTCCCGAGTCGCCAACCGAGGTGCATGCCTTCGAAGAACAGTGTGTCGCTTGCGACGCACCCCGCTCCTCGATGGTGTTCGCACTGCAATGCGAGCACCCCCGAGTTGCAGCGAGAGGAGGTAATGCACATGTCAGAAGGAAACGCACCACGCCCCGACAAGGTGGCAGTGGTGGAAGAAGTCACCGCGAAGCTCAACGCAGCAACCGCAGTTTTCGTCACGGAATACCGTGGTCTCACTGTGAGTCAGTTCGCTGATCTCCGTGGGCCGCTCAGTGAAGCCGGCGCCGAACATAAGGTGTACAAGAACACGCTCGTCAAGCTCGCAGCCACGGCTGCGGGTATGGAGGGGCTCCACGAGTTCCTCACCGGCCCGACAGCCCTCACCTTCGTGAGCGGCGATGTCGCTGCGTCGGCGAAGGCTCTCACCGAGCAGGCCAAGATCACTCCGGCGCTCGTCCTCAAGGGCGGAATCATGGGGGACACCCTCATGTCGGCCGATGAGCTCAAGATTCTTGCCGATCTTCCACCCCGCGAAGTGTTGCTGGCGAATTTCGCAGCAGCACTCCAGGCTCCCCTGGTCAAGACCGCAGGTCTGCTCCAGGCGCTCCCACGCAATTTCGCATACGGGCTCAGCGCTCTTATCGAGAAGCAGGAAGAGAACGCCTGATCCCTCCGGTGTTCCGCTCTGCGGAACTCCGATGCCACCAGAACTGAAATCAGCCGGAATAGTCCGGCGAGAACGAAAGAGAAAAAATCATGTCCCAGGAAGAAATCCTCGACGCAATCTCCGCCCTCACCGTCATCGAGCTCAAGGAGCTCCTCGACGCCTTCGAAGAGAAGTTTGACGTCACCGCAGCTGCCCCGGCAGCTGTGGCAATGGCTGCTCCTGCTGCTGGCGGCGACGCCGGTGGCGACGAGCAGAGCGAGTTTGACGTTGTCCTCAACGGCGCTGGCCCCCAGAAGATCCAGGTCGTCAAGGCGGTCAAGGACCTCCTCGGTGTTGGTCTCAAGGACGCCAAGGACCTCGTTGATGGTGCACCTAAGTCGCTCCTCGAGAAGGTGTCGAAGGACGACGCCGAAGCCGCCAAGGCCAAGCTCGAAGAAGTCGGCGCAGACGTCGAAGTCAAGTGATTCGCTGCGGCTTTTGGCCGCATGATCATTGTGAGTAAACATGCGTAGAGTGCCCGGTGGGTCAACCACCGGGCACTTTTGCGTTTCATGTTTCCAAGCTTCTCAATTGAATGCTTGACAGCGGCTCCCGAATTCCTTACGTTGGCCCGCAATTCGTTCGATACCCGAACATCTAGGGCGGGGTCGTACTTCAGAAGGCAAAATTGAGAACTCGTCGAGCTTTGCTCCGAGTCTGGTTGATGTTGCCCCACGCGCGGGGTTAGGCTCACTGGTCGCCGTGTGTGTGTGTTTGACATCTCTCTTTTGTGATGTTTCGACGTGCGTACGGCCTCTGGCAGCACCCACAAAGGCGTCGAGTTCTGGCGTCGAACCCCTTGGAGAGTGATCCGTGGCGACTCGTCCCGTGTCTCGTGAGCGTTATTCGTTCGGCAACCTGAAGGAGCCCCTCGAGCTCCCTGACCTGGTCGCGGTTCAGACCGAATCCTTCCAGCACTTCCTCGATGAAGGGCTCGCGGAGACGTTCCGCAGCATCAGCCCGATTAAGGACTTCTCTGAGAACCTCCAGCTGGAGCTGGAATTCGACCCGTTCGATCCTGACCTGCGCCCCCCGCCGAAGTTCTCGGTGGAGGAGTGTAAGGAAAAGGACATGACCTATTCCGCACCGGTCTTCGTGCGCGCGCGGTTCATGAACCGCAACACGGGTGAAATCAAGGAGCAGGTCGTCTTCATGGGCGACTTCCCCATGCAGACCGTGAAGGGCACGTTCATCGTGAACGGCACCGAGCGCGTCGTCGTGTCTCAGCTCGTCCGCTCGCCGGGCGTCATCTTCGAGCCAGGTGAGCGTTTCCGGCTGCGTAACCTCACCAAGCACCAGCTCGTCAAGGGCACCATCCACCCGTACCGCGGCGAGTGGATGGAGTTCGATGTCGAGCACAAGCCGGGCAAGGACGTCACCGCCGGAACGCGTGTTGCTCGCAAGCGTCGCCTTGGCATCTTCACGATGCTTCGCGCACTCGGCTACGACGAGATGAACGCCCCGGGCTTCCTCGACCGTTTCGTATCGCATTTCGACTTCCTCGAAGGCCAATGGGAAAAGGAACGCGAAATCGCTCCGACCCAAGAAGAAGCGCTCATCGAGATCTACAAGCGTGCCCGCCCCGGCGAGCCGCCCACCGCTGAGTCGTCCAAGGCGTACTTCCGCAACGCATTCTTCGAGAGTCGTCGCTACGACCTCAGCCGCGTCGGCCGCTACAAGATCAACCGCAAGCTTGGCGAAGAAGTCGCCCGACTCGACGAGATGTTCGGTCTCGGTGGACTCCACAACGAGGAAGGCGAGCCACTGCTCGACTTCCCCGAAGAGGGTCAAAACGTGCTGTCGCGCTGCGAGGTGCTCGCATCGATCAGCTACATGCTGCACCTCGTCAAGCAGGAGCCCGGTTACCGCCTCGACGATCAGGACCACTTCGCAAACCGTCGTATCCGCTCGGTTGGTGAACTGATCCAGAACCAGGTCCGTATCGGCTTGAGCCGCATGGAGCGTGTCGTGCGTGAGCGCATGACCACCCAAGACGTCGAGTCGATCACCCCGCAGACCCTTATCAACATCCGCCCGGTGGTGGCAGCCATCAAGGAGTTCTTCGGAACGTCGCAGCTGTCGCAGTTCATGGACCAGGTCAACCCGCTGTCGGGTCTGACCCACCGTCGTCGCCTTTCCGCACTCGGACCTGGCGGTCTATCTCGTGAGCGTGCCGGCTTCGAAGTTCGAGACGTGCACTTCAGCCACTACGGCCGCATGTGCCCGATCGAAACGCCAGAAGGCCCCAACATTGGTCTGATCGGCGGCTTGTCGACCTATGCCCGTGTGAACGAGTTCGGTTTCATCGAGTCGCCCTACCGTCAGGTCAAGGACGGCAAAGTCACCGGCAAGATCGTTTACATGGCCGCTGACGAAGAAGAGAACTACGTGGTCGCCCAGGCGAACACCGCACTCCAGGACGACGGCGCAATTCGTGACGAACGAGTGCTCGTGCGCCGCTCGCCTCAGGCTGCCAGCCTCGAAGACCTCCGCAAGATGCTCGAAGCGGAGAGTTTCTTCGGTGCTACCACCGACATTGGCTTCGTGCCGCCGGTGGAGGTCGACTTCATCGACGTCAGCCCGAAGCAGATCGTGTCGGTTGCAACGGCGCTGATTCCGTTCCTCGAGCACGACGACGCCAACCGCGCCCTTATGGGAGCCAACATGCAGCGTCAGGCTGTGCCGTTGTTGCGGGCCGAGGCTCCCTACATCGGTACCGGCATGGAGAATCGTGCAGCGCGTGATGCCGCCGACCTCATCCAGGCCATCGATGAGGGTGACGTCATCGAAGTCAACGGTGACACGATCACCGTCGAGTACAAGACCGAAGGCAAGAAGGTTTACCGCCTCAATAAGTTCACTCGCTCCAACCAGGACACGTGCATTAACCAAAAGCCCCGTGTCCGCGAAGGCGACAAGCTTGAGGTCGGCACGATCATCGCTGACGGTCCTTCGACCGACCATGGTGAACTCGCTTTGGGTAAGAACTTGCTCGTGGCGTTCATGCCGTGGGAGGGCTACAACTTCGAAGACGCGATCATCCTCTCTGAGCGCCTGGTGAAGGACGACGTGCTCACGTCGATCCACATTAAGGAGCACGAGGTCGATGCTCGTGACACGAAGCTCGGTCCTGAAGAGATCAGCCGTGACATCCCGAACCTGAGCGACGACATCCTCGCTGACCTCGACGACCGCGGCATCATCCGTGTCGGCGCCGAAGTTGGCCCCGGCGACGTCCTTGTCGGCAAGGTCACCCCGAAGGGCGAAACCGAGCTGACCCCCGAAGAGCGCCTGTTGCGGGCCATCTTCGGTGAGAAGGCTCGCGAAGTCCGCGATACCAGCCTGAAGGTCCCGCACGGTGAGGTTGGCAAGGTCATCGACGTCAAGGTGTTCAACCGTGACGACGGCGACGAGTTGCCCCCGGGCGTCAATCAGCTCGTGCGTGTCTACGTCGCTCAGAAGCGCAAGATCAGCGTGGGCGACAAGCTCGCTGGGCGCCACGGCAACAAGGGCGTCATCTCCAAGATCCTCCCGATTGAAGACATGCCGTACAACGCCGATGGTCAGTCCGTCGACATCATCTTGAACCCGCTGGGTGTTCCGTCACGAATGAACGTGGGTCAGGTGCTCGAGAGCCATCTCGGCTACTGCGCTCGTTGGGGCTGGACCAACCCGGACGGCACGACCGTTGGCGACACGCCAATTCGTGGCACCGAGAACAAGACGCGTACGAACACCAAGCCCGCCACGTTCGTGGCGACGCCGGTGTTCGACGGCGCCAAGTGGGATGAGAAGGAGAAGGCTGGCGAGCACGCCACCATCCAGGAAATTCTGGCCGGTCTGAACCCTGAGTCCGCAGCCGGTGACCGCCTGGTCGGTCTCAATGGCAAGATGACGTTGTTCAACGGTCGCACCGGCGACCCGTACGACAACCCCATTACCTGTGGCTACATGTACATCTTGAAGCTGGCCCACTTGGTCGACGACAAGATCCACGCTCGCTCCACCGGCCCGTACTCGATGATCACCCAGCAGCCGCTCGGTGGTAAGGCCCAGTTCGGTGGCCAGCGCTTCGGTGAGATGGAAGTGTGGGCACTTGAGGCGTACGGAGCGGCGTACTGCTTGCAAGAGCTCCTCACCATCAAGTCCGACGACGTGCTCGGACGTGTCCGGGTCTACGAGTCGATCGTCAAGGGTGACAACATTCCCGAGCCGGGCGTCCCCGAGTCGTTCAAGGTGCTCATGAAGGAAATGCAGGCACTTTGCATCAACGTCGAGGTCCTCACCGAAGAGGGCCATCAGATCGAGATGCGAGATCTCGACGACGAAGTCTTCCGCGCTGCGGAAGAACTCGGAATCGACATCTCTCGTCCCGAGCGCGGTACCGACGAAGACGATGCGCGCCGCGAACGCGAAAAGGCCGAACGAGCCGCAAGGTACTGAGTTGCAGCTGCGACACGGACGATGGGTGTCAGACACCCAACGTCCGGTCGCAGATCACTCACCCCGATCTCCGGGTTGGGTAATTGGTGTCTGACACCCATTGTCCAACCCGATGTACGACTGACACACGCAAGAGCAACAGCAAGGACCACACCACATGCTCGACGTCAATATGTTCGACCAGCTCAAGATTGGGCTGGCAACCGCCGACCAGATTCGTACCTGGTCGCACGGCGAAGTAAAGAAGCCCGAAACCATCAACTACCGCACCCTGCGCCCGGAAAAGGAAGGACTCTTCTGCGAGAAGATCTTCGGCCCAACCCGTGACTGGGAGTGCTACTGCGGCAAGTACAAGCGTGTCCGCTTCAAGGGGATCATCTGCGAGCGCTGTGGCGTCGAAGTCACGCGCTCCAAGGTCCGCCGTGACCGCATGGGCCACATCGAGCTTGCGGCACCTGCCGTTCACATCTGGTACCTCCGCGGTACCCGTTCATGGCTTGCCTACCTTCTTGCTGGCATCGAGCCGAAGGAAGAGCTCAAGGCGAAGATGCTCGAGAAGGTCATCTATTTCGCTGCGCACCTCGTGAGCTGGGTCGACGAAGACGGCCGCCACGAAGCACTCGAGAGCCTCGAAGCCGAGTTCCTCGAAGAGCGCGAAGTGATTCAGAAGGAGCTCGAGCTCGAGCTCGATGAGCGCTTCAAGCGCCTCGAAGCTGACGTTGGGGTCGCGGAGAAGGAAGGCGCCAAGGCTGCCGACCTGAAGAAGCTGCAGCGCGAGTCCGACAAGGAGCTCGAAGCCATCCGTGAGCGCTACGACATGGAACTCGACCTCATTACCCGCACCTGGGATGAGTTCAAGAGCCTGCATGCTCGCAAGATCATCGAAGACGAACTGTTGTGGCGCGAGATGCGTGACAAGTACGGCGAGTACTTCGAAGGCGGCACCGGCGCCGAAGCCATCAAGCAGCTCATCGACCGCATCGATTTCGATGAGGAAGAGATCAAGTTGCGTGGAGCGATCGACGTCACCGAGTCCGGCCGCAAGCCGCTCAGCGCGCAGCGCAAGCAGAAGGCGATCAAGCGTCTCAAGATCGTGACGTCGTTCAACCGTCGTGACGACGCTGGGCGCCGTATCAACGACCCGAAGGCCATGATCCTCGACGTTGTGCCGGTGATCCCACCGGAACTGCGTCCGATGGTCCAGCTCGATGGTGGCCGTTTTGCTAC
>JBLFZD010000107.1:0-10207 GCA_047610085.1 Ilumatobacter sp. | reverse complement strand
AGGAACGGTGCGGGTGCTTCCTCGATCAGCTTCTGATGGCGGCGTTGTGCCGAGCAGTCGCGGCTTGAGATCCAGACGCAGTTGCCCTGCTTGTCACCGACCAACTGGATCTCGACGTGGCGGGGCCAGGTGAGGTATCGCTCGATGTAGACCTCGTCGCGACCGAAGAAGCTCTTGGCTTCTCGCTGCGCTGACGCCAGTGCGTTGTCGACGTCGTCGGCGTTCTCAACGACTTTCATGCCGCGGCCGCCACCGCCGAAGGCGGCTTTGATGACGAGCGGCCACCCGTGCTCGTTGCCGAAGTCGCGAATTTCATCGGGACCTTCAGCGAATTCGGTGGTGCCCGGAACGATTGGTGCACCACCGCGAATCGCAGCCTTGCGGCTCGACACCTTGTCAGACATCTCATCCATCGACTCGGGTGGCGGGCCAATGAACTCGACGCCCATTGCCGCAACGGCGCGAGCGAAGTCGGGGTTCTCACTGAAGAAGCCATAGCCGGGGTGTACGGCGTCGGCGCCGCTCGTGCGGATGGCATCGAGCAGCTTGTCGGAATCGATGTAGCTCTCCGCCGCAGTCGTCCCACCGAGCGCAAATGCTTCGTCGGCGAGGCGAACGTGGAGCGCATTGCGATCCAGTTCCGAGTACACGGCGACGGTTGCAATCCCCATTTCGCGAGCGGCTCGGATAACACGGACAGCAATTTCGCCTCTGTTGGCGATCAGGATCTTCTTCAGCACACGTGCAAATGTAGGGGGCATGAACCGCGGACCTGGCATCCCACGAGCGGAAGATTCGGCACACGGGCATGAGCCGCCGGATTGGACCGTCCAACACGTGGTCGAGACGGCGAGCACCAATACCGATCTATTGAGCGCAGTTGAGGCCGGAACCGTTGGCAACCGGACCGCCTTACTGGCTGATCACCAGACGGCGGGACGAGGGCGTCTCGATCGCCGCTGGGATGCTCCGCCGCAAGCGAACCTGCTGGTTTCGTTGCTGTTTACCAACCCGCCATCGTCACCTTCGATTCTGACGCAACGTGTCGGGTTGGCCGCGATCGCAGCGATCGAGGAGCTGGCCGGCGCCGACCTTCGCTCACGGCTCGGGCTGAAGTGGCCGAACGACGTGCTGCTCGATGGCCGCAAACTGGCCGGGGTGCTCGCTCAACGGTCGGCGGCAACCGGTGCGGTCGTCGTTGGTATTGGGGTCAACGTTAGATGGGCGCCCGACACCGGGTCGTCACTCGCTCGAGAACTCGCTCTGGACATCGCCCCCCGAGCCCTCCTCGACCCGATGCTGTGCGAGGTCGACCGTCTCGATGACGGCGCGACGATGGTGGCGTATCGGACCCGGCTCCTCACTCTGGGTCAGCGGGTGCGGGTCGAACTGCCCGGCGATCAGGTGCTCATTGGTACCGCAACGGGCGTCGACGAAGATGGCCGCATCTTCGTCGATGACGGCACGACCACGCACACGCTTGACGTTGGCGACGTTGTGCATCTCCGGTCGAGCCCCGAATGATTTCGGCGCAGAGCGACAGACGTCTCACCGAGAGAGATCGCTGGTGCCATCAAGTTGGGCTTCGAGCGGTCTAATTTATCCGTGGTGAATACGACTCTCCAGGATCAGCAGTGGGAACAACCGCGAGATCGGCCCCGCCGACGGACGTCTGCGCCTCTTGGGGTGCTGTTCGCTGTGGTCGTCGGAGCTGTCGGGGCGACGGGAGTCATCACCGCTGCAGATCGTCAGGTCGGCAACGTGGACCGCATCGAGAACCTCGAGGATGTTCTGGTTGCCGTCGACGGTCCGGCCGTGAACTATTTACTGATCGGGTCTGACTCACGTGAGGGGGCCGACCCCAATGCTTCCGACGCCGGGAGTGTGGGCGGAGCTGACGATGTGTCGGGACGTCGAAGCGACACGATCATGATCCTTCGCCAGGAGACCGATGGAAACGGTGCGTCGATCCTCAGCCTGAACCGTGACCTCTGGGTCACCCACGCCGACACCGGCCGCCAGGACCGCATCAATGCCGCGTATAACCGGGGGGCCGACGTGTTGGCCGCCACGATCACCTCCGAGTACGGCATCGCGATCAACCACGTCGTCGACATCGACTTTTTCGGTTTTAAAGATCTGATCGACACCATCGGTGGCACAACGATCTGCTTCGAGGTGCCGGTCCGAGACAGGAAGAGCGGCCTCGACCAGCCAGCTGGGTGCAACCTGCTTAGCGGGGATCAGGCGCTGGCGTATTCGCGCAGTCGAACCTTCCAGGAGTTCCGTGATGGCGAGTGGCGCACGGATGGCACTGCCGACATCGGTCGTGTCCTGCGTCAGCAGGAGTTCATTCGGGCCACGGTGAGCGAAACGCTCAACGAACTCAAGTCGGATCCTTTTCTGGCCTCCGAGCTGATCGATGCCACGTCGGATTCGTTGCGCTTAGATCCCAACCTTGATCCGCTTGCTGCGGCAGGAACTCTGCGGAAGGCGTTCGGCACGGGCTTGGAAACGTTTACGTTGCCGAGCCAGGGCGCCAACGTCGACGGCAAGTCGGTGCTCACGGTGATCCAAGGCCCCGAAACGGAGGGCATTTTGAACTACTTCCGTGGCGTGGCGTTACTCCCCGCCCCGCCAACTACGCAGCCAGGCGGTTGATCGCCACCGGCTCAGGCCGAGTGGCGCGTATGCTCCGCACTATATGAAGGGAATCGTTCTCGCCGGAGGAACCGGATCGCGTCTCCACCCGGTCACCCTTGGCACGTCGAAGCAATTGCTGCCGGTCTACGACAAGCCAATGATCTATTACCCGCTGTCGGTGCAGATGTTGGCCGGGATCCGTGAGTTCCTGATCATCACCACGCCCGATGACTCGGCGGCGTTCCGACGCTTGATGGGTGATGGTTCGCAGTGGGGGATCAGCCTCGAGTACGCCGTCCAGCCGTCTCCGGACGGGCTGGCACAGGCCTTCCTGATCGGTGCCGATTTCCTCGATGGCGGCGGCGCCTCCCTCGTTCTTGGCGACAACCTCTTTTATGGCGCGGGCCTCTCGGCGATGGTCACCGATGCGGCCGTTCGCGAAACGGGTGCGACGATCTTCGGGTACCACGTGAATGATCCGCAGCGGTATGGAATCGTCGAGCTCGATGCCGATGGCCGACCACTTTCAATCGAAGAAAAACCCGAGGTCACCCGAAGCAACTGGGCGGTCACCGGTCTGTACTTCTTCGACGACCGGGTCGTGGAGGCTGCTGAGACCGTGCAGCCCTCGGCCCGCGGCGAGCTCGAAATCACGTCGGTGATCGAGGCCTATCTGCAACGCGGCGAACTCAATGTCGAACGGCTGAACCGAGGCCACGCGTGGCTCGACACCGGCACGTTCGATTCGATGATCGAAGCGTCGGAATTCGTTCGAGTCATCCAGCACCGCCAGAACCGCCAGATCGCCTGCCTTGAAGAGATCGCCTGGGAACGGGGTTGGATTGACGACGCCGCGCTGAAGGCTGCGGGTGAAGCGATGTCGAAGAACAGCTACGGGCAGTATTTGTTATCGCTCCTGGACGGGGTCGACTCGTGAAACTGACCCCAACCCGCCTTCCCGACGTCATCGAGATCGAGCCGGTTCGTCATGGCGACGACCGCGGATGGTTCAGCGAGGTTTTTAAGGCAGCGGTGTTTGTTGAAGCTGGCCTTGACGTCGACTTCGTGCAGGACAACGAGTCGTTCTCAGCTGGATCCGGCACGGTGCGTGGGTTGCATTATCAGGTGGCACCGCACGCGCAGGCGAAGCTGATCCGTGTGCTGGGTGGGTCGATCCTCGACGTGGCTGTTGATATCCGTCGAGGTTCGCCAACGTTTCGGGAACACGTGGCTGTCGTGCTCAGCGCTGACGCCGGAAACCAACTGTTGGTGCCGGTCGGCTTTGCCCACGGGTTCTGCACGCTTGAGCCGGATACGCGAGTGACCTACAAAGTGTCGGGTATTTATTCGCCAGAGTGCGAACGATCGATTGCCTGGGACGACCCTGACCTTGGCATTACCTGGCCGGGGGTCGCGTCGGCTGCGACCCTGTCGACCAAGGATGCGGCGAGTCCGCGGCTGGCCGACCAACCCGAACTGTATGAGGTGTCCTCATGAAGCTGTTTGTCACCGGCGCAGCCGGATTCATTGGTTCGAACTACGTCCGCCACGTGCTCGACTCGACCGATCATGAGGTGACGATCTATGACGCGCTCACCTACGCCGGCAATATGGCCTCGATTCGTGACGTGCTCGACGATCCGCGTTGTGAGTTTGTCCACGCTGACATCTGTGATGTCGATGACGTTGCTACGGCGATGGATGGGCACGATGCCGTCGTGCACTTTGCCGCCGAGACGCACGTCGACCGGTCGATCGCCGATGGGTCTGCGTTCGTGCGTACAAACTGCATCGGAACGAATGTCCTGTGTGACGTCGCAACACAGGTGGGCGTCGGGAAATTTCTTCATATCTCGACCGACGAGGTGTACGGCTCGGTCGAAGAGGGCTCCTCCCAAGAGACCGACGTGCTCGAGCCACGATCTCCGTATTCGGCGGCCAAGGCTGGTTCGGACCTGATCGCGCTGAGCTATTACGCCACGTATGGGCTCCCGGTCGTGGTGACACGCTGCACGAACAACTACGGGCCATACCAGTTTCCCGAGAAGATGATCCCGTTGTTCACGACGAACCTGATCGACGGACACCAGGTGCCGCTCTACGGCGACGGTCTGAACATTCGGGATTGGATCCACGTCGAAGACCACAACATCGCGGCACACCTCGTGCTCGAACAGGGCGTCGTCGGTGAGATATACAACATCGGAGCGGGGAACGAACTCACCAATGTTGATCTGACCCGCCGGCTCATAGAACTTTGCGGGCGCGATGAGTCGTTCATTCGACCGGTCGAGGATCGCAAGGGACACGATCGCCGCTACTCGGTTGATATCTCGAAGATCACCGAGCTGGGGTGGCAGCTGTCGAAGAGCTTCGACGACAACCTGGCAGCGACCATCGAGTGGTACCGGAACAACCGTGAATGGTGGGAACCGCTCAAGGCCAAGGCCGGGCTCTGACCGCGTTGCCATGAAGGTGATCGTGACCGGGGCGGCCGGACAACTGGGAATCGACGTTGTCCAAACATTCGATGCGGCTGGACACGAAGTTATTGGCTTTGACCGACAAGGTCTTGACCTCATCGACTCCATGGCCGTGACGAAGGCGCTCACCGACGTGGGTCCCGACGTCGTTGTGAATTGTGCGGCGTTTACCGCTGTCGACCGATGCGAAACCGAGGCAGAATTAGCACACGAGGTGAACGAGCACGGCGTCCGTCGGCTCGCTGAAGCATGCGTCGCCGTCCAAGCCCACCTGGTTCATGTCAGCACCGACTACGTCTTCGACGGTGCGCTCGATCGCCCCTACCGAGAGGACGACGTGACGAATCCGGCTTCGGTGTATGGGCGCTCAAAGCTTGCAGGGGAGCGGGCGGCGCTCGATGCGCTCGGCGATGACGCAACAATTGTTCGCACGTCGTGGGTATGCGGTGAGCACGGCAACAACATGGTCACGTTGGTCCGCCGCCTTGGCGCCGCAGGGAAACCGATGGCGTTTGTCGACGATCAGCGCGGTTGCCCGACGTTTACCGGTGATCTTGCTGTGGCGATCGAGCAACTCGCCGCCGAACGACGTGGCGGTGTGTTTCACCTGACCAATTCAGGCCCGGTGTCCTGGTACGAGTTCGTGCGTGAGATCCTGAGCGCATCGGGCTACGACCCTGCCATGGTGGGCCCTATCTCGACCGCCGAACTCGACCCTCCTCGTCCGGCGCCGCGCCCCGCTAACAGCGTGCTTGAGAACGCAGCGTGGCTCGCGCAGGGGCGCATTGCACTGCGCGACTTTCGCGAACCCCTCGCCGAATTGGTCGAACGGCTCAGCTGAGTCCGAGAAACTCTCTCGTCGGGTCGAGCCCGAAGAACGTGACGCCATTCGGACGGATTGTGTTGAGGTGCTCTCGCGTCATATCGAAACGGAGTAGGTCGGTGGCAGCGTCGTCGTGCAGCTGGCGCTCGCGCCCCTGTTGGGTGTAATCAAGCGAACGGGTCACCCCAAGGGACGCCGGGTTGCTGTGCCAGGCTGCCGTCGCCGCGAGCATTGCGCCGAGGTCATCGAATCCGCACGTAAGTGTCGCCCGACGTACCTGCTTGCCGACACCTTGGCCTTGAAATCGTTGCCCTAGCCAGGACCCTGTTTCGAACCAACGCAACGCTGCGAAGTTGCCGGCTCCAACTTGGCTCGCACCCACGAGTTCCCCGCCGCGAAACACGGTGAGCGGGATCCGAAACGAGTCGGGCTGCGTTTCTGCTCGGGATCGCCAGTGGAAACGCAACGCCTCTTGCTCCAGCTTCGGTGGGTCAAACCGTGTCCACGGGGTAACAAATGGCATGTCGCCGGGGTCATGAACTCAGTCGGCGGCGAGCCGAACGAGATCGGCCAACGTCTCGTCGTCGGGATATCGCAGCGTGAGGTCTGGCGTGTGGATCTCCAGATCGAACGGTGGCCAATGCGTGTTCCCCATGCGGTCATCCTTGCCGACGCGAAGCCCTGCGTCGCACCGGGTTTCGGTGGGGGAGTACCTTTGATCAGATGGCTGAGCACGACTTTACCATCGTCAGCGCACCGGACCCGTGGCGGCCGATTGGCGGTGGGGAGTGGGTCGGCACGGATGCATCAGAGCGATTCCCGATCTACACCCGGGGTAACGCGGGGGAGGTCTATCCGTTCGTTTATCGCCCGCTCAGCTTCTCGATCGCTCAGCACGCAGGGGAACGAGCAATGCGTCGAGCCATCTTGCGCAGCGGCCTCATCCGCCCTGAGGAACTCGACGACATTCCGCTCTCGACCGGCGTCGGCAGTGGCATCTTTGGCGGCTACGCCTACCTCAACCTCAGCATCCAGCGGTTGATCGGCGCCCGGGTTCCTGGCGGCTCAGCGCTCGATGCTGACGCATCCTTTCTCGGAACGGGAGAACCGCCCCCTCACGTGCCGCTGCCGGGCGAACGCAACCGCAAAGCTTCGCTGGCCGGGTTGCGCTACATCTGGCAACTGACGGGACGTACCGAGATTCCACAACTTGATCAGGATGCACTCGACATCGACCGATACCTGGCGTCGCTTGGTCCGATCGGCTTAGCAACGGATCGCGAGTTGAGCGACAGTTCGGCTGGGGAACTGATCGAACGATTCACCGGGTGGTTCGAGACGCACCTGGTCGTGTCGTTTGGGGCCGGAGCGCTCATGTCGATGTTGACGCAGCTGTGCGAGAAGCAGTTCGGCGATGCAACGATCGCGACCCGGTTGATGAGCGGTCTCGGCGACGTGGACTCGGCAGCGCCCTCCAGGGCGATGTGGAAGCTCGGGCGTCTGATTGCTGCGAACCCGTCGATTGCAGGGATCTTCGACGCCGGAATCCCGGGGATCTGGGATCGGCTGCGTGAGGCCGCCGCGGACGATGATGCTGTGGGTGAGTTTGTCGAAGTGTTTGGTCAGTTCGTGGCCGAATTTGGGTCACGCGGCCCGAACGAATGGGACACGGCCTTCGATACGTGGGAGACCGAGCCCGAGCTGGCGCTGACCCTCATCGATCGGATGCGACTCACCGATGAATCACACGCGCCGGACGCTCAGCACGACCGTCTGGTCGCCGAACGCAGGACACTCGAAGCGCAGGTCATGACCGACCTGAAGTGGCCGTTGCGGCGGTTCTTCACGCGGGTTCTGCGCTCGGCCCGACTCCATGTGCAGAGTCGCGAGCGAGCCAAGACCAACATCGTGAAGGCAATCCACGGATCGCGGCTGCGTGCCCAAGAGCTGGACCGTCGGATGATCGAACGCAGCGGCGGTGAGCGCGGTGACCTCTGGTATCTCGTTGCCGAAGAACTCGACGGATATATCGCCGACCCCGGTTCGTACGCCGCAACGATCGGTCAGCGCCGCGACCTGCACGATCGTCTGGCCGAGCGGATTCCACCGTTCTATTTCGAAGGTCAGATCCCACCTCTTGAAGAATGGGAATTGCGGTCTGCCACGCGGGAGCAGGTGAAGGTCGGGGAGGTGATCACCGGGCTGGCCGGTTGTGCCGGAGTGGCCCGTGGCCGAGCGCGGATTGTGATCGATCCGGGTGATCCTCGCGGGCTGGAACCCGGCGATGTGCTGGTCGCTCCGCTTACCGACCCGAGCTGGACACCGCTGTTCGTACCTGCCGATGCAGTCATCGTCGATGTGGGCGCCCCGATGAGCCATGCGGTCATCGTGAGTCGCGAACTCGGGATCCCTTGCGCGATCTCGGTGTTGGACGCGACCCGTCGCATTCCTGATGGTGCGATCGTCGAGGTTGACGGCGGCGCTGGAACCGTCACCATCATCGAGATGCCCGATGGATCATGACGCGTTTGCTGCGAGACTCGTGAACGGTGAAGACGACCGGCACAACGGGCCCGATGCGGGTTGCATACAGCGTTGAGCAGTGCTGGCATGACGCGCCCGGTGGCACTGCGATTTCTGCGCTGCGTATCGCTCGTGAACTGAGGAGCTCACCCGAGTTCGTCGGCGCAGTCGAACTTCTTCAGGTCGCTGGCAAACATCCTCTTCCTCCGCATCCCACCTACCGCCCGGTTGGATCGGTCGCAATGTTGCCGCTCGGGCGCCCGCTGCTTTACGAGTCGTGGACGCGCCTGAACTGGCCGAAGGTCGAATCGGTCACTGGCCGTGTCGACGTGGTGCACGCGACGGGATTGATCCCGTGTGCGACGTCGTTGCCCTTGGTTGTGACCGTGCACGACCTTGCGTTCCTGCAGGCGCCGGCAATGTTTACGAAGCATGGCGTGAAGTCGATGACCCGAGCACTGTCAGCGATTCGTCGGAGAGCCAACCGGATCATCGTGTCGAGCTCGGCGACCCGTGCCGACTGCATCGAGTATGGGTTCCCCGAAGACCGGTTGAGGTTGGTTCCGCTCGGCGTCGATGCCGCGCCCGCAACGGCGGGTGAAGTTGCTGATGCGATTGAACGCCATGACCTTCCGTCTGAATTCGTACTCTTTGTCGGCACGCTGGAACCGCGCAAGAACCTTGTGCGACTCGTGGCGGCACTGTCGGTCCTTGTCGGTCAATCCCGATCGATCCCGCTGGTGATTGTGGGAGCGGACGGATGGGGGGACGTCTCGACCAATGTTGCAGAGGAAGCGCAGCGCGGCAAGGTCGATGCTCGGTTCCTCGGGCACGTGTCCAACGCAGACCTGCGCGGTATTTACGCGTCGGCAACCGTGTTCGCCTACCCAAGCGAACGCGAGGGGTTCGGCTTACCCGTCGCTGAAGCAATGGCCCAAGGGGCCGCGGTGGTCACGAGCCAGGGCACCTCGACCGAGGAGGTCGCGGGTGGCGCAGCGGTACTCGTTGATCCATTCGATGTTGATGACATCGCTCGGGGGCTGTGTGAAGCCCTCGACCGGCGTGAGGAGCTCTCAGTTCAGGCGAAGCTGCGTGCGTCTGAACTCTCCTGGGCTCATTGCGCTCAAGCAACACTCGACGTCTACCGAGAGCTCACCTCATGACCGATGTCGCGGTGAACCTGCTGTGGTGTGTGCCGGGCGAGGTCGGCGGTTCCGAGCAATATCTCGCACGTCAATTGATTGGTTTGACAGCCCAACCGGCCGGCTTTGTTCCGACGCTGTTCTGCTTGCCGTCGTTCGTTGAAGCACATCTCGACCTTGCGGAACTTTTTCCGATGGTGACACCGAACATCAGCGGAAGAGATCGAAAGCGCCGGGTGCTCAGCGAACACACATGGTTGGCGCGGCGGACCAAGTCGGCCGACCTCGTTCACCACGGGGGCGGGACCGCCCCGAGCGCTGGCGGTGGCCCGATCGTGCTCACGATTCACGACCTGCAATATGAGACCTTTCCGCAGTATCTCAGTAAGACCAAGTTGCGATACCTCAAGGCGACGATGCCTCGATCTGTAGCGCGTGCTGAGGTCATTGCGGTGCCGACGGAATACGTCCGTGGCACGGTGATCGAACGTTTCGACGTTGATCCCGACGCCGTTGTTGTCGTACGCCACGGCGTGGAATCCGAGATCGGTGCGACGGCTCGCTCCGAGTCTGACTTGCGCCGTGACTACGGC